>NZ_JBHMAA010000031.1:0-46909 GCF_042429745.1 Neorhizobium puerariae | reverse complement strand
CGGCCCGGTCGTCGACGACAAGCAGTTGAAGCAGGACACCGACTACATCGAGATCGGCAGGCAGGAAGGCGCCCGGCTTGCCTTCGGCGGCGAACTCGTGAAGCGCGGCACCCCCGGCTTCTACCTGCAGCCGACCCTCTTCACCGAAGCGACCAACCAGATGCGCATCAGCCGCGAAGAAATCTTCGGCCCGGTCGCCTCGGTCATCCGCGTCAAGGATTACGAAGAAGCGCTCGCCACCGCCAATGACACGATCTTCGGCCTTTCCGCCGGCATCGCGACGACCAGCCTGAAATATGCGACGCACTTCAAGCGCAATTCGGAAGCTGGCATGGTGATGGTCAACCTGCCGACCGCAGGCGTCGATTTCCACGTTCCGTTCGGTGGACGTAAGGCATCGTCCTTCGGCCCGCGTGAACAGGGCAAGTATGCGGCCGAGTTCTTCACCGTGGTGAAGACGGCTTATACCCAGGCTTGAGGAGACAAAAGACATGACTCAGGTCAATATCACCGGAAAGACGCGCGTTCATTTCCTGCTCGGCTCGCCGATCGCCCAGGTTCTGGCACCGGGCTGGCTGACGGAGCGCATGCGCAACGCCAGCTATGACGGGATGCTGGTCCCCCTCCATATCGAGAGGGACAATCTGACCAGCGCTCTGCCCATGCTGAAGGCGATGCCGAATGTCGACAGCATCCTGATCACCCTGCCGCACAAGTTCGCCGCCACCGCCTTCTGCGACAGGCTTTCGGAGCGGGCGAGAGTGCTCGGTGCTATTAATGCCATGCGCCGAGAGCCCGACGGAACCTGGTTCGGCGACAATTTCGACGGTGCTGGTCTGACGGCCGGCATACTGAAAGCGGGTCGTGAAATCTCCGGTAAGAATGTCTTCATGGTCGGTGCTGGCGGCGCCGGTTCATCTATCGGCGTCTCGATGCTGGAAGAGGGTGCCCGGCATCTCACCTTCCATGACATCAACACCGAAAACCAGCAGAAGCTGTTTGCGAAACTTCAGGATGCCTATCCAGGGCGCGTGACGGCGTCGGGCACAATACCCGGCGATTGCGATATCGTCGTCAACGCCACGTCGGCGGGCATGAAGACTTCCGATCCGCTACCGGCCGATCCGCTTCAGCTCGCGCCGCATATGGTTGTCGCCGACGTCATCACCGATCCGGTACCAACGAGGATTCTCGAAGAGGCGGCCCGCATCGGCTGCTTCACGCGTGACGGGACGCATATGCTCGAGGGCCAGATCGAGCTTCTGTTCGAATTCATGCTTGCCCACGCGAGGTAAGGCTGTCGAAGAGACGCCTGGCTGGGAAATTCTGGGCATCTTCCTATTGCTTTAAAGCAGCTCAATAAATCGAATTCTCACGAAGTGAGACGGGAGATCTATTGAGCCTTATATTGCTCTTTAGGTTTCGTTGAATTCGTCATAACGTCTCAAAATATGAGAGTAAGATGCCAAGGGAGGAACCAATGCATCGCTTCAGCCGTCTTCAGAAACTCGCCTTTGTGGGCGTCGCCATGTCCGCTCTGTGCCTCACCTTTAGCATGGCGCATGCCGATGCGTTGACCGATATCACGGCCGCCGGAAAGATCCGCATTTCCATCGATCCGGCAGCCCCGCCTTATTCGTCGGTCAACGAGAGCGGCAAATATGCAGGCTCCGAAGTCGAGATCGCCAACAAGCTTGCCAAGGACTGGGTCCTTGCAGTCGAACTCGTTCCGACCTCGCCGGCAAACCGCATTCCCTACCTGCTCTCGGGTCGTTCAGATATCGTCATCTCGACCCTGTCGATCACCGATGAGCGCAAGAAGGTCATCGACTTCTCCAAGCCTTACAGCGCCATCCAGATCGTGGTGGGCGCACCGAAGACCGACAAGCTCGCCAAGCTCGACGACCTCGTCGGCAAGCGCGTTGCGGTGACCCGCGGCAGCACCAACGATACGGAAATCACCAAGGCGGCTCTGCCCGGCACCGAGATCATCCGCTTCGAAGACGATGCGACGTCGATCACCGCGCTTCTGAGCGGCCAGGCCAACTACTACGTTACGGCGCCGGCTTTGCTGACGACGTTCAATGCGAAGAACGCATCCTCCAGCCTGGAGCCGAAGATCGTCCTGAAGACCAATGTGACCGGCATTGGCGTCAAAAAGGGCGAGATGGCACTGGCCGACAAGCTCAACCAGTGGATTGCCGCCAGCCTCAAGGATGGCAGCCTCAATGGCATCTACAAGAGCAATTTCGGCATCGATCTGCCGCCGGAGGTGACTGATGCCAAGTGAGCGCAAGCACCAGCAGGCCGGCTCGAGCCGCTACGATGTCGAAGCGGTCCGGGCGCTGATTCTCAAGGTGTATCTTGCCGCGGGAATGCGGCAGGACATGGCGACCGAGGTGACGGATTGTCTGCTGACGGCGGACATGATGGGTCATTCGACCCACGGCCTGGTGATCGCGCCGTGGTATCTCGATGAAATCCGCGCCGGCGGCATGAACTTGGAAGGCGAGTTTCAGGGTGTTTCGGATCGTGGTGCCTGCGTGGCATGGAACGGCCGGCGTCTGCCGGGTGCATGGCTTGTCAACCGGGCCATCGATTGCGCGTTGGAACGTGTCGCCCAGTTCGGCGTCGTCACGGTCACGATCGCGGAAGGGCATCATACCGGGGCGCTGGCAACCTATCTGCCGCGGCTGACCGACAAGGAGCTGATGGTGATCCTTGCCTGCTCCGGGCCGGCTTCCCAGGGTGTCGCGCCCTTCGGCGGAACGGAAGGCATTTTCACCCCCAATCCGCTTTCGGCCGGCATCCCGACCCGCGAAGATCCGATCTTGCTCGATATCAGTTGCTCGATCACCACGATCAAGCGCTCGGGCCAGCTGGCCCAAGCTGGCCGTCGATATCCGGGCGAGTGGGCGCTGGATGCGCAAGGACGTCCCACGGATGATCCGCAGGTGCTTTCGGTCGGCGGCTCCCTGATGCCTGTTGGCGGCCTGGATCACGGCCACAAGGGTTATGCCATGGCGCTTCTTGTTGAAGCCATGACGCAGGGCCTGTGCGGTGTCGGTCGCAAGGACAACCTGTCCGGCATCGTGATGAATACGTTCCTGCAAGTGATTGACCCGGCTGCCTTTGGCAGTTCGGCGAATTTCCTGGACGAAATGACGTGGCTGACGAATGCCTGCCATGCCAACCCGCCAAGGCCGGGTGTCGATGCGGTTCGTGTGCCGGGAGACAGGGCGCGGCTGCGTATGCAGGAGGCGCGTGACACCGGCGTCTATCTCGATGCCGCGATCGTCGAAGGGCTCATGCCGCACGTCGCCGCGCTGGGCGAACAATTTCCACTTTCTCTTTAATTGCCAACGTCAATCGGGAGGATTGAATGCGCACCATGAAGATGCTGCTGACCGCAGCGGTAATGTTGGGTTCCATAACGGGCAGCGCGCTGGCCGCGGATACGCTTGCCAAGATCAAGTCCGCAGGAGTTATCCGCATCGCGATCGATCTCAGCGTGCCGCCGTGGTCCTTCAAGGACGACAAGCTCGAGCCAACCGGTTCGGAAGTCGGTACGGCGAAGCTTCTTGCCTCCGACCTCGGCGTCAAGATGGAAATCGTCGAGACCAATGGCGCAAACCGCATTCCCTTCCTGATGCAGGATCGGGCGGACATCATCATTTCGGCCCTCTCCATCACGGACGAGCGCAAGAAGACCATTGCTTTCTCGCTGCCCTATTCGGGTACGTCGACCTATGTCGCAGCGCCGAAGGACATGAACATCAAGTCTTTTGCCGACCTTGCGGGCAAGCGCATCGGCGTGACGCGCGGCACCACCAACGATACGGACATCACCAAGTCGGCACCTGCGGATGCGGAAGTCGTGCGCTTCGAGGACGAGGCTACGACGATGACGGCGCTGGTGTCCAACCAGCTCGACCTGGTTGCTCAATCGAGCACGCTGATCGCCATCATCAACCAGAAAAATCCCGGCAAGAACCTGGAAGCAAAGCTTCCGCTCCGGACTGCCCCGATGGGTATCGGCATGCGGAAGGAAGATGTCGAACTCAAGAAATGGGTCGACGAATGGGTGAAGAAGAACGTCGCGAACGGGAAGCTGCAGGCAATCTACAAGCAGTTCCAGGGCGCCGATCTTCCGCCGGAAATCATAGCCGAGTCCCGATAAGACCAAAATGCTGAGGCGACGAGACGCATGACCTATCAATTCGATTTTGCCGCGGTGCTGGAATACTGGCCGCTGCTGTTGCAGGGCATATGGATCACTCTGCGCCTCACTTTCTTCTGCACGGTTTTTGGCATTCTGATCGGTGCCTTCTGCGCCGTCGTGCGCACGGGCGGGCCGAAATGGGCACGCATCGTGGTCGGCTTCTATGTCGAGTTCATCCGGAATACGCCACTCTTGATCCAGGCGTATTTCCTGATCTTCGGCATTGCCAACATGGGCATCCGCCTGCCGATCCTCGTCGGCGCGACGATCGCGCTGACCGTGAACATCGGTGCCTATACGACGGAGATCGTCCGGGCCGGCATCGAATCGATCCATCGCGGCCAGCTGGAAGCGGCCGAATGCCTCGGCCTTTCCCGCATCCAGACCTATCTGCACGTCGTCATCCGTCCGGCGCTGGAGAAAGTCTATCCGGCGCTTTCAAGCCAGTACGTGTTGCTGATGCTGGCTTCCAGCATCCTGTCGTCGGTCGGGGTCGAGGAGTTGTTCGGCATGTCGAACCGCATCCAAAGCGACACTTTCCGCAATTTCGAAGTCTTCGTCGTGCTGGGCGTTCTCTATCTCGCCTTGGCGGTCGTGGTTCGGACAGGCTTCTCGCTTCTCGGGCTCGCGCTCTTCCCACGGCGCCGCAAGCTCGGAACATCGCTCTGAGACGGGAGAGACATCGATGAGCACTACCTTTATTCTCTCGCTTCTCGAGGGCCTGTGGGGCACGGTCGTGCTCAGCTTGTTGACCTTCCTGTTTGGCGGCATCCTGGGTTTCCTGATCGCAATTGCCCGCATCTCGCCTTCGAGAGCGGTATCGAAAAGCGCGGCCGTTTATATCGAGGTGATGCAAGGCTTGCCTCTGCTGGTGCTGATGGGCCTGTGCTTCTATGGTCCCGGTATATTCGGTTACAACGCCGTGACACCGCTGCAGGCCGCGACCTTCGCGCTTACCCTTTATGCCAGCGCCTATCTCGGCGAGATCTGGCGCGGCTGCCTGCAGTCGGTGGCAAAACCGCAATGGGAAGCGGCCGAGTGCCTTGGCCTCACACGCTGGCAGCGGATGCGCACCGTCATCCTCCCGCAGGCCCTGCGCATCGCCACGCCGCCAACCGTTGGCTTCATGGTTCAGATCGTCAAAAACACCTCGATCGCCTCGCTCGTCGTCGGGTACGCCGAGCTCTCCTACAATGCAAAGATCATCAACAACTCTACGTTTCAGCCGTTCCTCTACTTCGGGATCGCCGCGCTGATGTATTTCGCCGTCTGCTATCCGCTCTCGGTTCAGAGCAGGGCGCTCGAAAGGAAGCTCAATGTCGCCAATCGTTGAACTCAAGAACGTCCGTAAAAGCTTCGGCAGCCTGGAAATCCTGAAAGGTGTCACCTTCGAGGTGAACAAGGGCGAGGTCGCCGCGATCATCGGGCAGAGCGGTTCCGGCAAGAGCACGGCGCTGCGCTGCATGGACAGGCTGGAGACCATCCAGGGCGGATCGATGACGATCTGCGGCCATAAGCTCGAAGGCGCAGATATCGACCTGAAGGCGCTGCGCCGCGATGTCGGCATCGTCTTCCAGAGCTACAATCTCTTTCCGCACCTGACCGTCGCAGAGAATGTGATGCTGGCGCCGCGGCTCGTGAAGGGCATCAAGCGGGCGGAAGCGCGCCAGATCGCGGAAGCGGTGATTGCCAAGGTGGGCTTGAGGGAAAAGATGGATTCCTATCCCGAACAGCTCTCCGGCGGCCAACAGCAGCGCGTGGCGATCGCTAGAGGTCTCGCGATGGAACCGAAGCTGATGCTGTTCGACGAGGTCACCTCGGCGCTCGATCCGCAGCTGACTGGCGAAGTCCTGCGCGTCATGGAACAGCTCGCCGCTGACGGCATGACGATGATTCTCGTCACGCACGAAATGGGTTTTGCCCGCAAGGTGGCGGATCGCGTCATCTACATGCGTGACGGCAAGGTCCACGAGATGGGCTCGTCCGACATTCTCAAGACCCCTTCGACCCTTGAACTGGCGGCCTTCATCTCCGAAGGAGCCGAACACTGATCCCAGAAATCTCAATCTCATCGGGAGGGAATATCATGAAGAGAAGAACATTGCTGGGCGCCGTTCTGTCGGCCTCGGTTCTGCTGACGGCTATGCCTGCCATGGCGCAGGATTCGCTCGCCGTCATCAAGTCGGCCGGCAAGATCCGCGTCGCGCTGGAATTCGGCCGTCCGCCATGGGGTTTCAAGGACAAGGATCTGAAGCCGACAGGTTCCGACTACGAAACGGCCGTTCTATTGGCCAAGGATCTCGGCGTTTCGCTGGAAATCGTCGAGGTCACCGGCCCGAACCGTGTGCCCTTCCTGATCAGCAACAAGGCGGATGTGGTGATCTCCACCTTCTCGATCACGCCCGAGCGCCAGAAGGTTATCGATTTCTCGGTTCCCTATGCCAGCGCCGTTCAATATGTCGCAGCGCCGAAGGGTATGAACCTCAAGGAGCAGAAGGATCTTGCCAACAAACGCGTCGGAGTGACCCGCGGCACGACCGGCGACACGGTTCTGTCGAAGCTGGAAATTCCGGGCCTCGAAATCGTCCGCTTCGATGACGAATCCACCAATATGACGGCTCTGGTCAGCGGTCAGGTGGATATCGTTGTGCAGGAGCCGGCGACTATCGCCCGTGTTGCGGAACAGAACCCGGGACGGCAGATCGAGCAGAAGTTCACCATCGCCGAATTCGATGTCGGCGTGGGCTTGCGCAAGGGCGACAAGGCACTGGAAGATGCCGTCAACGGCTGGGTCAAGGCCAATCTCGCCAATGGCAAGCTGAACGAGATCTACAAGAAGTTCCAGGGCGTCGATCTTCCGGCCAAGATCACGGCTGACAAATAGCCATTCGTCAAACTTTTATAATTTGAACGCCCGTACCTTCTCAAGTCGAAGAGGCACGGGCGTGCTGCATTAAGCATCAGGACATCATGAAAACGTGCTGCCTGACAAGCTGGACAGGAGGCCGATCCGAAAGGACGAGCCTTCAGGATATTCAAGCAACCTAAAGATCAGATCTTGATAGAGCTCGCCTCGAAAATCTGGTCGACGGCCTTGCCGAGGCTGGCATCGAATTCCGCGTCGCTCATGCCGACGAGCAAATCCTGGCTCAGCGCGCGCGGACAAACAATGACTTTCAAACTGGTCGGCCTAGCTGTCATTTCCAAGAAGGTTGTTCAGTCTTTGGAAGGGTGCAAACCCTTTGAGAGCTGAGTGAGGTCTGTTGAGATTGTAGTTGTCGATGAATGCCGACATCCGGGTGGTTCGTTCTCGCGATGAACTGTAGGGAGCGGCGTAAGCCCATTCTCTGAGTGAGGTCTGGATGAAGCGTTCTGCCTTGCCGTTGGTGCGTGGCGTATAGGGTCGGGTGCGGATGTGACGAATGCCGAGCTCGGCGAGAAGATTGCGGAAGTCGTAGCTCTTGTAGGCACTGCCGTTGTCGCTCATCAGGCGCTGGATGACGATGCCGTTGCGGCCGAACCAGGCCACCGCGCGACGAGCAAAGCCACAGGTGGTCTGCTTCTTCTCATCCGGGAGAACCTCGGTGTAAGCGAGCCGGGACGCGTCGTCGATGGCAACGTGCAGGCATTCCCAGCCAGTGCCACGCCTGCTGCTCTGGCCCGTCCTGTTGCCGGTGATCCGGTGTCCGATCCCGTCGATCCTGCCGAGCTTCTTGATATCGACATGGATCAGTTCGCCGGGATGCTGGCGTTCGTAGCGCAGCACTGGCGACCGCAGATCGAGCGATGACAGTCGCCCGAGCCCGATCCGGCGCAGGATAGCACCCACCGTCGATCGGGGCAGGCTCAGACGGCGAGAGATGACCGGACCACTCAGGCGCTGGCGTCGAAGGGCCTCGATCGCGCCAATCCGATCCGGCGGCGTCGCATGCGGCCTCCGCGTCGGCGCAGAACTCCGGTCGTGAAGCGATGCCTCGCCGCCTGCGCGAAACCGCGACAACCATTTGTAGGCCGTCCGGATCGAAATCCCTGACGCAGAGGCTGCAACCTCGACCCGCCAGCCTTCGACCACGATGCGTTGAACAAGAAGGACTCGACCACGAACGGTCATGCGTGCATGCTTATGAATGTTCATCTGGCGGCTCCGATGATGATTGGTTGGTCTCGCAACCCCAATCTCTCACCGACCCGTCAGATGAACAACCTTCATAGATTCGACAGCTAGTGAGACCTGTGCGCGGAAATTTGTAGACGGCTGAATTCATTGATGATTCAATTGGTTTGTCGAATGATGGAGGTGTGTGATGAGCCGTCGCCGGATTGGGCAGGAAGCATTCGGATTTGCAGTTGGTCGGCATGGCGCGTCGTCGCTCGATGATCTTACCGGTCTGATCGATTGGGCACCGGTTGATCAAGCGCTCGTGGTGATATCGTGCGCGGCCAAGGGCGAGCCGGCCTGGCCACCCCTGGCCCTGTTCAAGGCGATGCTGCTGTCGACCTGTCGGACGTGAAGCTTGCCGAAGCTCTGGATGATCGTGCCTCGTTTCGTTGGTTTTGCGGCTTTTCCCGTTCAGAGCCGACACCAGAACGCACTGCCTTCGTTCGGTTTCGCCGGAGCTTTGTCGCTCATGGTCTGGATAAACGCCTGTTCGACGCGATCACCGGCCAGCTCAAGGCCAGGGCAATTCGGGTGAAGACCGGCACCCTTGTCGATGCGACGATTATTGCTTCGGCAGTGAAGATGATGGCGAGGGTCATTGGGTCAAGCACAAGGGTCGCCCGGCGGTCCATGGTTTCAAGGCGCATGTAGGCGCTGACGCCGATACGGCTCTTGTCGAGGAGATCGCCGTTACCCCAGCCAATATCAACGACGGAAAGGCTGGTCCTGATGCACTGCCGGACAATCCCGGCGATGTTTATGCCGATAGCGCTTATCGCGGTGACCATTTTGGCAAGGCGGTCATTGCCAGAGGCGGCAGGCCGCGTGTTATCGCCACTGGAATGTGGGGGCGCGACGAGGCCGAAATACGAGCAAGCCTTGAGGCGTGGAACCAACCGATCCACCGCATCCGCGGTCGGATGGAGAAGATCTTCGGCACATGGAAACGAAGCTATGGCCTGCGCCGGAGGCGAGGGCTAGCAAAGGCAGGTGTTCAAATTCGCCTGACTGCCATCGTCTACAATATGAAACGGAGTTTGAAGATCATTGCAGCGACCGGATAGCCCGTGGAACGACATGCAAGGCGAGCCGTCGCCTAACCAAGGAACATCAGAACGACAAAGCTTGCCGCATAGCGCACCCAGCCTGAGAAAACATAGAAAATACAATCGGAAAACCTGTCCGCGCACAGGTCTCCTAGTTCCACGTCGAGAACCAGCTTATTGACTTCAATGAAGTCTTTCCGTGATCGCAGCAAAAAAGGCTGCGTCCTCGTAGCGTCCTAGTTCGGACCTCGCCCCATTCCACACAGCCCATTTTACGATGACCAGGTTTTCGGAAGGATTGATCAGGATGGTCTGGCCGCTGCTGCCTAGGGCGTAAAAGATCTTCTCGCTCCCACGCGGACGAAATGCCGGCGCTTGCGGGTCGGACGGATTGATGGTTCCGGCCTTGGCGGACAGGACGTCGCCGAATTCATGCAGCCACCATTGGAAGCCGTAGGGCGACGAGACATCCAACGAGGCGCTCGATGGCGTCACCATGTCCCTGCGCCAGGTCTCGTTGAGGAGTCGATTGCCGTCAGGCAGACCTCCACCACCAAGGACAAACAGCCCGAAACGGCCGTAGTCGCGGAGGCAGGCGCCGACCCCGGAGCCGGCGAAGGCACTTCCATCTTCGGATTCCATGTTCCAGAAGCCGTCACGCTCCATCCCGAAACGCTGCCACACTTCCTGCTCGAGATAGGCCGGCGGTGTGAGCCCGGTCGCACGCTCAACGATGAGGCCGTTCAGGACCGAATCCGCTGTCGAATAGTTGAAAACCGAGCCCGCAGGCGACGGCCTGACGTTCTGCTTGCTGCCGAGCCAGACGAGGAAACGGACGAAATCCCCTTTGCGACCATTCAGCGTGCAGGCTTGCAGCGGAAAGATGTCGGTGGAGGGATTGAGCGTATCCTCGGTATAGGGGATGCCTGAGGTCATCTGGAGGTTCTGGCGGATCGTGACCTTTTCGTACATCGTTCCCGTAAGTTCAGGAACATAGACAGAAACAGGCTCGTCTAAGTTTTTGATCAAGCCCTTCGAGAAAGCAATCCCGAGAAGGGTCGAGGTGATCGATTTCGCCATCGATCGGGAGGCCCAGACCGTCTTTTCATTGTTTCCTCCGTCGTAACGTTCCAAGACGATTTCGCCGTTCTTGATGGCGAGCAGGCCGGTCACATTGGTCCGCTTCATATACCCGTCGATATCGAGCCTATCCCCCCGGGTGCTGTATTCGACGGATATGTCGGGGCGCTTATTCAGGGAGAACACGCTTTGAGATGCATGGATGATCTGACTCGGAAACAGCAGGTTCATGTGGCGGTGAGCGACCAGCTTCTGCTCCGGCGACCAGGAAAACTGGTCTGCGCCTTTGGGTAAAACGGCGGCATCCTTATCTCCAAGGGGAGGAATACCCGTATCGCGCAGTCCGGTTTCAGATTGTGGCATAACGGATACCCGTCTTCCTGTGGTCGTGTACAGAAGCCGTCGCCACTGGAAGTTCATCCAGGTGGCAGGCCGAAAGATGTCCGTCCGACCCGCGCGGTCGCAATATCGGCTCCTCATGCTGGCACCTTTCGAAGGCCAAGGGACACCGTGTCCTGAAGCGGCAGCCGGACGGCGGATTCATCGGGTTCGGAATGTCGCCCTTGAGCGCGATCCGCGTGGTGCGGCGCTGCGGATCCGGCACAGGCACGGCGGACAGCAGCGCTCGCGTATAGGGGTGCTGCGGCGCCCTGAAGAGGCTCCGTCGATCCGCGATCTCGACGATTTTTCCCAGATACATGACGCCGACGCGATGGGTGAGGTGCTCGACGATGGCAAGGTCGTGGCTGATGAACAGCAGCGTCAGTCCAAGATCATTCTGCAATTCCTGCAGAAGGTTGATGATCTGCGCCTTCACGGAGACGTCGAGCGCCGATACGGCCTCGTCGCAGACGATGAAGCGCGCGCCGGGCGCCAACGCTCTGGCTATGGCGATCCGCTGGCGCTGGCCGCCGGAGAATTCATGCGGATAGCGGTCCGCGGCCTCGGCGGGAAGGCGGACTTTTTCAAGTAGCTGGGCGGTCAGAGCTCTGAGTTCGCTCTTGTTCGAGGCCAGGCCGAAGTTGACAATGGGTTCGCCGATGATGTCGCGAACCTTCATGCGCGGGTTGAGGCTGCTGAACGGATCCTGAAAGATCAGCTGCATGTCCCGCCGTAAGGGCCGCAATTGCGCGGCGGAAAGATTGTCGATCCTCCTGCCGTCGAGATGAACTTGGCCGGCCGTAGCCGGGATGAGCCCCATGACCACCTTGCCGAGTGTCGTCTTGCCGCTGCCGCTTTCACCGACAATCGACAAGGTCTCGTGCGAGGCAATCGACAGCGAGACGCCGTCCAGCGCAAACACGGTCTTGGTTTCCCCGCTCAGCCAGGACGAGCCGAGAACATAGTGCTTCTTGAGATTCTCGACTGCGAGAACCGGAGGCTTCTGATCGGTCCTGTCAAGCATGGGCGCCTCCTTCCAAATGGCAAGCCACCGCGTGACCGTCGCCAAGCCGGGTCATAAGCGGGGCTTCGTGCCGACAGCGCTCGAATGCGAGATCGCAACGGGAAGCGAAGACGCAACCGACGATCGGCTTGTTCAAGGCTGGCACCTGGCCGCGGATCTCGGCCAGTGATTGCGGGGCCTCGTCGGAGAGAGAAGAGCCGAGCACCGGCATCGCCCCAAGCAGACCCTTCGTATAGGGATGGCGGGGATCCGTGAAGAGCGCGTCGACCTGCGCCTCCTCGACTTTCCGTCCCGCGTACATGACGATCACCCGATCAGCAACTTCGGCCACGACGCCGAGGTCATGGGTGATGAAGATGACGGCAGAACCCAGCCTCTTGTTAAGGTCGCGGATCAGATCGAGGATCTGCGCCTGAATGGTCACGTCGAGCGCGGTCGTCGGCTCGTCCGCGATCAAAAGCTTCGGATTGCAGGCGAGCGCGATAGCGATCATGACCCGTTGCCGCATGCCGCCCGAGAGCTGGTGAGGGTACTCGTCGATCCGCTGGTCCGGCGCCGGGATGCCGACCAGTGTCAGCATGTCGATCGCCCGCTGCCTTGCCTGCGCCCGGCTCAACTTTTCGTGTATTTTCAACGTCTCCTGGATCTGTCGGCCGACCGTCAGGACGGGATTGAGGCTCGTCATCGGCTCCTGGAAAACCATGGCGATGGCCTTGCCGCGTAGCCGGCGCATTTCCGCTTCCGATAAATCGAGAAGGTTGATGCCGTCGAAGCGGATCACTCCGTCTGTGCGTGTCGTGGCTTCGGGTAGCAGCCGTAGGACGGACATCGAGGTGACGGACTTGCCACAGCCCGACTCTCCCACCAGTGCCACGATCTCTCCGGAGTTCACCTGAAACGACAGGTCGTTTACGGCACGAACGGATCCGCCGTGGCTGACGAAGTCAGTCTGCAGGTTTTCGATTTCGAGCAATGCCATTCAGCGGCCTTTCGCAATTCTTGGGTCGAGCGCTTCCCGCATGCCGTCGCCCAGCAGGTTCACGGCAAGGACGCTGACCGAGAGGAAGAGGGCTGGAAAGAAGATCATCGCCGGCTTGAGTTGCCAGAACGTGCGCCCGTCCGCGATGATGTTGCCCCAGCTCGGAATGATGGGGGGGAGGCCGGCACCGATGAAAGACAGGATGGATTCTGAGATCATTGCTGCGGCGCAGACGTAGGTCGCCTGAACCATCATCGGCGCCACAGTGTTAGGCAGGATATGCTTGAAAATGATCCTGGGAACCGTGGAACCCGCGGTGATGGCGGCATCCACGTAAGGCTCTTCTCGAATGGACAGGACGACACTACGCACCAGCCGTGAGGTCCGGGGGATTTCGGCGATGGTAATCGCGACGATGACGTTGAGCAGCGACCCATGGGTGAGCGCGACGAGCGCGATGGCCAGCAGGATGGGCGGTATCGACATCATCCCGTCCATGATCCGCATGACGATCGGATCGAGCCACCGTATGAAGCCCGAAACCGTGCCGATCAGAATGCCCGCCAGAGAAGACAGAAAAGCCACGGAAAGTCCCACCACGAGCGAAACCCGGCTGCCATAGACGACCCGCGAATAGAGATCGCGGCCGAGCATGTCGGTGCCGAACCAGTTGGCGGAGGAAGGATTGCGCAGGCGACTGGCGGGAGACAGCGCGGCGGGGTCCACCGTGCCGAGAAAGGGGGCGAAGATGGCGACCAGACAGAGGACGAACAAGATCGTGCCGGGAACGGCGATCAGCAGATGCCTGCGGGCTAATGCCAGCCAATCGTTCAGGATGACGCTCAGGGACTGGCGCCGGACGTCAGGAATGCTGATGTCGGTCAATAGCGTATCCTCGGGTCGAACACGGTATAAAGAAGGTCGATGATCAGGTTGATGACCACGTAGCTCAGCGAGAAAATCAGAACGACCGCCTGTATGACGGGATAGTCGCGGCTCAGGATGGCATCGATCGTCAGCCGTCCCAGACCGGGAATCGCGAATACGCTTTCGGCCACCACAGATCCTCCGATCAGGAGTGCGACGCCGGTGCCGATGACCGTAATGATCGGCACGGCCGCGTTCTTCAAAGCATGGATGAACAGGATCGGCGCGACCGACATGCCTTTTGCTCTGGCCGTGCGGATGTAATCGCGGCCCATGATTTCCAGAAGCGTGGCGCGGGTAATGCGGGTGATCAGGGCGATATAGACAGAACTCAGCGCAGCGGCGGGCAGGATCAGGTTCCGGAACCAGGGCCATATGCCGTTTTCGATCCGGCTATAGCCCTGGACTGGAAGCCAGCGAAGCTGCAACCCGAAGACATAGGCCAGTAGATAGCCCGTGACGAAGACGGGTAGGGAGAAACCCGCGACGCAGAACAGCATCGTCAGCCTGTCCGTCAGGTGTCCGCGCCGCCACGTTGCCAGAACGCCAAGCGGAACGGCGATACCGACCGACATAACCAAGGTGACCAGCATCAGTGAAACCGTCGGCTGAATACGCTGTGCGATCAGTTCCGAAACCGGCTTGCCGCTGAGGACCGAGGTTCCGAGATCACCGGTCAGGATACTCCCGCACCAGGAAAAGAAGCGGATATAGGCAGGCTGATTGAGCCCGAGCTGTTCTCGGATACGCTGGACGACTTCCGGACTGGCCTGATCGCCTGCGATGATCAGCGCCGGATCGCCCGGCGCGATGTAAAGCAGGCTGAAGATGAAGACCGCGACTACCAGTATGACCGGCAGAGTAGACACGCAGCGCCTCAAGATATAACGCAACATGACCTTGAACACTCCTTGGTAACAGGCGACTACAGGCGCGGCGTGGCCGCGCCTGTAGTTCATGGCATGAAATCTGGCGTCGGCCGCCGGCCAGCTACACGCGTTTGACGCCGTAGAATTTCGGAAAGCCGGCGGCGAAGCCGCTCAGATTGCCGCGCGCCAGACCGGGCGACTGAAGTTCCCCGCAAGGAATGTAAGGCACATCCTTCCAAGCCTGCAGTTGGATATTCTCGGCGATCGCCTTCTGTGCGGAGATGTCCGGCGCATCGAACCACTCCGTGGTCAGCTGCTCCAGCTTCTCGCTCGTCGGCCAGCCAAACCAGCCGGCCTTGCCGTTGCCGCGAGCGAAGAAATTAGTCGCCTGGTCGAGGAAGTATTCAGAATCTCCGCCAACGAAGAAGCAGCTCCATCCACCCTTGTCGAGCGGTTCCATGCTGGTCCTGCGCTGGGAGGCGGTACCCCAGTCCATCGTCTGGAAATCGACGTTGAAACCCATCTTCTTGAAAATGTCGGCACCGACCTGGCTTGCCGCGAGATTCCGACCACCATCGGTGCCAACAAGCATGACCAGCCGCTCGCCCTTATAACCGGCGGCCGTCAATTCCTTGCGGACATTGTCGAAATCCTTACGTACTTTGAATGCGTCCTTGTAGCCGGCTTCGTTTTCCATCGAACCGGTATAGAGGCCCAAGTTCGCACGCCACTTGCCGGCTCCGCCCACAGCCTGCATGATCATCTCCTGGTCAATGCAGGACAGGACAAGCCTGCGGATGGCAGGATTGTTGAACGGCTCGGTGAGGTGATTGAGACGCAGGAACATGACCTGAGAACTAGACGGCACGATCTTGAAATCGGCGTTGCCCTCGAACATGGGAAGGAAGTCGGGTAGGGGCGTTTCCCACCAGTCCATTTCGCCGGACTGAATCGATGCCAGTGCCGTGGAAGGATCGGGAATGATATGCCATTCGACCCTGTCGAAATGGACGATCTTGGGTGCGGAGCCATGACCCTCGGGGCCGTTCGCACGCGGCACATATCCCGCAAATTTCTTATATGCGGCCAGGGCGCCTGGCGAATATTCCTTGTCCAGGAATTGGAAGGGACCGGAGCCGACCATTTCGCTCAGCGGCTTGCTGGGATCGGTGTTGGCCAGACGCTCCGGCATGATGACCGGCACGAGGGCGCCGACCTTGCCGAGCGCCGCCGGCAGCAGCGGGAAGCGCTTTTTGAGACGGAACGTCACGTCCTTGTCGGACGTCGCAGTCAACTCGTCGGTCGCCGCCATCAGAATCTTGCCGTAGCTGTCGCGCTTGGCCCAGCGATTGATGCTTGCCACCACGTCGCGTCCCCGAACCGGCTCGCCATCGTGAAACTTCAACCCCTCTCTGAGCGTCAGCTTCCAGTTTCTGCCATCATCGGATACCGTATGCCCTTCGACCATCTGCGGGTGGGGCTGAAACTTGGAATCGAGCCCGTAGAGGGTGTCGAACACCATGTAACCATGCATGCGGGTCGGGGCGGACGTGTTGGCGGTCGGATCCAGGATGGCCAGATTGGCGCCCGGGATAAACTTCAACAGCGATGCGCTCTGGGCGCGGGCCAATCGCGGCATGGCGAGCACGCTGGTCGCTGCAAGCCCGCTCTTCAACAATTCACGACGATTCATAGAACTCCTCCAAGTCTTGAACCCATCGCCGGGACTTGCTCCATCCGCGGCGATACGGCGGCCCTGTTCCTCCATGCCGCATTCCACCTATTATACCATCCGACAGGTATTGGCAATTACGCGTTTAAGCGTATCGCGCCTTCAGTTCTTCAAAGGACAGGATTTCCCCGGCGACAGCACTCGCCGCCACAGTGGGCGGACTTGCAAGCCAAACCGAGCCAGGCCCTCCGCGGCCGGGAAAATTGCGGTTTATGGCGCTGATCGTGACCTCGTCGGCACGCGTGGAGACCCCTGGCCCGCATTGGCCGCATGCTCCGCAGGCCGGCTGCAGCATTTCCGCACCCACCTCGCGGAACGTGTCCAGATACCCTTTGGAAACGCAGTAGTCGCGAACCTGCACCGTTCCGCATTGGAGAAAAAGGGTGACGCCATCTGCGATCTTGAGGCCGCGATCTGCCGCCCAGCGCAGCACTTCGTGGTAATGATCGAAATCCTCGCGCTTGCCGGCGGTGCACGATCCGCCATAGGCGATGTCGATCTTCACGATCTTTCCGAGCTGGGCGAGAGCAATGCCATTTCCGGGGTCTCCGGGCGAAGCAAGCATCGGCCCCAACGTCGAGCAGTCGATAACGATCTCGCCGGAGTAGATCGCGTCGGCGTCGCTGTGCATCCAGTCCTCAATGACGATGTCGACACCGCGACGCTCCCGGATGAAGCGGACGGTTTCCTCGTCCGGTGCAACGATACCGGTCAACCCGCCGAGTTCGGCAGTCATATTGGTGAGTGTCGCCCGCTCGTCCGTCGACATTGCCTCGATGGCGGGTCCGGCGAATTCGAACACCTTGCCCACGCCGCCGCCCGCCTTGATCCGGGGATCCGCGAGCAGATGCAGGACGATATCTTTCGCGGTGACGCCGGGCATGCGCTGCCCTTCGATGCGGATCAGAAGGCTTTCCGGCGCGGTCAGCCGACAGGCGCCGGTGACGAAGGCATTCGCCATGTCGGTCGTGCCTACCCCATAGGCAAAACAGCCGAGCGCCCCGGAATGCGGCGTATGCGAATCGGTGCCGACGAGAATCTGGCCCGGCAGGGCGTAGAGTTCTGCCATCATTGCGTGGGAAATGCCTTCGGAGCCTTCCTCGCCAACCAGATAGCCATGATCCTTCAGGCCGTATTTCGCCGCGAAGGCCCGATGCGCGACCGACAGGTTGCGGATTCCGCCGAGCAGATTGTTCCTGACATGCGTGGGGCTGCGATGCGAATAGGAATTGTGGTCCTCGAAAAGAATGATGCTTTCCGGATCGTGAAGCTTCAACTGTTCGCCGAACCGGGAGGCCAGCATATGAGCGGCCATGCCCGTATAATATTCATGGATGAAGCGAAAGTCGGCGCGTACGAATCCGCCCGTTCCGGGCCGCATGTCCCAGTTCCTGCCTTCGATCTTCAAAGCATGGCGCGCCATGATCTTCTCGACCAACGTGCGGGGACGGCCGTCCGAATCGCCTGTTCCGACATCGACGTCCCGCATGAAGCGCTGTCCGAAGCTCAGCAGCCCGCCAGTCTTCAGAATGGCTGCGGCCAGCGCGTCGCGGCCTTGCGTGAGGACGTCGATGTCGATTTCCTCACCGTTGCGGATCTTTTCCAGCAGCGAGAAGTCGGTGCTCGTGATCAGCCCTATATTGTCGCAATTTTGTCGATAAATCCGCTCGAAGCTCTTGGCGATGACAAGCCGCACGCCGGCGGAATATTCGGCAAGCGGGCTGTGTTCGCGCGACGACCCCTTGCCGTAACGGCTACCGCCGACGAGCACGGAGAAACCGCCGTCCAATATAGCCCGCTCGCCGATCGGCCGGGCTAGGCCCGCCTTGAAACCGGTATGCGCGTAGAGGCCCAGCGTTGCGTCGAAATTGACGAGCACGGGGAGCGGCGTGATCTCGTCGGTGGAAATATCGTCGCGAAGCCGGACGTGATCTATCGACGGGCTGTCGCCATTCAACTGCGCCTGCATGACCTGCTCGTCATCGACGAGAAACAGCATGCGTCCTTCGAACTTGATCTTTGTCATCATCGTATACCCTGAAGGCCGTTATTTCCCACGTAGCCACGTGGTGTCCGAAAAACGCTGGGCCCGCGCCCGCGCCACGCCCGCAGGGTTGGCATCCACAACGGTCTTGTTGAGAAGGCTTTCTCGGCGAGCGACTTCTTCTGCCATGTCGGCGATAGCTTCAGCATGTTCCGACGGTACGACGACGATACCGTCCGCGTCGCCGACGACGAGATCCAGCGGCGTGATGCGGACCGTCCCGCCGCCCTGGGCAGGCATGATCGCAACGCAGTTCTCCTCGATGATCGACCATCGTCGGGCACTGTTGAGCGGCGTGGCGCCGGCAGCCGCCAGCGGCAGGCCTGAACGCGGGATGTCCTCCACGTCACGCACAAGCCCATCCGTCACGATTGCGACAACCCCGCATGCGGCTATGTCGCGCAACAGCATGCTGCCGACGACGGCGCCGCCATAGAAATTCCCCGTGTCGAGCACCAGAACATGGCCGTGTTTTACGAAAGACGGCAACTGATATGTCGGCAGCATGGCCGCCGGGGCGGGGGAGGTGGAGGTGACGACTTTCGCTATGCCGCGGACGCAGGTCGCCGGGCCGCAGAAAGGCTTCCGGGAGCCATAAGGGCCGATGGCGTTGGAGATGACATTGGCGTGAAAACCGGCCTCGTCCAGAATGTCGCTGATCAGGGCGGTGCCTAATCGCACCAAGCGGCTTGCTGCGGAATCCGCTACAGGACTGTTCATCGGGCGGATACCTCCGCCTCTGCCTCAATGACACGCCAATAGGCATCCTGGGCCTGGGAAATGTGTTGCATCATCGCCTGTTCGGCCCTGTCGGGATCGTGGTCACGGATCGCTTCGAAAATCTTCTCGTGCCAGCCATATGCCGATTCGCAGGCCCCCGGGGCTCGCGCAGAGACGGTGCGCTGATCCTTCAGCCAGACGTAGATCGCCCGATGAAGTCCCTCTATGAAAATGTTCTCGGTTATCGATGTGATACCGTAGTGAAAGGCGATGTTCGTCTCGACGAACTTTTCATAATCGTCGATGGCCTCCCTGTTGGCAACGAGCGCTTTTTCGAGTTCCGCGATCTGCTGCGGCGTTGCTCGCTGGGCGGCGATCCGGGCAAGAAACCCTTCCAGGAGGCCGCGAGCCTGCTGAAGTTGGCGCAACCGCTCCGGCTCTGCAATCACATGGCGAGCAGGGCCTGACAGTTCGTTGATCAGGCTGTCGGCGGTAGGCTTGGCGACAACAGCCTTCTGGCCGTTCGTCAGCTTCACCAGACCACTCTTCTGAAGAGCGAACAGTGCCTCCCTGACCGCCGTCCTGCCCACGCCGAACGTCTCCATCAGTTCGCGCTCGGATGGCAGAATATCGCCAGGTTGCAGGTCCTGAGAAATAATCGCAGCTTCGATGCGGCTCGAGATCTCCTCGTAAAGCCGCCGCCGCCGAATTGGCTCGCTTCGCAACACGAACTGTCATCCTTCCTGTCCGATGTATCATGCTTCTAACACGCCGAGCGTTACTCCGCCAAGACCTGTTCGTTGGTATAATAGGTTCGTAACCCGGATACTATTTCAACGATTCGATAAAAACCCGGGCGGCGGCGCTGGTGCCGCCGTCGCGATGGCAAAGCAATATCTGGCGACTGGCCCAACCATCTTTCAGCGGCAAGACGGCCAGCTGCCTTTTGTCCGCGAAAGGAGTGATGACGCTTCCGGGAAGAACCGCAATACCCATGCCGCAGGAAACGAGATATCGCGCTGTGTCATAGGTTGTGACGCGCAGCCTGCAATCGACCGCCCGGCCGCTCTGCGTCGCCATCTGGTCGAGTTGCAGCGACAGGGCGCTGGTGGCGCCTATGCCAATATGGGGAAAATCAAGGGTTTCGCGGAATTCGAGGCTAGCCTTTTTTGCAAGCGGGTGGCTCGGCTCCATGATGGCGACGAGGTGGTCGTTCAAAACAGGGATCGTGACGACGTCGGGCGGCACCGCTGCCGAAGAGGCGATGAAGCACAGGTCCGCCGAGCCGTCGAGAAGCGAAGACAGGTTCGCCAGGCTCGTCTGCTCCATCAGGATGCAATGGATATGCGGATGATTACGGGAGAAGGAACTGATCTTTTCACCGATCCCTCCCAGCAGCGCCGTGGCTGTCGAGGCGATGCGGATATGACCGCGTACGCCTTTTGCGTAGGCGCCCATCTGCTCGGCAGTTTCGTCGAATGTCCTAAAAATCGCCTTCGCCTTTACCGACAGATCGTCTGCGGCGAGCGTCGGCACGACGCCACGTGCCTTTCTGACAAAAAGATCGACGCCATAGATGATTTCAAGCTCGCGAATGCGCTTCGTCACCGCCGACGGCGCGATGTTATGGCGGCGGGCGGCATGGGTGAGATTGCGCAACTCATATACGGACAGAAAAAGACGCAGGGAGTGAAGATCTGGGGTTCTCATAATGGGCACATCCGGGTAGCAGGCTCACCATTCTCCTACAGAGAACGCTTGGTTGTCGAGATTGAAATTGTTTTTGCCGGCGGAAAGGCTTCCTCTGGGCACAAACCAATAAAGGGGATCCCGTGATGCTGACTAACCGCCGTGACCTTCTCAAGCTTTCCTCGGCACTTGCCCTCGTCGCAGGCGCCGGCCTGAATGCGCCAATGCTTGCACAAAGCTCTGCGACGCTGGTCTACGCAACCGGAACCGACGCTTCGAGCCTCGACCCGCAGTTCTCCTCGGACCTTCCCACCATCCGCATGGTCCGCGCAATCCATGAGACGCTTGTGTCCGCCGACAAGGGCGAGATCGAGGGAGTGTTGGCCACCGAGTGGTCTGTCGGCGAAGACAAGACGACCTGGACTTTCAAGCTGCGTCCGAACGTAAAGTTTCACGATGGCACGCCATTCACGTCCAAGGCGGTGAAATACTCCTTCGAGCGTCTCGTCGATCCGGCGACCGGCTCGCCGCACAAGAGCAGCGGCAACATCATTGCCTCCATCGACACACCCGACGACCTGACGGTGGTAATCAGGACATCGAGTCCGTTCGCGCCCTTCCTGGCGCAACTCACCGCCTATTCCATGTCCATCCTTTCCCCGTCGGCCGCATCGGTACCGGTCAAGGAATACGGCCAGAAGCCGATTGGAACGGGTGCTTTCAAGCTCGGCTCCTGGACGCCCGGCGAAAAACTCACTCTGGTCGCGAACGACGCCTATTGGGGCACCAAGCCCAAGCTGGGCACCGTCGAGGTCCGTGTCGTGCCGGAAGACAGCGCCCGCGTGCTGATGCTGCTCTCAGGGCAGGCGCATGTCGTCTCCAACATCCCGCCGGCGCTTGCGCCACGTGTCGAATCCACAGCCAATGCCGGCCTTCTGCGCGAACAAAGCTTCCGCTCGATCTACGTCGCCATGAACGTCAAGATGGAACCTTTCGACGACATCAAGGTGCGGCAGGCGATTTCGCTCGCCATCGACAAGGACGCGCTGATCAAGGGCGTCATGCGAGGAATGGCAACGGCGTCGGGAAGCTTCGATTCTCCCACGATCGCAGGGTCGGTCAATTATCCGCTCGATCCGTTCGATCTCGCCAAGGCCAAGCAGCTGCTTGCCGAAGCCGGGTATCCGGACGGCTTTTCCACCGACTTCTATATCCCGACCGGCCGATATACCAACGACAGGCAACTGGGCGAGGCCATTCAGGCGCAACTCGCGCGCGTCGGCATCAAGGTCAATCTCGTCAGCCCCGAGTTTGCGACCTATCAGGCAATGTTGCGCGGCAAGGACAAAATTGCCTTCTACATGCTCGGCAAGGGCAACTCGACGGGTGATCTGGACTTCACGCTCAATCTGGTGCGCCGTACCGGCGGCTCGATCAATTACAACAACTACAGCAACCCGAAGGTGGACGAGCTGATCGCGCAGCAGCGCATCGAAGTGAACGCTGAAAAGCGTAATGCCATGCTGAAGGATATCCAGGAACTCATGCAGAAGGACTTCGGCAGCTTCGTCCTTTTCTACGACAATCAGATTTACGGCGTTGCGAAGTCGGTCGGCGGACTTGAGGTCTACCCGAACGAATTCATCAACTTCGCCAACGCCTCCCTGAAGGCCTGACGTCGAGACCCAATCATGGTTCGGATGCTTTTTTCCCGACTAGCGGCCCTGGTGCCCGTCGTCTTCGGCGTATCGGTCGTGGTTTTCCTCATGCTTCACCTGTCGCCGGGCGACCCTGCCGTTCTTGCGGCGGGGATGGAAGCATCGGAAGCCGACATCCAGAATGTCCGGCAGTCGCTGGGATTGGACCGGTCGCTGCCCGTGCAATATGTCGAGTTCGTCCAGCGGGCGGTGACGGGAGACTTCGGTTCGAGTTTCCGGACACATCGCCCCGTCATGCAGGAAATCGCCCCCCGGTACGTCGCGACGTTGCAACTCACCCTGGCGGCCATGGCCTTCGCGGTGGTGATCGGTATCGGACTGGGCATCGTGACCGCGACATTCGAAATGAAGTGGCTGGATTCCCTCAGCGAGTTCCTGGCCATCCTCGGCCTGTCGGTTCCGGGATTCTTCCTTGGCCTGATCATGATGTTGCTGTTTTCGGTGTATCTCGGATGGCTGCCGCTTTCGGGTAACGATAGCTGGTCCAGCGTCATCCTGCCCGCGATCACGCTTGGCGTTTCCAACGCTGCGATCGTCAGCCGCGTCACGCAGGCCAGTCTTACCGAAGTGTTGCGGATGGACTACGTGCGCACGGCTAAAGCCAAGGGCGTTCGCCGTAGCGTCATCGTCTGGCGTCACGCCTTGCGCAACGCGCTGATGCCCGTCGTGACGGTCGTCGGCCTGCAATCGGGCTATCTTCTGGGCGGCGCGGTGGTTGTCGAAACCGTGTTCGCCTGGCCGGGCATCGGCCGTCTGATCGTACAGTCGATTGCCGGGCGAGACTTTCCCGTCATCCAGGCTTCCGTCCTTCTCGTCTCGCTCACCTTCGTCGCAATCAACCTTCTGACAGACCTGCTGTACGGGGTCATCGATCCACGCGTGGTGCAAAAATGAGCGTCGTCCAGACAGAAAGCGAAACCGCCATTCGACCCGCGGTCACGACTGCCCGCCGAAGCGCCGCGACGAAACTGATCAGCCGGATACTGTCGACATGGATGGCCCGTATCGGCGCAGTGCTTCTGCTTGCTATCATTCTGGCCGCGATTTTCGCACCGGTGCTGACGCCATATGATCCGCTTGTCGGAGATATGGGCGATATGATCATGCCGCCGACACTGCAACATCCGTTCGGAACCGACGAACTCGGCCGGGACATCCTGGCGCGCATCCTCTACGGCGCGCGTATTTCGCTGATCGAAGGCTTCTTCCCGGTCATCGTCGCCATCGTCATCGGCGCACCGATCGGCATGCTGGCCGGTTATGTCGGCGGCATGACGGACAGGGTGATCATGCGCTTCATCGACGTCCTGCTGGCATTCCCGGGCGTATTGCTGGCAATCGTGATTGTCAGCATTCTGGGGCCGGGGCTCTTCAACGCGCTGATCGCGGTGGCGATCTATACGATCCCGATATTCGCGCGGCTGGCGCGGGGTGCCACGCTGTCTGTGGTCAATGAGCCCTATATCGAGGCGGCAAAGCTGATCGGCATGAGCCACGCCCGCATCCTGCGGCTGCATGTCTTCCCGAATATCAGCTCGACGCTGTTCGTCATGGCGACATTGCGCGTCGGGTTGGCAATCCTCACTGCGTCGAGCCTGAGCTTTTTGGGGCTCGGCGCCCAGGCGCCGTCGCCGGAATGGGGCGCCATGCTGGCCAACGGGCGATCATACATCTTGATTGCCCCGCACATGGTCATCTTCCCGGGGCTTGCCATCGTGATTTTGGTCCTGGCCCTAAACTTCTTCCAGAACGGCGTGCGGCTGGCTCTGGACCCCAAGGCCGCAATCTGAAGCAAATGTGCACAAGCAGGAAAATCGCATGACAGACATTATCCAATGGGTCGAGCGGGAAGCGGTACGTTTTGGCGCGCTCGCCGATGAGATCTGGTCGCTTGCAGAAACACGCTTCGAGGAGTTCCGCTCCGCCGCGATACTTGTGGAAGCTTTGCGCGCGGAAGGCTTTACCGTCACCACCGGTTTGTCCGGCATGCCGACGGCATTTCTGGCCGAATATGGGACGGATGGTCCCATCGCCGGTTTTCTGGGCGAGTATGACGCGCTCGCCATGCTCAGTCAGCAGGATGGCGCGGCCGTTCATATGCCAATTGTCGAGGGTGGCAACGGACATGGCTGCGGTCACAACCTGCTCGGCGTCGGTGCCTTGATGGCGGCTGTCGCACTGAAGAACCACCTTCAATCCAACGAGTTGCCAGGTCGCGTTCGCTACTATGGCTGCCCTGCGGAAGAGGGAGGCAGCGGCAAGGTTTTCATGGCGCGGGACGGTCTCTTCAACGATCTCGATTTCGCACTGACCTGGCATCCGGGTCCGGCCGCCGGGCTCAAATCCTATCCAGGCCTTGCGATTACACAGTCCAGCTTCCGGTTCCTGGGACGGGCCGCGCATGCATCCTGGGCGCCGCATCTCGGCCGCTCTGCTTTGGACGCCGTAGAGCTCATGAATGTCGGCGTCAACTTCCTGCGCGAGCACATGCCGCCGGATTCGCGTGTCCATTATGCGATCACCAATGCCGGGGGCGCTGCGGCGAATGTCGTCCAGGCTGAGGCCGAGGTTCTCTATGTCGTCCGTTCGCCGAACTCCAATGACGCCAATGCGCTTTTCGACCGCGTGATCGACGTCGCAAAGGGTGCGGCGCGCATGACCGGTACCGAGCTCGAAATCAAGTTCGGGCGTGCCACGTCGAATATCCTGCTGAACGACGAACTCGAAAACATGATGTATCGCTCGTTGGAGGAGATCGGACCGGTTCCCTTTGACGACGACGATCGCGCCTTCGCCACGAAGATCAGGACGAGCCTGACGGAAGAGGATGTTTCCTTCTACGAAAAGCATTTCGGAGCCGCCGGCAATTCCCCGCTGTTCGAGGGGCTTCTACCCCATAAACGGCAGAACCTGGCCGGGACTACGGATGTCGGCGATGTCAGCTGGATCGTTCCGACCGGCCAGTTCTGGGGCGCCTGCTTTGCGATCGGCACGCCGTTCCATACATGGCAACTCGTGGCGCAGGGAAAATCGTCAGCGGCCCACAAGGGCATGGTGCATGCCGCCAAGGCCATGGCGCTGACGGCGGCGAAAATGCTGCAGGCGCCGGAAACGATCCTGGCGGCCAAGCAGGAACACGAGCGCCGGCGCGGTGGAAAGGCCTATGACTGCCCGATCCCCGCCAACGTGGCCCCACCGGCCAAAGCCGGCCCGGAGCTTATGCATGGCGCGGGACCGCAGGCAGCGCCCGCTATTTGACAGGTGAGAACATCATGACGACAGCCTCCGTTATTTCGGATTTGATCGATAAACGCAGCGCCGGTTTCATCTCCATGAGCGACAGCATCTGGGATATGCCGGAACTGAGCTTCGGTGAGCATCACGCCGCAGGCCTTTTGATCGATGCCCTGGAAAAAGAGGGATTCCGTATCGAACGCGGCGTTGCGGGCATGCCCACAGCGTTTGTCGCCGAGTTCGGCGAAGACGGTCCGGTGATCGGACTGCTCGGCGAGTACGACGCTCTGGCCGCCTTGAGTCAGGAGGCCGGCGTGGCATCGCGAAGCCCGGTCGAGCAGGGGGGGAGCGGACATGGCTGCGGCCACAACCTGCTCGGCGTCGGCGCCTTGATGGCGGCGGTCGCGGTCAAGGACTACCTACATGCCAATGGCCTGCGAGGACGTGTCCGCTATTACGGATGCCCGGCAGAAGAAGGCGGCGGCGGCAAGGTTTTCATGGCACGCGCCGGCCTCTTCGACGATCTGGCCTTCGCGCTGACCTGGCATCCCGGACCGGCCTTCGGGCTGAAGTCCTATCCGGCCCTGTCGCTTCTGCAGGCAAGGTTCACGTTCGAGGGACGTGCCGCGCATGCCTCCTGGGCACCGCATCTCGGCCGTTCGGCGCTCGATGCGCTCGAACTGATGAATGTCGGCGTCAACTTCCTGCGCGAACACATGCCGCCAGATGCTCGCATCCATTATGCGATCACCAATGCCGGCGGCCTGGCAGCCAACGTCGTTCAGGCGGATGCAGAGTCGCTCTACATCGTTCGTTCCCCGGTCATCACCGATGCCAAGGCCCTTTTCGAACGGGTGCAGGCCGTTGCCGAAGGGGCGGCCCTGATGACCGGCACACGAATGACGGTCCGTGTAACCCAGGGATATTCCAATGTGCTGCTGAACGATGAGCTCGAAAGGGCCATGTATCAGTCGCTCGAACAGCTGGGTCCCGTTCCCTTCGACGATATCGATCGGCAGCTCGCGGGAGAAATCCGCGAGACGTTGACCGATGAGGATGTTGCCTTCTACGAACGAAACTTCGGGCCGATGGGAAATTCGCCGCTTTACGACAGGATCATGCCCAACGAGCGTCAGAACCTGTCCGGCACGACGGATGTCGGCGATGTCAGCTGGATCGTTCCGACGGGCCAGTTCTGGGGCGCCTGCTTTGCGATCGGAACGCCGTTCCACACCTGGCAGCTGGTGGCCCAGGGCAAGTCCTCGGCCGCACATAAGGGCATGGTCCACACCGCCAAGGCGATGGCGCTGACGGCGGTTACCATGCTGGAGCCGGAGAGGATCGACAAGGCCAGAAGCGAATATCTCGGCCGAACCGGCGGCAAGCCCTATCAGTGCCCGATTTCCGATGACCTCATGCCGGAGATCCCCGACCATGGATGATCTTCATTTTACATCCGGCCCGATTCTGTCCGTAAGGGACCTGACCGTCAGCTTCATGTCTGGGGGAAGCGAAAGCAGGCCTGTCGTCGACGGCATATCCTTCGATGTCCATGCCGGCGAAACCGTTGCGATCGTCGGCGAGTCGGGATCTGGCAAAAGCGTCACGTCACTGTCGATCATGCGGCTGCTTTCGTCAGGTTCGAGCAGGATCAAGGGGCAGGTCCTGCTCAATGGCCGCAGCCTGCTTGAACTCCCGGAAAGCGAGATGCGTCGCGTTCGCGGCAATGAAATCGGCATGATTTTCCAGGAGCCGATGACCTCTCTCAATCCCGTGATAAAAGTGGGCCAGCAGATTTCGGAATCGCTCATCCTTCACCGGGGCATGTCGCAGAAGGACGCGCTTGCCGAAGCGGCCCGACTTCTGGACAAGGTGAGAATCCCGGCGGCCATGGACCGGCTGAACGATTTCCCCCACCAGTTTTCGGGCGGCATGCGCCAGCGGGTGATGATCGCGATGGCGCTCGCGTGTCGTCCGAAGCTGCTGATCGCAGACGAACCGACCACCGCCCTCGACGTCACGATCCAGGGCCAGATCATCGATCTGATCCGCGAGCTGCAAAAGGAAGAGCGCACATCCGTGCTGTTCATCACCCATGACATGGGCGTGGTGGCCGAGATCGCCGACCGGACGATGGTCATGTACAAGGGCCAGATCGTCGAGGAAGGGACGACGCTTGACATATTCCAGCGACCGCAGCGGCCTTATACCCGTTCGCTGCTGGCGTCGGTTCCGATCCTCGGTTCAATGGGCGGCCGTGCGTTCACCGCCAAGTTCCCTGTCGTCGATCGCGAAAGCGGCGAGGCCCAGCCGCCGCAGGATTGCCCCGATACGGTAGAGACATCAGGCCCGCCCGTCCTGGAGGTCGATAATCTTTCAACCTATTTTGCCATCAAAAGGAACCTGTTCGGCCGTTCTTCCGGCAGTGTGCACGCGGTGGAAGGTGTCTCGTTCGCTTTGCGCCCCGGCGAGACGCTGTCTCTGGTCGGAGAATCGGGCTGCGGCAAATCGACGACCGGGCGCACCATTCTCGGGCTGACCAAACGGGCGGCCGGCACCATCCGCATCGAAGGGCAGGACGTCACCCGTTTCGGCAAGGCCGAGCAGGCGCGCGTCAGGTCGGCGGCGCAGATGATTTTTCAGGATCCCTTCGCAAGCCTCAATCCGCGCATGCAGATCGGCAAGGCGATCGCCGAACCAATGGTGGTGCATCGTGTCTGCGATGCAGCCGAGGCCCGCGAGCGGGTGCTGAAGCTTCTGGATGTCGTGGGATTGGATCGGTCGATGATCGATCGATACCCTCACGAATTTTCAGGCGGTCAGCGGCAGCGCATCTGCATTGCCCGTGCACTCGCGCTGACACCGAAGGTCATCATCGCCGACGAGGCCGTCTCTGCGCTCGATGTGACAGTGAAGGCTCAGGTCCTGAACCTGATGCTCGACCTGCAGCAGCGGCTGAAGCTTTCCTATCTGTTCATTTCGCACGACATCGCGGCCGTCGAGCGGATCAGCCATCGTATTGCGGTGATGTATCTTGGCGAAATCGTCGAGATCGGGCCGAGGGCGGCGATTTTCGAGAGTCCTCAGCATGCCTATACGCGGAAGCTGCTGTCCGCGGTGTCGATCCCGGATCCCACGAAGCGGCGCGAACGCGCAGTCGGCATCGCCGACGAACTCAAAAGCCCCATTCGGCCCAGGGATTACAAGCCTGCGGCCAGGCAGATCAGGCAGGTCGGAGTCGACCATTTCGTGCAGGCCTGACAAGATAGGCGGAGATGTAACCGGTCTGTCGCCACCGACTTGGCACTTGGAACCGATGCCGTGGAGTGTCCGCGGTTCCCCGGGGGAAGGTCGGCTATCGGGATACTGCTTCGACGAATTCCCCTGATGATTTTCCAGGGCGAAGCCATGTTCAGCGCGGAATGGACGGGAATCCCGTGACCGTAGTCACCGTTATCACGTTCGCGACGAATTCAATATCGTGATGGCCTCCGCAAGAGCTGCATTGATGCGATTACGCGATCGATATGCGGATTGGAGTATAAAGTACCAATCTTTTTCTTCGCTTGGCGTCATGTTCGCCAAATGAAAAGGACCCAATACCGGCCAAGTGGAGGCTTCGTCCTGGACAACGGGCGCTGCCTGAACCAATCCATGACTAAATCTATCGCCGCCAACCTTTTCCAGATTGGTGAACACACGTGACAGTTTGATAGCGGTGTCGTCGTGGGCGGAACCAGTTTCCGTCGATGACTCGAATTCGAGCAGCAGGGATTCAAGCGCGGATAGCTTAAGAAGCACCGGCTCCAAATCAAGATCCTGGCGATGCGCTGGCGTCAGAGCTGTCAGCGTCCTGCCTATGATGTCCAGGTATCCTTTGAATCTTAATGGCAGCCGTTCTTCAGCAAGGAGCCGCCAAAGCACCCTGGCCACGATCTTTGTGTCCCTGGCCATGAAATCTGGCGAGATCTTATCGATCAGATCATCGGGCGTGTGCCACCACCAGCCGCAGGGAATGTCGAAATCGATGTTCTCCGGGGCCTGCTCGCTCAGCAGCCCGAACATGGCTGGAATCCCGACACCCCAGAACGACATGTCGCAATTGCGCTGGATAGGCAGTCCGCGCCGCCGTTGCCCCGTGATTTCCAGGATTGCGTCGTCGGCGAGCGATCCGGTGGAGAGATCCGAGCGGGTGTTCTCCAGCATCGTCGCGCCGACGCCTCCGACAGAATCCAGATTGACGTTGGCAATGCAGCGGCGTTCCATCTCTTCGAAGCGATTATCGGCATACCATGTGGAGCCGGCATATCTCCCGTGCGAATGACCCGACCAGAAACATAGCCTCAGCGCACGTTTCCATTGCCCGCGTACCTGCGCGAGGATCCGAGCCGCCTCCAGCATGAGCGCATTGGCCGAGCCGTTGTCCATGACGCCGCGGTGCCAGGTGTCGTGATGTCCGGACAGGAGGACGAACGGTTCTTCGCAGATATCCTTCACCGTCGGCATATGCGCTTCGAGCAGAGGAATGAGCCTCCATCCGGTATCGACCGTCGCATGAACGGTGACATCGATCGAGCCTGCAAGCGCTGCGTCCACGAGAGATCGCCCGGCCGTCCGCCCGATGCTAAGCACGGCGGTGCTGGGCATGAGTTGAAGGTCGTCGATCGAAGGACTTCCCCAAACCGGGGATACGCCGCCTTCGTGGGGCTGCTCGTGCGGACTGAGGTGAATCTGGGCAATCGCGCCGGCCGCAGAGGCTCGGGATGTCACTCCGGACGAAACAAGTCCTTCAACGAGAACAATCGCACCGCTTATGTCGTCGCGCGCGAAGTCGGACGCAGAACCGCGTCCGACGTGAACCAACCTGCCCGTCAGCCCGCCTTCCGGCGTCGATCTGGCGTGCGAGTGCGTTATGCAAGCAATCGTCATGCCGTCGATGACAATACGCGCATCGACGGGCAGGCTGATGAACGCCGGATGCCTGATGAGGGACGTCCGATAGCCGTAACTTTCCAGCGTCGCCTTGATATAGTCGAGGCTGTTCTTCTCTTCGTCGCTGCCCGCATGTTTGGTCCAGCGGGCGAGCTCTTCCAGATGGCCCATCATTGCGGACGCATCTATGCCGGCCAACAGGCCGTCGTCATCTTCTCTCGACATCAGGGCGATCTCTTGAAATCTCACTGGAAACGGTACGACTTCGCCTTGGCGATATCCGCTTCGAAGTTGATGTCGTTCATCGCCGCGATGAAATCACGGGTGAAATAGCGGGCGGGCTCCGGCGCCTGCGTAATGGTGCCGCTCTGAAGCAGCAGATCGCGAAGCAGCTCGATCTGTGCGTCCTTTACGTCTCCAATCTTTTCGCTCCTGTCAAAGACACGTTCCTTGAAATGCATGAACTTGATGCGAGCGTTGAATTTCAGCCTGTCGACCTGCGCCAGCTGATCCCGCGACAAGCCGACGGATGCGGCCTCCGGATAAACTTTGAAATGCAGCTTGGTCAGTTCCGACGGGTCGGCCGCCGCCATGTAGACAAGCGATCGCGCCAGTGCCTTCGACATCGCACGGACCAATTCCGGCTGCTTCTCCAACGTATCGATGGTTGCACACGTGACGTGCGATATTCCGGTCCGTGGAAGGGGATCCGGGCGGAAGTAGTGAAGTTTTGCGCCGTTGAACTCGAAAGTCGCAAAGGCTGTATCGTAAGAGAAGATTGCGTCGATGCGATTGCGATTGAGGGCGTCCAAGGCAGGTACATCCGTGCCCACGGCGATGTAGGTCATATCCGTGTCGGGGTTCCAGCCCTGCTGACGTACGATCGCCTTCATCAGGACATGTGGTGTGCCGCCAAAGCTGGCAATACCGATCCGCTTGCCTTTCAGGTCCGCAATCGTGTTGATCGGACCGTTTTCGAGCACGGCGATGCTGTAGATGTCGTCCGGAACCTGGCACATGAAAGCCTTGATCGGCGCCTTCTGGCCCACCGCCGCGAACAGTCCCGCGCCACCGTGGGTCGTGAAGGCAGCCTGCCCGCCAAAAAGCATGTTCGTGGCGGCACCCGATCCGTTCACGGTCACCAACTCCACATCCAGTCCTTCCTCCGCGAAGAGGCCCAGACCGAGCGGGATGGAGGAGAAGAAGCCCAGATCAGAACCGCTGATTGACGGCGTCGCGGCGACCATGGTGACCTTGCGCCTCGATTGGGCGAGGGCAGGGGCTGAAATTGCGGTTACAAGACCGATTGCGCCTGCAGCCTTGATGAAATTGCGGCGCGTTGCAGAATACAGGCCATCCGGCCCCGTGACATTAGACATGAGGAAGCTCCGATTGATGATGTATCGCAGGTAAAGGGTCGGGCGAAGGCCTGTCAGGCCCCCGCAATCTCGCTTCCGGCGGACCAGAACAGAAGGCGGTTGCGCAGGAACTGCAGCCCGTAATGGAACATAAGTCCGACGACCGACAGGATGAAGACACTCGCAAACACGCCGGTCGTATCCATCTGGTTCGACTGGTTGAGAATAAGATAGCCCATGCCGCTGCTGGAGCCGACGAACTCGGCCACGATCACCGACAGCATTGCGAATATCAGGGCGATATTTGTGCCGGCAAGAATGAAGGGAAGGGCGGTGGGGATCTTGATCCTGACGAAGGTCTGTAGTCTCGATGCCTTCAGGGTCCGCATCAAGGCCAGCTGATCGTTGTCGATGGTGGACATTCCGTGCATTACGTTGAGAAACACGGGAAAGAATGCCGTGAAAGCGCCTAGGACGATCTTGGAGGATATTCCAAAGCCGAACCATACGATAATGATCGGCGCCAGGGCGATGCGCGGCATCGACTGCAATGCGATCAGAAGCGGAAGAAGGAGCCTCCTGAAAGTCGGCATCTCGGCCACCAGAGTTCCGAGCACGATGCCGAGAGCCGTTGCGATCAGGAAGGATATGACGGTCGACAGCAGGGTGACCCAGAGGTGCGGCACGAAGAGCGGGGCTCCGCGAACCAGCGCCGCGGCAACCTCGGTCGGGCGCGGCAGGAAAAAAGCGGGTATATCGAGAAGTCTGACCGCCGCTTCCCAGGCAAACAGCACGAACATGACGGATGCCAGACCATACACGAAATCCGCACCGGGATAGAATCGCTGGCGCCACTCGCCATTGGACGACTCAGGATGGACCGCCTCAATTGTCATGACGTGTCTCCACCTTCTGCAGAAGGCCGCGGATATGCCCTACGATGTGGCCGAACTGCGGGTTGCCGATCAGGTCCTGATTGCGTTCACCGGGAATATCGACGTCGATGACCTCGCGCACCTTCCCAGGTCGGGCCGACATGACCACGACGCGATTGCTGAGAAGAACCGCTTCGGGAATATTATGCGTTACGAAGACGATCGTCTTGCCGGTCATCTTCCAGATGCGCAGCAGTTCAAGATTGAGTTCGTCACGTGTCATCGCATCCAGCGCAGCAAACGGCTCGTCCATCAGGAGGACACGTGTGTCGTAGATCAGGGCGCGGGCGATGGATGCCCTCTGCTGCATCCCGCCGGAGAGCTCACGCGGATAGGCGTTTTCGAAACCGCTCAGCCCGACCATGTCGAGAAGGCTTTTGGCAGCGGCCAGATACTTGCCTCTGGGCGTCAGCCCCAGAATTTCGATCGGCAGCATCACGTTCTCAAGGATGGTGCGCCACGGCAGCAGGACCGGCTTCTGAAATACCAGGCTGATCTCGCTGGACGGTTCGGTCAGCGGCTGCCCGTCGAAAGCGATCGTTCCGGCCGTCGGGCGGATAAGTCCGGAGATGATGTTGAGCAAGGTTGTCTTGCCACATCCGCTCGGCCCTACGAAGCTGATGAACTCGCCGCTTTTGATCTGAAGATCCGCACTGCTGAGCGCGACGGTCGAGGTGTTTCGATTTGTCCTGTATGTCTTGCTGACGCCGTTTATGCTGATCAGCGGGTTTGCTGAAGAAATTGAAGCCATTGGCATTTTGCGACCTTCTTTTTGGTCAACCGTTCCCTTATTGAGACGAATAGGAACACAGGTTCTTCAAATTGAAAAACAAACTCTTTTCATTTGGCGTTAACCGATAGGTTAATGAAGGGGCTCATCGGTATCGCTGCGGACGTGTTGCGATATCAGGAAATCCCTGAAACGGCGGGCGGCCGACGACAGCCCAACCTCCTTGTTCCAGAGCATGCCGACTTCGGGGAACGTTCCGGGCATCTCGAAATCCACCAATCGAACCGTCCCCGCAGCGGAAAGCTCGCGTGCCAGTCCGAGCGGAATGATCGCCAGCCTGTTGCTCCGGTTGATGATCTCCAGCGTCATGTTCAAGTCACTTGTATCTATGCTGTCGATAGGCGCATCGTGACCCAGCGTGGCCACTATGCGACTGAAATATTCTCGCGTCGCCGTGCCGACGAGCGGCAGGCACCAGCGCATTGCCAGAAGGCTTCTCAGGGAGACCGGAGGGCTGATCGCCGTGCTTTGGCTGCCGGCCACGATCGCCGCACGATTGCGCATCAAAGGGACACTTGCGAGATCGCTTGTGTCGGCGCCGTAACTGATGAAACCGAAACCCAGCTGGATGCTTCCGGCACGAAGCTGGCTGGCAATCACGGCGCTCGTCGAATGAATGATCTCGAACTGGACATCGGGATTGTCCTCGCAGAACTGCAATATGCGGGACGCCACCAAAGGCTGGAGCGAATTGGCCTGAATGCCTACCTGCACCTTACCCTTGGTTCCCGCGTTGAGAAGCAAGAAAAGGTCGCCGAGGGCGCCCAGCTCCCCCAAAATACGCTTGGCGGTGACGACTATATGCTGACCGGCGATCGTTGCGGTCACCGAATTCTTGTGACGTTCGAAAAGCTCCATGCCGATCGCATCCTCGACCTCCTTCAAGGTTTTCGAAACGGCGGCGGCGGAAATGTTCAGAAGCCGTCCCGCAGCGCCGATGCTGCCGATTTCGTCTATCGCGACGATCGTGCGGAGGTGGCGCAAGGTAATCCGGCTTCGAAGAAAAAAACTAGCCTTATCCACAGCGAAGGACCTTGAAGCGTTGGAAACGACTGCCGGTTCGGCGACAGATCGCCCGGCAGGAAAGAGCATCACGGCGGGTAAGCTGCGCTGCGGAGATCAATACTGGCTGATGAGCTTGTCCACGAAAAGGGGCAATTTCGTCGTCAGCTTGATCGTCTTGAGCGCGAAGCTGGAGTTGACCGACTTGACGCCGGGAAGATGCAGAAGAACCTTCTTGAGGAAAAGTTCGTAGTGCTGGACGTCCTTGACGACGATGCGCAGCAAGTAGTCACGCTGGCCTGACATCGAGAAGCACTCGACGATCTCGGGACGATCCTTGACGCTCTGCTCGAATGCCTCGAGTGCATTTTCATCGTGCTGCACTATGTTGATTTCGGCGTAGACGCTGATGCTGAGACCGACGGCCGCAGGGTCCAGAACCACGGTTCGTTCCTTGATCACACCGGATTCCTCGATCTTCTTGAGGCGCCTCCAGCATGGCGTATGGGAGAGCCCGACCTTCGTCGAAAGTTCGGCTGCAGAAAGGTCGGCATTTTCCTGAAGCTCAGAGAGAATTTTCCGATCAATCAGATCCATGAAACACGCATCCTAATTTGTTGCAGGTATAGAAATACATATTTCGCAGTCAATGGCCAACCGGGAAAAAACGCGATGCATGTCCTCTCGGCAATAAGCCATACTGGATACGACGGGAACTGGAGGAACTATGTCGAACCGACCGCCATTGGAGCTTTACATTCCTGAGCCCGCAGCACGGCCGGGCGACATCGCGCAGGTGCCGAATGCCATCCTGCCTGGACCCGGGGAAACACGCAGGCCTGATCCGCTGGTCGCAGAAGCCGAGATGCGCGACATTCCGTTCGAATTGATCCGCGTGCTCGATAGTGAGGGCCGCGCGGTCGGGCCATGGGCGCCGAGCATTTCCGCCGACCGGAAGCGAGCCGGACTGCGCGCCATGATGTTGACGCGCGCATTCGACGAGCGCCTGTTTCGTGCGCACCGGCAAGGCAAGACCAGTTTCTACATGAAGTCCACCGGCGAGGAAGCGATCGGCGCAGCGCAGTCGCTGGTGCTGGGCCGCGGCGACATGTGTTTTCCCACCTATCGGGTCCTCAGTTGGCTGATGGCGCGGGGCTACCCGCTCGTCGAGCTGGTCAACCAGATATTTTCCAACGAACGCGACCCGCTTAAAGGTCGCCAGTTGCCGATCCTTTATTCCGCCCGCGACTATGGTTTCTATTCGCTGTCGGGCAATGTCGGCAGCCGGTTCGGGCATGCAGTGGGCTGGGCCATGGCCTCGGCCTACAAGAACGACGACAAGATCGCGCTCGCCTATATCGGCGATGGCACGACGGCGGAAGGCGACTTTCACGAGGCGCTGACCTTCGCCTCCGTTTACCACGCGCCTTGCATTTTGTGCGTGACCAACAACCAGTGGGCGATCTCGAGCTTTTCCGGCATCGCTGGGGCAAACGAGACGACTTTTGCGGCCAAGGCCATTGCTTACGGCCTGCCCGGCCTTCGGGTCGACGGCAACGATTTCCTCGCCGTATGGGCGGCGACCGAATGGGCGGTCGACCGCGCCCGCGCCAACAAGGGCGCGACGCTGATCGAATTTTACACCTATCGCGTCGAGGGGCATTCGACCTCCGACGATCCTACCAAATACCGGCCGGCCGACGAGGCGAAACACTGGCCGCTCGGCGACCCCGTCGAGCGGCTGAAAGAGCATCTGGTTGCCATCGGCGAGTGGGACGACGCGCGGCATGCAGCCCTGGCCGAGGAACTCGACGAAGCGGTTCGCGCGGCCGTCAAGGAAGCGGAAGCCGTCGGCACGCTCGGCAAGTCGAAGCCATCAGTCAAGGAGATGTTCGAAGGCGTCTTCAAGGAGCCGGACTGGCGGGTGATCGAGCAGCGCCGCGAGCTGGGGATCTGATCATGCCGACGATGAACATGATACAGGCGCTGAATTCCGCGCTCGACGTGAAACTCAGCCAGGATCCGGACACCCTCATCTTCGGCGAGGATGTGGGATATTTCGGTGGCGTTTTCCGCGTGACCGATGGCTTGCAGAAAAAACACGGTCTGAAACGCTGCTTCGATGCGCCGATCTCGGAAGGCGGCATTATCGCAACAGCCATTGGAATGGGCGCCTATGGCTTGCGGCCGATCCCGGAAATCCAGTTCGCCGATTACATTCTGCCGGCCTTCGACCAGCTTGTTTCGGAAGCGGCGCGACTGCGCTACCGATCGAATGGCGAATTCTGGGCGCCGATTACCGTCCGTTCGCCCTATGGCGGCGGCATTTTCGGCGGACAGACGCATTCCCAGTCTCCGGAGGCGATCTTCGCCCATATCACCGGCCTCAAGACAGTCATTCCATCCAACCCCTACGATGCCAAGGGCTTGCTGATTGCCTCGATCGAAGAAGACGATCCGGTCATTTTCCTCGAGCCCAAACGACTTTATAATGGCCCCTTCGACGGCAGGCATGACCAGGAGTTGAAAACCTGGGCCGGCGATCCGGCGGCGGAAGTCCCGGAAGGTCATTACACCGTGCCGCTCGGCAAGGCGGCAGTGGTGCGAGAGGGCGGGCAAGCGACCGTGCTCGCTTACGGCACCATGGTGCATGTCGCAAAGGCCGGCATAGCGGACAGCGGAGTCGATGCGGAACTGATCGACCTGCGTTCCATCGTGCCGCTCGACATCGACACGATCGTCGCGTCGGTCGCGAAGACCGGCCGTTGCATCATTCTGCACGAGGCATCCCGGTTCGGCGGCTTCGGCGGCGAGTTGTCGGCGCTTGTCCAGGAACGCTGTTTCTGGTCCCTGAAGAGCCCGATCGAGCGCGTGGCGGGGTGGGACACGCCTTATCCGCATGCGTTCGAGTGGGACTATTTCCCCGGTCCGACCCGGCTAGCGGCAGCGCTCAAGCGCGTGATGGAGAATTGACGATGGGTCAGTATCATTTCCGCCTGCCGGATATCGGCGAAGGCGTCGCGGAAGCCGAAGTCGTCGTCTGGCACGTCAAGGTCGGCGATCACGTGAAGGAAGACCAGAGCCTTGTCGACGTCATGACCGACAAGACGACGGTCGATATGACGTCACCGGTGGAGGGCGTGATCACCGCGCTCCACGGCGAGGTGGGCGGCATGCTCAAGGTCGGTTCGGTGATGATCGAGCTGGAGGTCGAAGGTGAAGGCAATGTCCGGCCGGGCGCCGTGGCAACGCCTCTAGTACAGGCGGCCGACACGCCAGCGCCCGCGCTGCCGGAGATAAAGATTGCCGCACCGTCGGCACCGCCGACGGAAGCGAAAAAGCCCGTGACGCACGTCCAACGGCCGAACGCGGATCCGTTTGCCGCGCCTGCGACGCGCCGGCGCGCCCACGAACTCGGAATTCCGCTGCAATTCGTGAAAGGGACTGGGCACGGCGGGCGCATCCTGCCGGACGATCTCGACGCCTATCTGGCGGCCGACCATTCTGTCGCACAAACAGGCGCCATCATGGTTCGACGCGAAGGCGTCAGCGATACGAAGATCATCGGCCTGCGCCGCAAGATCGCGGAAAAGATGCAGGATGCCAAGCGTCGCATCCCTCACATCACCTATGTCGAGGAAGTCGATGTCACCGAACTCGAAGCGCTGCGCCAGAACCTGAACGCCAATCGCGTCGAGGGTCAGCCGAAACTCACCCTGCTGCCGTTCTTCATCCGCGCGCTGGTGCGCACGCTACCCGATTTTCCGCAGATCAATGCGCGTTACGACGACGATGCAGGCGTGCTGCATTCCCACGAAGGCGTGCATGTGGGGATCGCGACCCAGACGCCCGGCGGGCTGATGGTGCCGGTCGTCCGGCATGCCGAGGCCATGAACATCTGGGAATGCGCCAGCGAGTTGGGCCGCGTCTCTTCGGCCGCCAAGGCCGGAACGGCGTCGCGCGACGAGCTTTCCGGCTCGACGATCACCATTACCTCGCTGGGCACGCTGGGCGGCATCGTCTCGACGCCGGTGATCAATCATCCCGAGGTCGCCATCCTCGGCCCCAACAAGATTGCCGAAAGGCCGATCCTGCAGGGCAATTTCGTCAGCATCCGCAAGGTGATGAACTTGTCCTCGGCCTTCGACCACCGTATCGTCGACGGGTATGATGCCGCGCTCTTCATCAACGCCATCAAACGCCTTCTCGAACATCCCGCGCTCATCTTCATGGATCCCGTGGCATGACCGACAGTCTTTCTCCCAAGGTTCTCGTGATCGGCGGTGGGCCGGGTGGCTATGTCGCGGCCATCCGCGCAGGTCAGCTCGGTCTCGATACGGTTCTTGTCGATGGTTCGCGCCTCGGCGGTACGTGCCTCGTGCGCGGTTGCATCCCCTCGAAAGCGCTGATCCATACCGCCGGCTTGTTCGAGGAGATGTCGCAGGCGGCGTCCGACAAAGGCCGCTTCGGCATAAGGCTGGCGCAGAAGCCGTCGGTGGATTTCGGCGAGACGATCGCTTGGAAGGCAAGCATTGTCGACCGGCTGAGCGGCGGCGTCGCCGGCCTGCTGCGCAAGGCCAAGGTGCGCGTTATCAATGGCTGGGCCACCTTTTCGGACGCCAAGACCTGCACTGTCGAGACAGACGGGGGAAAGGTCGCCATCAGGGCCGAGAACGTCATACTGGCGACCGGCTCGGTGCCGGTCGAGCTGCCGTTCCTGCCGTTCGGCGGCCGGGTCATATCTTCGACCGAAGCGCTGTCGCTGCCTGAAGTCCCGCGGCAACTGGTGGTGATCGGGGCCGGCTATATCGGGCTGGAACTCGGCATCGCCTATGCGAAGCTCGGCGCCGAGGTGACCATTGTCGAGGCGCAGGACAGGATACTGCCGCTCTACGATGCAAAGCTGACCGCGCCGGTCGCCCGCTGGCTCGATCTGCACGGCGTGACGGTGCATCTCGGGGCCAAGGCGCTCGGCCTCGACGGCGACATGCTGATGATCGAGACCGGCCGCGGCGAAAAGCAGGCTCTTTCCAACGACCGTATTTTGGTGACGGTCGGTCGCGCGCCGCTGACGGACGGCTGGGGGCTGGAGGCAATGAACCTTCCGCGCCGGGGCCGCTTCGTGCAGGTCGATGAGACATGCGCGACCGGGACCGCGGGCGTATGGGCAATCGGCGATCTCGTCGGCGAGCCGATGCTCGCCCACAAAGCTTCCGCGCAAGGGGAAATGGTCGCCGAGATCATTGCCGGCAAGCGCCGCCGCTTCGCGCCTGCCGGCATTCCCGCCGTCTGCTTCACCGAGCCCGAGATCGTCACGATCGGTGTCGATGCGCCGACCGAAGCCCATGTCGTCGGCCAGTTTCCCTTCCAGGCCAACGGCCGGGCGCTCTCCATGGATGCCGGGGACGACGGCGGCTTCGTCCGCACCGTCGCGGAAAAGGCAAGTGGGCGGATCGTCGGCATACAGGCCGCCGGCCGCCATATTTCCGAGCTGGCCGGCGAGTTTGCCACACTGGTCGAAATGGGGGCGACGCTGGAGGATGTCGCCGGCATCATCCACGCGCATCCGACCCTGGGCGAGGCCACGCATGAAAGCGCCCTGAAGGCGCTGGGCCACGCCCTGCATATCTGAATGAAAACCGGCAGCGGAGGATCGGCCGGTTTTGTACCATGCCTTTCATCGAAAGGCTTATCAGGAGGTTCACCTGCATGACGGACTTGAATTTTGCATTGACCGAGATGGCGGACCAGATACGCGAGACGACGTTCAGGTTCGCCGGTGACCGCATCGCCCCGATCGCATCCGAAATCGACCGCAACGACCGGTTTCCGATCGAGCTATGGCCGGAACTGGGCGCACTCGGTCTTCACGGGATCACGGCGGAGGAGAGATACGGCGGTCTGGCGCTCGGCTATCTGGAGCATGTGATCGCATGCGAGGAAGTGAGCCGCGCCTCCGCCTCCGTGGGCCTATCCTATGGGGCGCATTCCAATCTGTGCATCAACCAGATCTCCCGATGGGGATCGGATGCCCAGAAGGAGAAGTATCTGCCGAAACTGATCTCCGGCGAGCATGTCGGAAGCTTGGCCATGTCGGAGGCCGGTGCCGGCTCGGATGTGGTTTCCATGCGGCTGCGGGCCGACAAGGTGGACGGTGGCTACCGCCTCAACGGGACCAAATTCTGGATCACCAATGCTGCTTATGCCGAAACGCTGGTGGTCTATGCCAAGACCGCTCCCGACGCCGGAACGAAAGGCATTACTGCTTTCCTCGTGGAGAAAGGCTTCGCAGGCTTCTCGATCGGCCAGAAGATCGACAAGGTCGGCATGCGCGGGTCTCCCACGGCGGAACTCGTGTTCGATGATTGCTTCGTTCCGGACGAGAATATCATGGGACCGGTAAACGACGGCGTGAAAGTGCTGATGTCCGGTCTCGATTACGAGAGGGTCGTGCTGTCGGGTATCCAGCTCGGCATCATGCAGGCCTGCCTCGATGTCGTTCTGCCCTATGTGCGGGAGCGAAAGCAGTTCGGCACGTCGATCGGCAGTTTTCAACTGATCCAGGCGAAAGTCGCCGACATGGTCGTGGCACTGAACTCGGCCCGTTCCTACGTCTATACGGTCGCCAAAGCCTGCGATGCCGGCAAGACCACCCGACACGACGCGGCCGGCGCCATCCTCTACGCATCAGAATGTGCGGTGAAGGTTGCAGAACAGTCGGTCCAGGCGCTCGGCGGTGCGGGCTATACCAAGGACTGGCCGGTCGAACGGTTCTGGCGCGACGCGAAGCTGCTCGACATCGGTGCCGGCACCAACGAGGTTCGTCGCATGCTGATCGGTCGGGAAGTCATCGGAAGCGAGGCGCGGAGCTGATGACGCAGCTACAAACCATGCTGGACCGCCAATCGGATGCGTTTCTGACGAACGCATCGCATCACCGTGCGCTCGCGGCGGAGCTGCGGGAAAAAGTTGCCGCGGCATCGCTTGGAGGGCCGGAAAAGCACCGAGAACGCCATGTTTCGCGCGGAAAGCTCTTGCCGCAGGATCGTGTCCAGCGTCTTCTCGATCCCGGTTCGCCGTTTCTTGAAATCGGCCAGCTCGCGGCCGGCGGCATGTATGGCGACGAGGCGCCGGGCGCCAGCATGATCGCCGGTATCGGACGCATTTCGGGTCGCGAATGCATGATCATCGCGCACGACCCGACCGTCAAAGGCGGCGCGTATTTCCCGATGACGGTGAAGAAGCATCTGCGCGCGCAGGAGATCGCCTCCGAAAACCGGCTGCCATGCATTTATCTCGTGGATTCGGGCGGAGCGAACCTGCCGCATCAGGCGGAGGTTTTTCCCGACCGGGATCATTTCGGTCGTATCTTCTTTAACCAGGCACAGATGTCGGCAGCGGGAATTCCGCAGATCGCCTGCGTCATGGGAAGCTGTACGGCTGGCGGGGCCTATGTTCCCGCCATGTCCGACGAGACCGTCATCGTTCGCAATCAGGGCACGATCTTTCTGGCCGGCCCGCCGCTGGTCAAGGCCGCGACCGGTGAGGTGATTTCAGCGGAAGAGCTGGGCGGCGCGGAAACGCATGGCCGCAAATCCGGCGTGGTCGATCACGTCGCCGAAAACGACGAGCATGCTCTTCTCATCGTGCGGGACATCGTCGCGACCCTCAACCGGCCGAAACACATCGATATCGAGATTGCCGAGCCGAAACCGCCGAAATTCGATCCGACGGACCTTTATGGCATCGTTCCGAAGGACATTCGCACGCCTTACGATGTCCGCGAAGTCATCGCCCGCATCGTGGACGGATCCGAATTGCAGGAGTTCAAGCCGCTTTACGGGACGACGCTGGTCTGCGGCTTTGCGCGGATCTGGGGAATGCCCGTCGCGATCCTCGCCAATAACGGCGTGCTGTTTTCCGAAAGCGCACTGAAGGGCACGCATTTTATCGAGCTGGCGTGTCAGCGGCGCATCCCACTGCTTTTCCTGCAAAACATTTCCGGCTTCATGGTCGGCGGAAAGTATGAAGCGGAAGGCATCGCCAAGCACGGCGCCAAGCTGGTGACGGCTGTGTCGACCGCTTCGGTCCCCAAGATCACCGTGTTGATCGGCGGCAGTTACGGCGCAGGCAATTACGGCATGTGCGGACGAGCCTTTCAGCCGCGCTTCCTGTTCAGCTGGCCCAACGCCCGCATTTCGGTGATGGGTGGCGAGCAGGCTGCTTCGGTTCTCGCTTCCGTTCACCGCGACGCCGAACGATGGAGCCCGGAAGAAGCGGAAGCCTTCAAGGTGCCTATACGGCAGAAATACGAGGACGAGGGTAACCCCTACTATGCCACGGCGCGAATGTGGGACGATGGTATCATCGATCCCGTCCAGACCAGGGATGTGCTGGGCCTGGCGTTTTCCGCGACGCTGAATGCGCCGATCCCGGAACGGGCGCAGTTCGGCATTTTCCGGATGTGACGGCTTTGAGAGGATGAGACGGTGATTGAGAGCCTTCTGATTGCCAATCGCGGCGAGATCGCCCGGCGGATCATACGGACTGCCCGAAAACTCGGTATCCGCACGGTGGCCGTCTATTCCGAGGCCGATCGTGAGATGCCCTTCGTGCGCGAGGCCGACGATGCCGTAGCCATTGGACCGGCGGCGGCGCGCGAGAGCTACCTGCGACATGACCGTATTCTTGAAGCGGCGCGGCAGACCGGCGCGCTGGCCATCCATCCCGGTTATGGCTTCCTGTCGGAGAATGCCGAATTTGCCGAGGCTGTGATCGCTGCCGGTCTCATCTGGATCGGCGCTCCGCCGGCTTCCATCCGCGCCATGGGGCTGAAGGATGCGGCCAAGCAGCGTATGATCGCCGCCAAGGTGCCCGTGACGCCCGGATATCTTGGCAAGGATCAGGCTCCGGCGCGGCTTCAGCGTGAAGCGGAATCCATCGGTTACCCGGTGCTGATCAAGGCGGTGGCCGGCGGGGGAGGCAAGGGCATGCGCCGTGTCGACCAGGCGGACGACTTCCAGGCGGCGCTTGCCAGTTGCCAGCGCGAGGCGGCCTCCTCCTTCGGCGACCAGCGGGTCCTGATCGAGAAATATATACTCTCGCCGCGGCATATCGAGGTCCAAGTCTTCGGCGATACGCTCGGCAATGTCGTCCACCTGTTCGAACGAGATTGTTCGCTGCAGAGGCGTCATCAGAAAGTCATCGAGGAGGCTCCGGCGCCCGGCATGGATGCGGCAACGCGTCAGGCAGTCTGCGAAGCTGCCGTCAAGGCGGCGCGTGCAGTCGATTATGTCGGGGCGGGAACGATTGAATTCATCGCCGATGCGTCGGAAGGTCTTCGCGCGGACCGCATCTGGTTCATGGAAATGAATACCCGGCTTCAGGTGGAGCATCCGGTGACGGAGGCGATCACCGGGCAGGATCTCGTCGAATGGCAATTGAGGGTCGCGTCTGGCGAACCTCTGCCGCTGCGGCAGGTGGAGATTTCCATCAACGGTTGGGCCATGGAGGCCCGGCTTTATGCGGAAAATCCGTCGACCGGCTTCTTGCCCTCCATTGGCCGGCTCGATCATTTGCGCCTGCCGCGCGATCTTCGCGTCGATAGCGGAGTGGAGGAGGGCGGCGAGGTCACCTCCCATTACGATCCGATGATCGCAAAGCTGATCGCTCACGGCCCAACACGCAGCCAGGCGGCGCAGAAACTGGCCGCCGGCGCGTGCGATGTGGAAATATGGCCTGTGCGAACGAATGCGGCATTCTTGGCACGCACGTTGAAGCATCCGGATTTCGTCCGCGGCGCTGTCAATACCGGCTTTATCGAGCACCATTCCGCTGATCTCATTCCGCCCACCGAACCCGGAACGCCGGTCTTGCAGGCCGCTGCCGCTGCGCTCCATCCGAGCAACGGGAACGAAGCCTGGACTGGGCTCAAGGGTTTTCGGCTGAATGCCGCAAATTATCGCTACACGGCGGTCGAGGTTGCAGACAAGCCGTATTTTCTGGAGATATCCGGAGATACCCCATACGGCCGTATCGAAAACAACGTGTTGTTCATCGATGGCGAGGCTTGGCCTTTCAGTCCCCGTAGGACTGGCCACGCGGCTGGCGGCGGTGGTGCGGCCGATGGTACGATCATGGCGCCGATGCCGGGCAGCATCATCGCGGTTTCGGTTGCCAAAGGAGACAAGGTGAAGCGTGGCCAGTCCCTCGTCGTCATCGAGGCCATGAAAATGGAGCAGACGCTGAATGCGCCGTTTGATGGCGTGGTCGCCGAGCTCAAGGCGGTCAAGGGCGGACAGGTTGCCGAAGGCGGCCTGCTCGTCAGGATCGAAGGAGAATAACAATGGCGGGCCGTTTTTTCGAAGATTGGACCATCGGTGACAGGATCAGCCACGAAATCCGCCGTACCGTGACGGAGACCGACAACCTCCTGTTCTCAACCATGACCCATAATCCCCAACCGCTACATCTGGATATCGAGGCGGCGAAAGCCAGTGAATTCGGCCAGATCCTAGTCAACGGTACATTCACCTTTTCTCTGATGGTGGGCCTTTCCGTTGGCGGCACGACGCTCGGGACGCTTGTGGCAAATCTGGGCTACGACAAGCTCGTCATGCCGAAACCGGTTTTTATCGGCGATACGATGCGTGCGGAAACAGAGATCGTCGAGTTGAAGGAAAGCCGTTCCCGGCCGACGGCGGGCATCGTGGTTTTCCGCCACGAACTGATCAACCAGCGCAGCGAGATGGTATGCCAATGCCTCCGATCTGCCCTGGTGCACCGGAGGCACCAATGAGGCTGCGCTCGCTGCTGTTCGTTCCCGGAGACAGGCCCGAACGTATGGAAAAGGCATTGGGGTTCGGCGCCGATGCCCTGATCCTCGATCTGGAAGATGCCGTCGCGCTGGAGGCCAAGCCGGCGGCCCGGCAGGCGACGGCCACCTTCTTGCGTTCGGCCGAACGGCGGGTAAAGCTTTTCGTGCGTGTCAATCCGCTTGGTAGCGGAATGCTGGACGAGGATCTCGCCGCTGTGCTCAATGCGGGTCCAGACGGGCTTTTGCTGCCGAAGGCGGAGGGGGCGAAAAGCGTCGAGGCATTGCACACGAAAATCGGAGCGCTGCCGATCCTGCCGATCGCCACCGAAACGCCGGCCGCAATATTCGAGATCGGCAGTTATACCGCAGTTCGCTCGATGTTGCTCGGATTGACCTGGGGCGCAGAAGACCTGCCGGCGGCAATCGGCGCCTCGAGCTCACGTGAAGAGGATGGGCGCTATAGGCCGCCTTACGAACTTGCGCGCTCGCTGACCCTGTTCGGAGCCCACGCGGCCGGCGTCGCGGCGATCGAGACGATCTATCCCGCTTTTCGCGACCTTGAGGGCCTGGAGCGCTACGCCAGACGCGCACGCTGTGACGGGTTTACCGGAATGATGGCGATTCATCCGGCTCAGGTGTCCGTCATCAACCAGGCTTTCACTCCGAGTGACGAAGAGGTAGCGCAGGCCCGCACGATCATTGCTGCATTCGCAGCAAACCCAGGAAATGGCGCTCTGCAGTTCGACGGCCGAATGATTGACGCACCACATCTTAAGCTGGCAGAACGGCTTATCAGCTTAGCAGATGGTCTCGAGCGAAAGTAGCAAAATGGGCAGGAGTCGCGTCTCATTTCAAAAACTGCCCTATACTGAAAGGCCTTAGGTTCAGAAGCTTACATTATTATTCACATGTCGTTGATCCGTATCCCGTCAAGCGCACCAATATTCCGAGCGAAACTGAGTCCTGAATTTCCTATAATTCAGGGATGATAGAGCCATCCATCGTCATAGCCGGATTGAAACGGAAGCAACGGGAAATCCTCGGTGCCATCCGTTCCTATGAATCACAGATTGCCAAAGCAAAGCATGATCTCGCCCATATCAATGCCTCGATGAAAATCCTTGAATGTGTTTCGGCGTGGAATATTGACCCCTCTGGCGGGGTGACCGGCGTCCAATTTTGACCCCCCACCTGTTTCGTCTGACCATCCGTCTTTTGCTGGCGGATGGAGGGGGAGTTGAAGCGAGTGGAT
>NZ_JBHMAA010000026.1:0-13348 GCF_042429745.1 Neorhizobium puerariae | reverse complement strand
CAAGCTCAAACAATTCCGACGTGTCGCCACACGATACGACAAGCTGCTCGCAAACTTCATGGGCTTCGTCAAAATCGCCGCTATCGCCATCTGGCTCAAATAGTTAATTCGTCGCTACGGCCTAGAGATCCTCGACGCAAGGCCCGGAGCCTGTTGACGGCCGGGCACAAAAAAGCCTGCCCCTTGCGAGGGACAGGCTAACTTTGAAAGGTGATTCAGACCACCCGATTTAGGCGCGCAGAACCCCACCCGTCGTCTTTTCGACATTGGTGACGATCCTGGTCGTCAGCGCCTCGAAATCCTCGTCGGTCAGCGTCCGCTCGACCGGCTGGATCAGGACCTCGATCGCCACCGACTTCCTGCCTTCACCAAGCGAGGCGCCTTCGAACACGTCGAAGACGTTGACGCCGGCGATCAGTTTGCGGTCGGCGGTCGCCGCCGCCTTGACGATCGCGCCGGCATCCACATCGCCTGCAACCACGAAGGCGAAGTCGCGCTTCACCACCTGGAAGGACGAGAGCTCCAGCGGCGGCTTGGTGCGGGTGGCCTTCTTCTTCGGCTCGGGCATGGCGTCGAGGAAGACCTCGAAACCGCAGAGCGCGCCGGATACGTCGAGGCTGCCGAGCGTCTTGGGATGAAATTCGCCGAAATAGCCGATCACGACCTTCGGCCCCATCTTGATCGTGCCGGAACGGCCGGGATGGTACCAACCGGGCGCACCGCTCTCCACCTGCACGTTCGACATCGGCAGGCCGCAGGCTTCCAAGACCGCCAGCGCATCGGCCTTGGCGTCGAAGACATCGACCGGCTTGCCACCGCCCCTGGCATTGTTGGACCAGAGACGGCCCGTGCCGTTGATCGAGGCCGTGCCGCGGCGGACGCCACCGGCCACACGCCGCTGGCCTTCCGGCGTATCGGTCTCGTAGGTGCCCGACACTTCGAAGATCGCCACGTCGCCAAAGCCCTTGTCGGCATTGCGCTGGGCTGCCGTCAGCAGGCCCGGCAGAAGCGAAGGCCGCATGTCGGACATGTCGGATGCAATCGGATTGGCAAGCTTCAGTTCCGGCTTGCCGCCGCCGAAAAGCCTGGCCTGATCCTCGGAAATGAAGGACCAGGTGACGGCTTCCAGCATGCCGCGCGAGGCAAGCGCCCGCTTGGCGGTGCGGGTGCGCACCTGCAGCGTGGTGAGGATGCGGCTGTTGACGGCGGCGAGACGATCGATCGCCTCCGGCTTGATCTGGTCGACGCCGTGGATGCGCATGACTTCCTCGACGAGGTCGGCCTTGCCTTCGACATCCGGACGCCAGGAGGGAACCTTGACGGACACGGAGCCCACATCGCCGACGCCCTGCACCTCGAAGCCGAGGCGGGTGAGGATCTGGCGGCTTTCATCGGTCGAGACGTCGAGGCCGGTCAGGCGCTTCACCTCCGAGAACGGGAAATCGATCACCTTCGGCTGGTGACCCTTGTAACCGACGATTTTCTCCGCCGCCGCCGTGCCGCCGCAAAGCTCCAGCACCAGTTCCGTCGTGCGCTCAAGGCCCGGCACCATGTATTCCGGATCGATGCCGCGCTCGAAACGGTAGCGCGCATCGGTGATGATGCCGAGCGAGCGGCCGGACTTGGCGATGTTGATCGGGTCCCAGAGCGCCGACTCGATTAGCACGTCGACGGTGTTCCCGTCGCAGCCGGAATGCTCGCCGCCCATGATGCCGCCGATCGATTCTACGCCGTTGTCGTCGGCGATGACGACATTGTTCGGGGTCAGCCTGTACTCACGCTGGTCGAGCGCCAGCACGGTCTCGCCTTCCAGCGCGCGGCGGACGGTGAGGTCACCCTTCACCTTCGCGGCGTCGAAGACGTGCATCGGGCGACCCTGGTCGAAGGTCATGTAGTTGGTGATGTCGACCAGCGCGTTGATCGGGCGAAGGCCGATTGCCTTCAGCCGCTGCTGCATCCAGGCCGGGCTCGGGCCGTTCCTGACGCCGCGCACGAGCCGCAGGCCGAAACCCGGGCAGAGCCGTTCGTCGTCGAGCACGATCTTCAGGCCGACCGAAGTCTCGCCCTCGGTCCTGAAGCTCGGCCTGACGCGCGTCTTCAGCGTGCCGAGGCCGGCGGCTGCGAGATCGCGGGCGATGCCATGGATCGAGGTGCAGTCCGGACGGTTCGGCGTCAGGTTGATCTCGATGACCGGATCGTCGAGGCCGGCATAGGACGCGAAGGGCGTGCCGACCGGCGCATCGGCCGGAAGGTCGATGATGCCGTCGTGATTGTCCGACATGTCGAGTTCCTTCTCGGAACACATCATGCCGTGGCTTTCGACGCCGCGGATGTTGCCGACGGCGAGCGTCACGTCGATGCCCGGAACATAGGTTCCGGGGCGCGCGAAGGCGCCGACGAGGCCGGTCCGCGCATTCGGCGCACCGCAGACGACCTGCACCGGCTTGCCGCCGTTCACCTCGGGGCCGGCATCCACCATCAGCACCTTCAGGCGGTCCGCCTGCGGATGCTTTTCCGCCGAGAGAACCCTGGCAACGACGAAGGGCCTGTAGGCCGCCTTGTCGTCGACATCCTCGACCTCGAGGCCGATCGAGGTCAGGCGCTCGCAGATCTCGTCCAGCGTGGCATCGGTCTCAAGGTGATCCTTGAGCCAGGAAAGCGTGAATTTCATTGTCTTTTATCTCGTCTCAAAATCATCGGGGGAATCGGGTCAGGCGACCTTTTCCGGGGCCTTGGCGCCGGGGGCCTTCACGCCCAGGAACATGCTTTTCACCGAAATGCCTTCATCGACAGCGGTCCACCAGATTCCTTCGTACATCAACTCGATGTCGTTCAGCTGGTTGTCGTTCAGCTTCGACAGGAACGGATACCACCAGAGAGGCGTCGCGATGACGCGACCGTCGGCGAGCGCCACATGGACCTCGCTGTCGGCACACCAGGCCCGAACAGGCCGCATCTCATCAGTTTCAAAGGCCAAAGAAGTCATGCCAAACGCCTAGCCATTCATCACGGTGTTCCGCGGCCACCTTGAGCAGCCTTCCAATTTCCTGATCACTATATCCTTTATTCTGCACGACTTCCAAACTCCTCAGCCAGACCTTCAAGGATTTTGAATCCTTGACGATATGGACATGCGGCGGTTCACCCACGTCCAAAGCGTAGAACCTGAACTTGTATCCATGCCAGATCAGCAAGGTCGGCATTGTCAGGTACTCTGGCTCAAGCGCTCAAGCCGCCGAACAGCGTCGGCATGTCGAGCGGGCGGAAACCGTAGTGGTTCATCCAGCGGACGTCGGCGTTGAAGAAGTCGCGCAGGTCGGGCATGCCGTATTTCAGCATGGCGATGCGGTCGAGCCCCATGCCCCAGGCAAAGCCCTGGTATTCGTCCGGGTCGAGCCCGCCGGCCTTCAGCACGTTCGGATGCACCATGCCGCAGCCCAGGATCTCCATCCAGTCGCTGCCTTCGCCGAACTTGACGATCGGGCCGGAGCGGTCGCACTGGATGTCCACCTCGAAGCTCGGCTCGGTGAACGGGAAGAAGGACGGGCGGAAGCGCATCGTCACCGACGGCACCTCGAAGAAGGCCTTGCAGAACTCTTCCAGAATCCAGCGCATGTGGCCGACATGCGACTTCTTGTCGACGACGAGGCCCTCGACCTGATGGAACATGGGCGAGTGCGTGGCGTCCGAGTCCTGGCGATAGGTCTTGCCCGGGATGACGATGCGGATCGGCGGCTTCTGCGCTTCCATGGTGCGGATCTGCACCGGCGAGGTGTGGGTGCGCAGCACCTTGCGGTCGCCGTTCCCGTCCGACTGGAAGAAGAAGGTGTCGTGCATCTCGCGGGCCGGATGGCCTTCGGGGAAGTTGAGCGCCGTGAAGTTGTAGTAGTCCGTCTCGATGTCCGGGCCTTCGGCGATGGAGAAACCCATGTCGCCGAAAACCGCCGTGATCTCGTCGACGATCTGGCTGATCGGGTGGATGCGGCCGCGCTCGGCGGGCGAGGAGCGCACCGGCAGCGTGACGTCCACCGTCTCGGCCTTCAGCCGGGCCTCGATCGCCGCGTCCTTCAGCAGCGTCTTGCGGGCTGCGATGGCGTCGGCGATCTCGTTCTTCAGCGCGTTGATCGCCGCGCCGCGGTTCTGCCGCTCCTCGGGCGACATGGTGCCGAGCGTCTTCAGGAGTTCTGAGACGGAGCCCTTCTTGCCGAGCGCGGTGACGCGCACAGCCTCGATCGCCGCCTCGTCGCCGGCATCGGCGATTTCCGCCAGAAGCGAAGTTTTCAGGTTTTCCAGATCGGACATGGTTTCTTCCGTTTGATGGTCGGAGAGATGTATTGCGCGGTCGTGACGGCCGTTTGTCAGCATTTACGGTGCCTGGCACGTCGTAACCGATATGCGGAAGTACAAAGAAAAACCCGCGCCAGCCCAAGCCAGCGCGGGTTTCCCAAATTCAGTAAAGCAATAAAGCTTGGGAAGCGCTGGTTAACGAACCGCGCCTTCAAACTCGTTCGGAGTACCGGTTTCCTTGAGGTACTCGAGAGCTTTCTTGGAAGCCTCGACGAGCGCGCCGAATGCTGCCGGCTCATGGATCGCCATGTCGGACAGAACCTTGCGGTCGACTTCGATGCCGGCCTTGTTGAGGCCGTCGATGAAACGGCCATAGGTAAGGCCGAACTCGCGGACGGCGGCATTGATGCGCTGAATCCACAGGGCGCGGAAGTTGCGCTTCTTGACGCGACGGTCGCGCGTTGCGAACTGGCGCGAACGATCCACCGCTGCCTTTGCGGCGCGGATGGTGTTCTTGCGGCGGCCGTAGAAGCCCTTGGCTGCCTTGAGGGTCTTGGTGTGCTTGGCGCGGGAAGTGACGCCCCGTTTTACGCGTGCCATGTCATGATCTCCTTATGATGCGGGCTAAAGGTCTCAAAGACCGTTCGGCAGGTAGCTCTTGATGATCTTCTTGCCATCGGGTTCGGCAAGCACCATCGTTCCGCGTGCGTCGCGGATGAACTTGTTGGACCGCTTGATCATGCCATGGCGCTTGCCTGCGGCCTGCGCCTTGACCTTGCCGGAAGCGGTGATCTTGAACCGCTTCTTGGCAGCCGATTTCGTCTTCATCTTGGGCATTTTGCTACTCCGTATTTGTATCGGAACCGCAGACGAGGCAGGTTCCAAGCATTTGGAACGGCCACGGCATGCCCTGCCGGACCGTTCGGACGCGCGCTTATAACCGCAGTCGGTCAAAAGCGCAATGGGGGAAGAAGGTATCTTCGAAAACCGGCCCGACGCCGGCAAAGCCGCCTGGGGAAACCCTGGGAAGCGGTGAAGGTGCGGCGCTTATTTCGGCGCCAGCACCATCATCATCTGGCGGCCTTCGAGCTTCGGCTCGGCCTCCACCTTGGCGATTTCCGTGGTGTCGTCCTTCACCTGAAGCAGAAGCTTCATGCCGAGTTCCTGGTGGGCCATCTCGCGGCCGCGGAACTTCAGCGTCACCTTCACCTTGTCGCCGTCCTCGAAGAAACGGTTCATCGCCTTCATCTTCACCTCATAGTCATGGGTGTCGATGTTGGGACGCATCTTGATTTCCTTGATTTCGACGATCTTCTGCTTCTTGCGAGCTTCGGCCGCCTTCTTCTGGTTCGCATATTTCAGCTTGCCGAGATCGAGGATCTTGCACACCGGCGGATCGTTGTTCGGCGAGATCTCTACGAGATCGAGGCCTGCTTCCTCCGCCATGCGAAGCGCCTGGTCGGTCGGAACCACACCGTGGTTGTGGCCTTCTGCGTCGATAAGCTGGACCCGGGGAATGCGGATTTCCCTGTTGGAGCGCGGCCCCTCCTTGACGGGGGCATCGGCTTTGAATGGTCTGCGAATGGTCGTGTTCTCCTGATTGTTTCGGAACGCAAGCGGCGACTCTTCCAGCGCACGGCCTGCGGCCGAGCGAAATGTCGTGATCGCTTGGCCGAAGTCAATAGCACGTTGTCACGAAAAAATCACCTGCTGTCGCCACGTCGCGAATCTGTTTTATAAGCGCCGGAAAAGCGCGAGGAACCCCGCCATGACAGAGGCTGCAGCCGGCATCACCGAAAAGAGGATCACCGTAGGCGAAGGCGCGGGCGCCCGCGAGATCGCGATCGTCCACCGGGCCGCCCGGAAGAAGACGTCCGGCCCGGCCCTCGTCTGGCTCGGCGGCTACCGTTCCGACATGTCCGGCACCAAGGCCGTGGAACTCGACGCGCTCGCCGGCGAACTCGGGCTCGCGGCGATCCGGTTCGACTATTCCGGGCACGGCATCTCCGGCGGCGCCTTCCGCGACGGTACGATCTCCCGCTGGCTGGAAGAGGCACTGGCCGTGCTGCACGACATCGGGCCGAAGCGGGTCGTCCTCGTCGGGTCGTCCATGGGCGGCTGGATTACGCTGCGCCTGGTGCAGGAACTGCGGAAGCGGAAGGCGGCGCCGAAGGTCGAAGGGATCGTGCTGATCGCGCCGGCGCCGGATTTCACCGCCGAACTCATCGAACCGAACCTCACCGAGGCCGAGCGCCGGTCGCTTGCCGAACGCGGCTATTTCGAGGAGCTTTCGGAATACGGTCCCGAACCCAATATGTATACGCGCGACCTGATCGAGGACGGCCGCCGGAACCTCGTCCTCAGCGGCATCATCGAAACCGGCTGCCCGGTCACCATCCTGCAGGGCATGAAAGACCCGGACGTGCCCTGCAGCCACGCGCTGAAGCTCGTCGAATTCCTGCCGGCCGACGACGTGGTGCTGACCCTGATCCGCGATGGAGACCACCGGCTTTCCCGGCCCCAGGACATCGAGAAATTGAAGGCTGCGGTCCGCGCCCTAATTCTGCATGATCAAAATTTGGGCTGAGGCAAAAATGTTGCGTTCTTAACCATAATACCACGCCCCAGACGTTAACAAATCTTCACCGATTGACTCTTGCGCCTGTCCAATCTTAACGTTTCGTTAGGATTTTAAGGGACGGGTCCATGATGAGAGCCTTTCAGGCACGGCGGTTTGCCGTGACCCTAATCAGCGTGCTTGTACCGGTGAGCGCGGCAGTGCCCGCTCCGAGGCCCGTGGCTTCCATGGTTGTCGGCGCCGTCACGTCCCAGCCGATCGGCCACTACGAATTCTGCCAGAAATATGTGTCGGAATGCGCGATCAAGAGCCGCTCCACGCCGGCTCCCAAGGTCAGCGCCAAGGGCTGGGCTCTCGTCCGCCAGATCAACCGGTCCGTCAACGCCCGGTATATCGCCAAGACCGACAAGGAAATCTACGGCCGGGAAGAGGTCTGGGCCTATCCCGTCAATTTCGCCGATTGCGAGGACTACGCACTCCAGAAGCGCAAGGAACTGGCGGCCCGCGGCTTTGCCCTTTCCGACCTCCTGATGACCGTCGTGCGCAAGCCGGACGGCGAAGGCCATGCGGTTCTCACGCTTCGCACGTCCGATGGCGACTTCGTCCTCGACAACCTCGATAACGAGGTGAAGCCCTGGTATCAGACGCCCTATACCTTCCTGAAACGCCAGGCGTCGTTCAATACCGGCCGCTGGGTGACGATCGAAAACGGCCGCGACGTCCTCGTCGGTGCCTTGAAATAACAGACCGGCCGCTTGCCGGAATCGACAACCGCCTGCGGCCGGACGGATCGCAGGCGGTTTTGTTTCGAGAAGGCGAGAGGTGGAACCGGCGGCTCGCGGCGTTCCTCGCCGCAATCGATTCACCGGATCGATTGCACGGGCTTCGCCCGTGGGGACGCATTTGCCGAACCGGCACCCGGCCGCTCGCTTTGGGCTCGCGGCGTTCGCTGCTCAAAACGCTCCACCGGAGCGTTTTGCCGGCTTGCGCCGTCGCATCTCACCCATTCCCGATCAGGATGCCGGCTGCCAGAACGAGCGAACCGCCGAACACGACCTGGAAGACGGCCCGCAGGAAGGGCGTTTCCATATAGCGGTTCTGGATGAAGGCGATCGCCCACAATTCGAAGAAGACGACGATGGCCGCGACGATCGTCGCCGTCCAGAAATGCGGGATCAGATAGGGCAGCGCGTGGCCCAGGCCGCCGACCGCCGTCATGATGCCCGAGGCGAGGCCGCGCTTGACCGGCGAGCCCCGGCCGGAAATCTTGCCGTCGTCATGGGCCGCTTCCGTGAACCCCATGGAAATGCCGGCGCCGACGGAGGCCGAAAGGCCGATCAGGAAGGTCGACCAGGTATTCTGCGTGGCGAATGCCGCCGCGAAGATCGGCGCAAGCGTCGAAACCGAGCCGTCCATCAGCCCTGCAAGGCCGGGCTGCACATAGGTGAGGATGAACTGGCGCCGCGCGGTCTGGTCCTCTTCCGACTTCACATCCTCCGGCACATGCTTCTCGGTCAGCATGCGGGCGATGTCCTCGTGCCCCTCTTCCGCAAGCGCGAGATCGCCGAGCAGCTTGCGGGTGGAGGCATCGGAAACGCGCTTGGCCGCCTCCCTGTAGAAACGGGCGGCCTGCTGCTCCATGGCCTCGGTCTGTTCCCGCGCCGTCTCGATCGGAAGGTTCTTTCTCAGCCAGTCCGGCTTGCGGTCGTAGAAGCCGCGTACGTGCTCGCGGCGGATCAGCGGAATGCGCTCGCCGAACCGGGAGCGGAACATCTCGATCAAGGTGTTCTTGTGGGTCTGCTCGACCTCCGCCATGTCCTCGAAGACCTTGGCGGACGCGGGATAGCGCTCGCGCAGGCTGTCCGCATAGTCGAGATAGATGCGCGCATCCTCTTCCTCCGACGCGACGGCCAGGGCGAGGATCTCCGCCTCGCTGAGAGACTCGAAGGATCGTTTCGACATGGGCAACAGGCGGTCTAACATAAATGCTCCTTAATTAGAATTATTCTAAACTAAACGCCGCATGAAAAACTTCAAGGGATTTTTGCGGCGTATGGCCCCGGCCGAACCCTCGCCGCAGCCGGCGCAATTTTCGGAAAGAAATGCTGCACCGCAGCGTAATCTTCCGGATTTTTCACTTGCCGTTGCGGAAATAAAGGGATTAAGAGCGGCCCCGCGCGGGCGAAAATCCGGGCATCCTTCAAAGTCAACAAGGCAATATTCCCATGGATCGCAGACAATTCTTCCGGCAGGCAGCGACCGCCGGCGTGGGCGCCGCTGCCGCGACCGCGCTCACCGCTCCGCTGGCAGCCCCGGCAATCGCCCAGGAAAATCCGAAGATCACCTGGAGGATGACATCCTCCTTCACGAAGAACACCGACATCCTCTTCACCGCAGCCACGGAGATCGTGGAAAGCGTGAAGGAAGCGTCCGACGGCAATTTCACCATCCATCCCTTCGCCGCCGGCGAAGTCGTGCCCGGCCTGCAGGCCGCCGACGCCGTTTCCGCCGGCACCGTCGAGATGGCGCATACCTGCGCCTACTATTATATCGGCAAGGACCCGACCTTCGCGCTCGGCACGGCCGTTCCCTTCGGTCTCAACGCACGCCAGACCAATGCATGGTTCTCGGTCGGCGGCGGCAACGAGCTCATCAACGAATTCCTCTCCGGCTACAATCTCTATTCGTTGCCGGCCGGCAATACGGGCGCCCAGATGGGCGGCTGGTTCCGCAAGGAAATCAATACGGTATCCGACCTCAACGGCCTGAAGATGCGCATTGCCGGGCTTGCCGGACAGGTCATGCAGAAGCTCGGCGTGACGCCGCAGCAGATCGCCGGCGGGGATGTCTATGCCGCGCTCGAAAAGGGCACGATCGACGCGACCGAGTTCGTCGGACCCTATGACGACCAGAAGCTCGGCTTCGTGAAGGTCGCCAAGTACTACTACTATCCGGCGTGGTGGGAAGGCGGCCCGGCCGTGCATGCCTTCTTCAATCTGGAGAAGTTCAACGCGCTGCCGAAGAGCTACCAGCGGATGCTCAAGGACGCCTGCGCCAACGCCAACCAGAACATGCTCGCCCGGTATGACGCGAACAACGCCAAGGCGCTCAAGCAGCTCGTCGCCGAAGGCGCGGTCCTGAAGCCGTTCAGCCAGGAAATCCTCGACGCGAGCTACAAGGCGGCGCAGGAAGTCTATGCGGACATCACCGCCAGGAACGCCGCCTTCAAGAAGATCTACGACAGCCAGCAGGCCTTCAAGAAGGACGGCTATCTGTGGAACCAGATCGCCGAATATACCTACGACACCTACATGATGGTCCAGCAGCGCAAGGGCACGCTGTAATCGGCGTCCCGACCTGATGCAGGTCGCGCGAAAGCGGATTTGCGGCAACGACATGCATGAAAACAACAAGCCAAAGCCCGGAGCATCGCTTCGGGCTTTTTTCGTTCGGTTCAGGTCTCCATCAGTTCCGGTTCGGCCGACATTCTTTACCGCAGGCGCTTCACATCGCGAGCCGGCGAGGCGCCGAACTGGCGGGCATATTCGCGACTGAACTGGGTGACGCTCTCATAGCTCACCGAAAAGGCGACCCGCGCCGTATCTCCCGCTTCCGCCAAAAGCCGGCGGCGGGCTTCGTGCAGGCGGCTGGTTTTCCTTCTCCCGGCGGGGAGAAGGAAAACCTCACCTCCGCCGGCTTACCGGGAGCGAAACACCACCCATGCATCGGCACTCGAACCCGGTCGGCTCCAAACACTCCTTTTCGGAATTCCCTTGCCGTTCCCGAAATGAAAGGATTATGACCGGAACGACAAAGCCGGGACGGGCCGCAGGCATTTCGCTTCGAGGAGGATTTCATGAACCGCAGACGTTTCTTCAAACAGGCAGTGACCGCCGGCATGGGCGCCGCCGCGACGACCGCGCTTGTCGCTCCCCTGGCTGCCCCGGCGATCGCCCAGGAAAACCCGAGGATCAACTGGCGCCTTACCTCCTCCTTTCCGAAGAGCCTCGACATCATTTTCGGCGCCGCCAATGAAATCGCCGAGAGCGTGAAGACGGCGACGGACGGCAAGTTCACTATCCAGACCTTCGCGGCCGGCGAGATCGTGCCGCCGCTGCAGGCCGCCGACGCCGTTTCCGCCGGCACCGTCGAGATGGCGCATACCTGTTCCTACTACTATATCGGCCAGGACCCCGCCTTCGCGCTCGGCACCGCCATTCCCTTCGGCCTCAACGCCCGCATGACGAACGCCTGGTTCACGGCGGGCGGCGGCAACGACCTGATCAACGAATTCCTCGCGCCCCGCAATCTCTACGCCCTGCCCGCCGGCAACAGCGGCACCCAGATGGGCGGCTGGTTCCGCAAGGAAATCGACACGATCGACGACCTCAAGGGCCTGAAGATGCGTATCGCCGGGCTTGCCGGACAGGTCATGCAGAAGGTCGGCGTGACACCCCAGCAGATCGCCGGCGGCGATGTCTATGCCGCGCTCGAAAAGGGCACGATCGACGCGACCGAATTCGTCGGACCCTATGACGACCAGAAGCTCGGCTTCGTGAAGGTCGCCAAGTACTATTATTATCCGGCGTGGTGGGAAGGCGGCCCGGCGATGCATGCCTTCTTCAACCTCGAAAAGTTCAAGGGCCTGCCAGAAAGCTACCGGAAGATCCTCGCCAATGCCTGCGCATCGGCCAATACGAACATGCTCGCCAATTATGACGCGCACAATGCCAGGGCGCTCAAGCAGCTCGTCGCCGAGGGCGCCGTCCTGAAGCCGTTCAGCCGCGAGATCATGGACGTCTGCTTCAAGGCGGCGATGGAGACCTATGCCGAGCTTTCCGCCAGAAGCCCGGCCTTCAGGAAGCTCTACGACAGCCAGCAGGCCTTCAAGAAGGATGCCTATCTCTGGGCGCAGGTCGCCGAATATTCCTACGACACCTTCATGATGACCCAGCAGCGCAACGGCACGCTCTGATCGTCATGCCGGACCGAAGCCCCGGATCGCCTCCGGGGCTTTTCTTTCGGCCCGTCCGCCTCGCATCGCTCCCCTTCGCCGCGGTGAATTTCCCCCACAATCGCCGTTTGAAATCAGTCCTTTGGCCAGGAGAGTCTTGGCCTTCACCCGGCCCGGGTCCGAATTAATTGAGGCCGGGGCGTTGATTATCCCGCGATAAAGCCTATATTGGCGTTATCGAAAATTGCTTGTGACCTTTGTCCAAGAGCTCCGTGCTCAGTCAGATTTCCTCTCAAATATCGATCAAACGGACGGCATGCCGCCCGACAACTCTGGCGATTGAAAGGAAATCGTTATGAATACTGGCACTGTGAAGTGGTTCAACAGCACCAAGGGTTTTGGCTTCATTCAGCCCGATGATGGCGCGACGGACGTTTTTGTCCATGTCTCGGCTGTCGAGCGCGCCGGCCTGTCCTCCCTGACCGAGGGTCAGAAGATCTCCTACGAGATCGTTCGCGACCGCAAGTCGGGCAAGAGCTCGGCTGACAATCTCCGGGCTGTCTAAGGATGTCATTCGCCTCGGCTGACCACGGATGTACTGGCAGCGAGCGCTGGAATGACGGGAAGAGGTCGGGGTAACGCCCGGCCTTTTTGTTTTTCCCGTCTAGAGCATCCTGCGTTCAGGTGGCATCGCCTGAACGCGGATAAGATGCTCTGGATTCAAAGGATGAGAGCGTCCTTGGTGCGTCCGTTCGGGCGCACGGCGCTCTAGGATCGGGTTCGAGGAGAATACGGATGTGTCCACACGTCTATGCCGTCGGCGATGTCGTCGTCCTCAAAGCGGGCCTGAGCCGTACGGCCACCGGCGACCGGACATGCCGGATCGTCGGCAATTTGCCGGCTTCCGATGGCGGCGAGCCGCAATATCGCGTCCGGTTCGGCAACGAGAACTTCGAACGGCGGGTCGTGGCGAGCGATATCGATACGTCCGGAACCTCTGCGTCGGCCGGCAAGGACGAGGCTTCCCCGAAGGGCAGCGACGAACCCTGGCTGAAACCGGCCAAGATACGCGTCGGAAAATAGGCCGACCATTTGTGGAACGCGGGTTTGCCCGCATTGGAAAGGATATATTTTTTTGCAGGTTCTTGTCAGAGACAACAATGTCGAACAGGCGCTTCGGGTGCTGAAGAAGAAGATGCAGCGCGAAGGCGTTTTCCGTGAAATGAAGGCGCGCAGCGCCTATGAGAAGCCATCCGAGAAACGCGCCCGCGAGAAAGCGGAGGCCGTACGCCGCCACCGCAAGCTCGCACGCAAGAAGGCGCAGCGCGAAGGCCTGCTGCCGGCTCCCAAGAAGGCGGCCCGCACGCGCTGATACCCGCTTCGCCGTCCGGACGCCCGGCCAGGAAGGAGATGGCATGAAAGAGGCCGCGCCCGCTGAGAGAACGGATCACTGAGATGCAGATGATGATCGAGGGACAGTCACACTTCCAGCCTTTCGGCTTACCTTATTGGGGTTTTGCAGATCTCAA
>NZ_JBHMAA010000024.1:0-470872 GCF_042429745.1 Neorhizobium puerariae | reverse complement strand
CAAGCTCAAACAATTCCGACGTGTCGCCACACGATACGACAAGCTGCTCGCAAACTTCATGGGCTTCGTCAAAATCGCCGCTATCGCCATCTGGCTCAAATAGTTAATTCGTCGCTACGGCCTAGTCCCGGACAAGGATAATTGGCGCCCGGAGAGGCTGACTCCGGGCGCCATATTTTTTGCTCAGGCCTCCACGCCGTGGGCGGCGAGGTCCTTTCTCAGCGTTTCCGGGTCCTTGAAATGCACCGACTGCCAGCCGGCGGCGCGGGCGCCTTCGACATTCGGGTAGGAATCGTCGATGAAGATCGTCGCTTCGGGGGTAAGGCCGAAGTCGCGCGCATGCTTTTCGTAGATCGCCACATCCGGCTTGATGAGCCCGATTTCGCCGGACACGGTCACGCCGCGCGGCTTGTCGAGGAAGGGGAAGAGCTTCCGGGCGTCGACGAACGTATCGGCGGCGAAGTTGGTCAGCATGGTCACGTCGCGGCCCTCGCCGATCAGGCCTTCCAGAATGGCCACCGAACCGTCGTAGGCATGCGGCACCATCTCGTGCCAGTATTTGCGGAAGGCGCGGATCTGTTCCTCGCGTTCCGGATAGGCCTCGATCAGGAGCGCCTCGGCTTCTTTCCAGGTGCGGCCACGGTCCTGCTCCAGGTTCCATTCATGGGTGCAGACGTTGAGGAAGAACCATTTGCGCTCTTCTTCGTCCGGAATGATGCGGCTGAAGGGAATGTTCGGATCGTAGTGGATCAGCACCTTGCCGATGTCGAAGACGATGTGGTCGATCTTTGCGGCCATGAGTATTCCTTGAAAGAATCAGTTCGGGTATTTTTCGAAGGCTCGCGGAATAGCCTGTGCGATTGCTTTTTTCATGACGGTCGGCAGCGCCTGCGCTTCAAGATTTGTGACCGGCTCCCACCATCCGTCATTGACGGCGACCCTTGCCGTGCGTGTCCGGAAGATGGAAAGCCGGAGCTCGAAATGCGTGAAGACGTGGGTGACGGTGCCGCAGGCTTCCCAGGCGGCGGGGAAGGGGGCATGGTCCGCGGTCGTGCCGCCGTCGAGCCGCGAGGTCCAGGCGGTTGTCGGAACTTCCGTCATGCCGCCGAGCAGGCCGCTTTCGATCCGCCGACGCAGGAACACGTCCCCTTCCGGGGTCACGGCGACGAAGGCCGCGCCGGCCCGCACCGGCTTTTCCTTTTTCGCCGCCTTCACCGGAAAGCGTTCCGGATCGTGCCCGGCGAAGGCGAGACAGTCGTCGCGGAAGGGACAGAGCGCGCAGGCCGGCCGTTTCGGGGTGCAGACCGTCGCCCCGAGGTCCATCATCGCCTGCGCGAAGTCGCCCGGCCGGTCGGCCGGCGTCAGTTCCGCGACCCGGGCTTTCATCAGCGGCTTGGAGCCCGGAAGCGGCGCGTCGATGGCGTAAAGCCTTGAGATCACCCGCTCGACATTGCCGTCCATCACCGCCGATCGCCGGTCGAAGGCGATCGCCGCGACGGCGGCCGACGTATAGTCGCCGATGCCGGGAAGCGCGCGCAGCCCTTCTTCCGTATCGGGGAAGACGCCGCCATGCAGGGACGCGACGGCTTCGGCGCATTTCTTGAGGTTGCGGGCCCGGGCGTAATATCCGAGGCCGGCCCACGCCGCCATCACGTCCTCGGCCGGCGCGGCGGCAAGGTCCGTCACCTTCGGCCAGAGAGCCAGGAACTTGGCGAAATAGGGTTTGACGGCCTGCACGGTGGTCTGCTGGAGCATCACCTCCGAAAGCCAGACGTGATAGGGATCGGCGCGTCTGCCCGCTTTCGCCGCAGCCGGGCTCACCCGCCAGGGCAGTTCCCGGTGATGCCGGTCGTACCAGGCGAGCAACTTCTGGGCATGGTTTGGGGGAAGCGTCTGGAGCATCGTTTGCCGTTGTCGGGAAGAATGCCCTATACTTGAGAGAATAATGCGCCGGCATCAAGGCTTGCCGGCAGGAGTGGGGCAATGGCGAAGAGTTATCCAAAGAAAGGCGTGTCTCAGATCTCCGAAATCGCCAACGGCATCATCGATCCGGTGCTGGCCCGCCGTGCCGGCATCTCGACGGCGCTGCTCGGTTCCTGGGACGAGATCGCCGGCGAGGACTTCGCCGATTGCACGCGGCCGGAGAAGATCGCCTGGCCGCGCACCGACGGTTTCGACGACGGCGGCCATCGGCCCGGCGTGCTGACGGTGGCCTGCGAGGGCGCGCGCGCCCTTTTCCTCACCCATGCGCAGGGTGAACTGATCGCCCGCATCAACGGTTTCTTCGGTTTTCCGGCGGTGCGCCAGATCCGCATCGTCCAGAAACCCGTCTCGCAGGCCTCCAGGCATCCGCGCAAGCCGCCGCCCTTGAGGGGCGAGGCGGCGAAACGGCTCGAAACGATGATGGAAGGCATCGAAAGCGAGGCGCTCAGGCAGGCGGTGCAGCGGCTTGGGACCGCCGTATTGCAGAAGAAGCGCAAGGTCTGACTGTACAGGGCCCGCGGTCTTCCTGACGCACCTCCGATTTGTCACAATTCTTTGAAGAGATTTGCCTATCGACAGCTTGTTCGCATTCGGGCGGCGCGATACGGAATGTCGGAATTCTTTGAGACCTCTCGCACACGGGTGTTCCATGCAGATGAACGAAATCACCACGACCAGGCGCACGCTTCTCGGCGGAGCGGGTGCTGCCGCCCTCTGCCTGTCGCTGCCGCTCGGCGCCTCGCAGGCTTTCGCACAGGACGTGCCGGAATCCCAGGGCGATGTGGACATGGCTGCGGCCCTGAAGCCCGGCTCGTTGCCGGAAATGCAGCTTGGCGATGAAAAGGCGCCGGTGACGGTCATCGAATACATGTCGATGACCTGCCCGCACTGCGCCAATTTCCACAACAAGACCTTCGACGCCATCAAGACGAAATATATCGACGGCGGCAAGGTGCGCTTCATCATCCGCGAGTTCCCGTTCGATCCGGTCGCGACGGCCGCCTTCATGCTCGCCCGCTCCAATCCGCAGAACCCGCAGGAGCTTGCGACCGCCGCTCAATACTTCCCGATGATCTCGATGCTCTTCAAGCAGCAGCGCGCCTGGGCGGCCCCGGCGGACGGCAATGTCCGCAATGCGCTTCTCCAGACCGTCAAAGTGGCAGGTTACTCACAGCAGACTTTCGAGGCCTGCTTGACGAACCAGAAGCTTCTCGATGAAATCAACAATGTCGTGAAGCGGGGAGCCGACGAATTCGGCGTCAACTCCACCCCGACCTTCCTGATCAACGGCAAGAAGTATTCGGGGGACATGTCGGTTGAAGCTATGTCGAAGCTTTTCGACGGATTGCTCTGAGCTAGCCTTCTCCGGTGGGAAGGCGACGGGTGAGGCATGAAGTTCAACAAGCTGCGCCTTGTCGGGTTCAAGTCCTTCGTCGAGCCGACTGAATTCATCATCGAGCGCGGGCTGACCGGCGTGGTCGGCCCGAACGGCTGCGGCAAGTCGAACCTTGTCGAGGCGCTACGCTGGGTGATGGGGGAGAACTCCTACAAGAACATGCGCGCGTCCGGCATGGACGACGTGATCTTCTCGGGCTCCGGCAATCGGCCGGCCCGCAACACGGCGGAAGTCGGCCTCCATCTCGACAATTCGGATCGTACGGCGCCTGCCGCCTTCAACGATGCCGACGAGATTCAGGTCAGCCGCCGGATCGAGCGCGAGTCGGGCTCCATTTATCGCATCAACGGCAAGGAGGCGCGCGCCAAGGACGTTCAGCTCCTTTTCGCCGATGCTTCGACCGGCGCGCGCTCGCCCTCCATGGTCGGGCAGGGCCGTATCGGCGAACTCATCCAGGCGAAGCCCCAGGCGCGCCGCCAGCTCCTCGAAGAGGCGGCCGGCATTTCCGGCCTGCATTCCCGCCGCCACGAGGCCGAATTGCGACTGCGGGCCGCGGAGGGCAATCTCGAACGCCTGGACGACGTGCTGACGCAGCTCGAAACCCAGATCGAGAGCCTGAAGCGCCAGGCCCGGCAGGCGAACCGCTTCAAGATGCTTTCCGCCGACATCCGCGCGCGGGAAGCCTTTCTGCTGCATATCCGCTGGGTTCAGGCCAGGGAGGTGGAGGCCGAGGCCGAAAGCGCCCTCAACCAGATCACCGTCGTGGTGGCCGAAAAGGCGCAGGCGCAGATGGAGGCCGCCAAGGAACAGGGCATCGCCAGCCTCAAGCTGCCGGAACTGCGCGAGGAGGAGGCGAAGGCGGGTGCCGCGCTTCAGCGCATCCAGATCGCCCGCGGCCAGCTGGAGGAAGAGGCGAACCGCCTCCTGAAGCGGCGCGACGAACTCACCCGGCGGCTGGCGCAGCTTGGCGAGGACATCCGCCGCGAGGAGCGGCTTGCCGCCGACAATGCCGCTTTCCTTGAAAAGCTGGATCAGGAAGAGACGGAGCTCAGCGACATGCTGGCCGATTCCGGCTCGGAGGCCGAGGAACTGCGCGAAGCCTTCGAGGTCGCCGCAAGCGCCCTTGCCGAAAGTGAAAGACTGTTTTCGGCCATTACCGCGGAACGCGCAGAGGCCGCCGCCGGACGAAACCAGCTGGAACGGCTGATCCGGGACCTCGCCGAGCGTCGCCAGCGTCTCGACCGGCAGCTTGCCGATGCTTCCGGCGAGCTCGATGCCCTCGGCGAGCGGCTGTCCGGCCTCGACGATCCGGCCGAAAAACGCGAGGCGGTGGAGGCGGCGGAGATCGCCGTCGAGGATGCCGCGGTGGCCGCCGAGGAGGTCGAGGCGGCTCTTGCTTCCGCCCGCTCGCATGAATTGGCGGCGCGGGGGCCGGTGGAGGCCGCCCGCTCGGCGCTCAACGCGCTGGAGACGGAGGCGCGCACGATTTCGAAAATGCTGGCGGCCGGTGCGGCCTCTGGCGATTTCGTCGCGGTTGCGGAAATGATCCGCGTCGATCGCGGTTTCGAGGCGGCATTGGGCGCGGTCCTGGGAGACGACCTTGAAAGCCCGGTCGACAGTTCCGCACCGACCTACTGGTCGCTGAACGGCGATGGCTCCGGCGATCCCGGCCTGCCGCAGGGGGCCGAGCCGCTGATCGCCCATGTGACCGCCCCGCCGGAATTGTCCCGCCGCCTCGCCCAGACCGGTGTCGTTTCCGAGGCGGAGGCACACCGGCTGATGCGCCTGCTGCGGCCCGGCCAGCGGCTGGTGACGAAGGAGGGCGGGGTCTATCGCTGGGATGGACATGTCACCGGTTCCGAGGCCCCGGGCGCTGCTGCCCTCAGGCTCTCCCAGAAGAACCGCCTGTCGGAGCTGGAAGCCGAGATCGACGAGGCGCGGATCGTGCTATCCGAAGCGGAGGCTTCGCTGGCCGCGGCTGCGTCCGGGATCGCGGCCCGGGAACGCGAGCTCAACGATGCGCGCGACCGCAACCGGCTCGCCGCCCGCCAGCTTGCCGAAGCGCGCGATGTGCTCGCCGCCGCCGAACGCGCCGCCGGCGACCTCATGCGGCGCCGTGACGTCGTGGCCGAGGCGGTGAACCAGTTCAACGCGCAGATCGGGGATCTCGGCCTGCAGGAGGAGAATGCCCGGGCCGAGCTGGAAGATGCGCCGGACATTTCCGAAATCGATAACCGGCTGCGGGAACGGCAGGCGCTGGTGGCGACGGATCGCGGCCTGCTTGCTGAAGCGCGCGCCCGTTACGAGGGGCTCAGCCGCGAGACGGAGGCCCGCAAGCGCCGGCTGGCCGCGATCGCGCAGGAGCGCGCCTCGTGGGCGGCACGGGCGGCGAGCGCCGCCGACCATATCGCCAGCCTGCGTGAGCGCGAGCAGGAGGCGCGGGAGGAAATTGCCGACCTAGAAGCCGCGCCGGAAGAGTTCGACGACAAGCGCCGCGCGCTTCTGACGGAATTGCAGAAGGCGGAAGAGTTGCGCCGCGCGGCGGCCGACCGGCTGGCCGAGGCCGAAAACCGCCAGCGGGAGGCCGACAGGATTGCCACGCTCGCGCTTTCCGAACTTGCCGAAGCGCGCGAAAAGCGCGGCCGTGCGGAAGAGCGCCTGGTTTCCGCCGCCGAGAAGCGGCACGAAAGCGAGGGCCGCATCCGCGAGACCCTGAACGTCGCGCCGCATGAGGTTCTGCGGCTCGCGGGCCACAAGCCCGACGCGCCGATGCCCGATATCCGCGAGATCGAACGGGAGGTCGACCGGCTGCGGATGGAGCGCGAGCGGCTCGGCGCCGTCAACCTGCGCGCCGACGAGGAGCAGAAGGAACTTTCCGACAAGCTCGAAACCCTGATGCGGGAGCGCGCCGACGTCATCGACGCCATCCGCAAGCTGCGCGGCGCGATCCAGAGCCTCAACCGCGAAGGCCGGGAACGCCTCCTTGCCGCGTTCGATGTGGTCAACGCCGAATTCCAGCGGCTCTTCACGCATCTTTTCGGCGGGGGCACCGCCGAACTGCAGCTCATCGAATCGGATGACCCGCTGGAGGCCGGCCTCGAAATTCTGGCGCGGCCCCCGGGCAAGAAGCCGCAGACCATGACATTGCTCTCCGGCGGCGAGCAGGCGCTGACGGCCATGGCGCTCATCTTTGCCGTTTTCCTCACCAATCCGGCTCCGATCTGCGTTCTGGACGAGGTCGATGCGCCGCTCGACGATCACAATGTCGAGAGGTATTGCAATCTGATGGACGAAATGGCGGCCTCCACGGAGACGCGTTTCATCATCATTACCCACAATCCCATAACCATGGCGCGCATGAACAGGCTGTTTGGCGTCACAATGGCCGAGCAGGGAGTATCCCAGCTTGTATCCGTCGATCTCCAGACGGCCGAGCTGATGCGCGATGCCGGTTGAGCAAATTTACCGAACATCATAAAAATGCCCACGTCTACGTAGAATCACCCATATGGGGGATGCAATTTTTCGGCTATTGATGTCTTGTCGATTTATGCTTGAAGGCGTTTCTGGCCTCCGCCGATCCTGAACAAGGTGAGGCGAACGAGTTTCCCACCCCCCGTCCGGGTTTCCTGTCCCGGGCGGAAAGCTTTGCGGGGCCGCCTGTGATCCGGCCCCGCAAAGCTTTGTTTTCCCTCTTTAAGAAACCACGAGCCGGACATTCGTCCCCCAGGGGTCGACGACGTCCGTGTAGCCTTCGGTGGTCGCGAAGCTGATGCCGGCGCGTTGCAGCCGCTCCTTCCGCGCGGAAAGTTCCGCTTTGCCGGCAAGGGCAAGCGAGAACCAGGCGAGCCCCGTCCGGGCATTGTCGCGCGTGCCTGCGCCTTCGCTGCTCCAGATGTTGAAGGCGACATGATGGTGGTAGCCGCCCGACGAGAAGAAGCCGGCATCTTTTCGTTCGCCCCGGGTCGAGGTCAGTCCGATGGCATCGCCGTAGAAGGTGCGGGCCTTGGCGATTTCGCCGACCTTCAGGTGGATATGGCCTATGCGCAGCCGGTCCGGCGCGGTGCGATAGCCGTCCCGGGTCGTATCGGCCAGCGCGATGATGCTGTCGATGTCGAGCGGGTGCGTGCCCATCGTCACCACTCCGTCCTGCCATTTCCAGCTTTCGCGCGGCCGGTCGGAATAGACTTCCACGCCGTTGCCTTCCGGATCGGTGAGGTAGACGGCCTCGCTGACGCTGTGATCGGCAAACCCGGTCACGGGAACCTGCGTTGCCGCGATATGCACGAGCCAGCGCGCAAGGTCGGCGCGGGACGGCATCAGGTAGGCGATGTGAAACAGGCCCGCGGCGTCGGGGGCTTCGAAAGAGGCGTCCGGCGTGTGGACGAGATGCAGCAGGGGCGAGCCTCCGGCTCCCAGCACCGACGTGCCGTTTTCGCGCCGCAGCTCCTCAAGGCCGAGCATGGCGGCGTAGTAGCGCACCATCAGGTCCAGGTCGCGCACGCGCAGGGCCGCCTCGCCGACATGGATGGGTGTCGTCAGCGCGAAAGGCAATTGCGTCGCCGCAGCGCCGGTGCCCGTCATTCCTTCGGCGCGGAGCGCCCCCGGCAAGGCCGCCGCAGACGAAGCGACGCCGGCCAGCTTCAAGATATTCCGTCGAGTGATTCTCATTGCATGCCCCCTGAAAATATCTCCTGGCCTTAAGCGGAATTCTTCAAGACCGCATTTCACTTCTACGTAGGAAAAACGTGAGCGGCGGAGCGATTATATTGCGATGCAACATAATCCTGCCGTCATCCGTTTCCAAACCGTGATAAAACTTGTAGTTATTGCAGAAAATGGACTGCGTCGGGGTGGAGAGCAGCATGACGAAGTGGGTCTATCGCTTCGGTGGAGGCGAGGCGGAGGGTCGCGCCGCGGATGTCGAGCGGTTGGGCGGCAAGGGCGCCAATCTGGCCGAGATGGCAAGTCTCGGGCTGCCGGTGCCGCCGGGCCTGACGATCGTTGCCGACGCCTGCGACTTTTATTTCAAGAACGGCAGGGCGCTTCCGGAAGACCTGAAGACCCAGGTTCTTGCGGGCATTGCCGCCATGGAGGCGTTGAGCGGCCGCACCTTCGGCGGCGATGTCCGGCCCCTGCTGCTGTCCGTGCGCTCGGGCGCCCGCGCCTCCATGCCGGGCATGATGGACACCGTCCTGAACCTCGGCCTCAACGACGAGACCGTGCAGGCGCTCGGCCACGATGCGGGCGACGCGCGCTTCGCCTGGGATAGCTACCGCCGCTTCATCCAGATGTACGCGGACGTGGTCATGGGGCTCGACCATGAGGTCTTCGAGGAAATCCTGGAGGACGAGAAGGCGCGTTTCGGCCACGAATACGATACCGATCTTTCCGCCGTCGAATGGCAGCATGTCGTCGGGCTCTACAAGCAGATGATCGAGGAGGAACTGGGGGAGAGCTTTCCGCAGGACCCGCATGTCCAGCTCTGGAAGGCCATCGCCGCCGTCTTTTCGAGCTGGATGAACCCGCGCGCCATGACCTATCGCATGCTTCACCGCATTCCGGAGGAATGGGGTACGGCGGTCAACGTCCAGGCCATGGTTTTCGGCAATCTCGGATCGTCGTCGGCGACCGGCGTTGCCTTCACCCGCAATCCTTCGACGGGTGAAAAGGCGCTTTACGGCGAGTTCCTGGTCAATGCGCAGGGAGAGGACGTCGTTGCCGGCATCCGCACGCCGCAATCGATCACCGAGGAGGGGCGTCTCGCATCGGGCTCGGAAAAGCCGTCGATGGAAAAGCTGATGCCGGAGGCCTTCGCGGAATTCAAGGCGATCTGCGGGCGGCTGGAAGCGCATTACCGCGACATGCAGGACCTGGAATTCACCGTGGAGCGCGGCACGCTCTGGATGCTGCAGACCCGTTCGGGCAAGCGCACCACCCGCGCGGCGATGAAGATCGCCGTCGACATGGTGGCGGAAGGCCTGATTTCCGAGGAAGAGGCCGTCTGCCGCATCGAACCGCCCTCGCTCGACCAGCTTCTCCATCCGACCATCGATCCGCGCGTGGAGCGCCATGTGGTCGGCTCCGGCCTGCCGGCATCTCCGGGGGCCGCGACGGGAGAGATCGTCTTCACCGCGGAAGAGGCGGTGGCTGCCGAATCCGAGGGCCGCAAGGTCATCCTGGTGCGGATCGAGACAAGCCCCGAAGACATCCATGGCATGCATGCCGCCGAAGGCATCCTGACGACCCGCGGCGGCATGACCAGCCATGCGGCGGTCGTCGCGCGCGGCATGGGAATCCCCTGCGTCGTCGGCGCCGGCTCCATGCGCGTCGACCTGCGCAACGAACTCCTGGTCGGCGTCGGCGGGGTGACGCTGAAAAGAGGGGACACGATCACCATCGACGGTTCTTCGGGACAGGTGCTGAAGGGCGCGGTGCCGATGATCCAGCCGGAGCTTTCCGGCGATTTCGGAAAGCTGATGGCCTGGGCGGACAAGACCCGCCGCATGACGGTGCGCACCAATGCCGATACGCCGCAGGACGCCCGCGCCGCGCGCTCCTTCGGGGCGGAAGGCATCGGGCTCTGCCGCACCGAGCATATGTTCTTCGAGGGCGACCGCATCCAGGTGATGCGCGAGATGATCCTTGCCGAGGACGAGCAAGGCCGCCGCGAGGCGCTCGCCAGGCTGCTGCCCATGCAGCGTTCGGATTTCACCGACCTTTTCACCATCATGCATGGCCTGCCGGTGACCATCCGCCTGCTCGACCCGCCGCTGCATGAATTCCTGCCGAAAACGGAAGCGGAGATTGCCGAGGTCGCCAGGGCGATGGACATGCCGCCGGCCTTCCTCGCCCGCCGCATCGATGCGATCCATGAGTTCAACCCGATGCTCGGCCATCGCGGCTGCCGCCTGGCGATCTCCTATCCGGAAATCGCCGAGATGCAGGCGCGCGCCATATTCGAGGCGGCGGTGGCGGCGGCCAGGCAGACCGGCGAGCCGGTGGAGCTGGAAATCATGGTTCCCCTGGTCAGCCTGCGCACGGAACTCGACTATGTGAAGGGCGTGATCGACCGGATCGCGGAAGACGTGACGAAGGAAACCGGCGTGTCGATCAGTTATCTCGCCGGCACGATGATCGAGCTGCCGCGCGCGGCGCTGCGTGCCCATGTGATCGCCGAGACGGCTGAATTCTTCTCCTTCGGCACCAACGACCTGACGCAGACCACCTTCGGCATCTCGCGCGACGATGCGGCCGCCTTCATCCCGACCTATCAGAAGAAGGGCATCATCGAGCACGACCCGTTCATCTCGCTCGATTTCGACGGCGTCGGCGAATTGATCCGGCTGGCGGCGGAGCGCGGACGCAGGACCCGCAACGACCTGAAGCTCGGCATCTGCGGCGAACATGGCGGCGATCCGGCATCGATCCATTTCTGCGAAGGCGCCGGCCTCGACTATGTCTCCTGTTCGCCCTTCCGCGTGCCCATCGCCCGCCTTGCGGCGGCGCAGGCGGCGATCGAGGGGAGAAGGTCATGAACCCGATCACCGTTCTTTCCGTCCCGGTCTTCAGCACGCTTTGCAACGAAGGGTTCCGGCTGCGCCGCGAGGTCTTCATCGTCGAGCAGAACGTTCCGGCCGACATGGAATTCGATGCGGACGACCTGACGGCCTTCCACTATGTGGCGATTGTCTCCGGCGAGGTCTGCGGCACGCTGCGCGTCATCCACGCGGAGGACTGCGTCAAGATCGGCCGGGTGGTCGTGAGCCTGCCCTGGCGCGGCAAGGGCGTTGCCGGCGCCATGATCCGTCATGTGATGGACGCGCATGGCGACATGCGCGGCAACCGTTTCTATCTCACGGCGCAGAGCGACAAGACGGCCATGTACGAACGCTTCGGCTTCAAGGCCTATGGCGACGAGTTCTATGAGGTCGGCATTCCTCATTTCCACATGAAGAATTTCTGACCCTTCCCACTGCTTACCACCGCAGCAGGCGGGGGCCGAGCAGGGCGCCTGCCGCGCCGGTCAGCAGGATGCCGAGCGAGTACCAGATCAGCACGAAGGGCATGCCGTTCTCGGTGCAGAACCAGGAATAGACCCAGGCGCCTGCCGCGCCCGCCGCGATGCCGGCGACGAAGCCCGTCATCCTGAGCTCGGTCGGAGCCGCGCGACGCAATATCCAGACGTTGCCGGCAAGAACCGGAAGCGCGAAAGCGAAGATCAGCAAAGGGCAGTGCAGCGCCGAGGAGCCCAGGATCAGGACCGGATAGGTCTCTGCGGGCGAGGTGGCGAGCTGGATCGCCGCCACCACGGCCATGGCCGCGAAAATTGTGGCGGTCGTGCCGAAGAAGCGCCCTTCCGAACCGCCGGGCCGGGCCAGATGGTAGACCGCCAGAAAGGCTGTGATGGCGATGAGCGCGTTATAGGCGGATTTGATCCAGAAGACGGGCAGCGCCAGCGCCTCGTCCATGTCGACGCGCAGGCCCAATATGGCCAGCATGAGCAGCAGCGAAACCGCCATGGCGGGAAGAATGCCGGTGGCGAAGCGGCGGCCGAGCGCATGCCGGGGCACCGGCTTCAGATCCGTCACGAGGCCTTCGATGATGTCGTCCGTCTTTCTCACGCTCCGCCTCGCAACTTCTCCGCCAGCGCCTTGAGGCTCCGATGAATGGCGACCTTCACGGCCGATTCCGTCTGGCCCGCAAGGCTTGCGGCGTCGGCAACCGATTGTCCTTCCAGCTTCACCTGCCGGATCAGGTTCCGCTGTTTTTCCGGCAGACCGTCCAGCAGCCTTTCGACATCCAGGCGCGCGGCCAGCGCCTCTTCGCTGAAATCGCTTTTGATATCCTCGCCAAGCTCCGTTTCCGCCATCATGCGCCCGCCGCGGCCGCGATGGTGATCGATCAGCTTGTAGCGGGCGATCGAAAAGAACCATGCCGTGAAGGGCCGTTGCCGGTCATAGGTTTCCCGCCGGGAATGCAATGCCAGCAATGTCTCCTGGACGAGGTCTTCCATATCCGCCTTCGCGGCCGCGCTCATGCGGCGGCTGTAATAACCGACGAGCAGGACGCGCAGAATGTTCAGCAAACGCCGGTAGGCTGCCTCGTCCCCGTCGAGGGAAAGAAGCATCAATGTCTTCAGGGCTTCTTCCGAAGGGGCTGTCGTCATGCTGTCTCGATGATCATTCGCAGGAGCACGTAAACGGTTACAGCCGGAAAGAAAAATATTCCGGCATCACAGCCTTATCACATGCGCGTGAGGCCGTAACGTCTGTGCGCGGGCCTCGAATGAAAGGATGTGAACCCCCGGCAGGGAGCCGGGCGGACACATCAATCCTTTGATTTGAGGAGAATATTCATGACCAAGCTTCTTTCCGGCCTTTCGGTCTGCGCGCTCGTCGCCGGCCTGTCGTTTTCCGGCGCCGCTTTGGCTGAGGACGCCATGAAGGCCGATCCGATGAAGAAGGACAGCATGCAGAGCGGTGCGATGTCGAAGGACAAGATGAAGACCGACGCCATGTCGACGGCGAGCACGAAGACCGACTGCATGCACAAGGCGGGCATGGAAAAGGACGGCATGAAGAAGGCCGAGATGATGAAGGCCTGCGACGCCATGAAATGATGCCGCCGCGGCCGCTGAAACTTTTCATTCCGCGGCCGCGTCTCTTCTTCCGGAAGAGCCTTCATTCGGAGAAAACCCATGGACACGATCGATACCGGCCAGGCGGCCGGCCGCATGCTCGTTTATCGCCACAGCCTGGCCGTGCGCTTGTCGCACTGGGTGAATGTGTTGTGCATGACGGTGCTGCTCTTCAGCGGCCTGCAGATATTCAACGCCCATCCGGCCCTCTACTGGGGGCAGTACGGGGCCGACAACGATCCGTCCTTCATCTCGGTCGAGGCCGTGGAGGATGGCGGAGAGGCGCGGGGTCTCACCCGCATCGGTCCGCTCGCCTTCGAGACGACGGGTTTCCTCGGTCTTTCCGACGAGGGAGGAGAGGCAAGCGCCCGCGCTTTTCCAGCCTGGCTGACCCTGCCGAGCTATCAGGACCTGTCGACCGGCCGGCGGTGGCATTTCTTCTTCGCCTGGCTCTTCGTCATCAACGGCCTCGTCTATATCGCGAACGGCTTTGCAGGCCGGCATTTCCGCCGCGACCTTCTGCCCTCCCGCGGTGAGCTCGCGCCTGCGCATCTCGTCCGCGAGATCGCCGATCATGCCCGGCTGAGGTTCCCGAAAGGGCCCGAGGCGCGGCACTACAACACGCTGCAGAAACTCGCCTATCTCGTCGTGATCTTCCTTCTGCTGCCGCTGATGATCCTGACGGGCCTCACCATGTCGCCCGGGTTCGACGCGATCGCACCCTGGCTGCTCGATGTCTTCGGCGGGCGCCAGTCCGCCCGCACGCTGCATTTCCTCGCCGCCTTTTCGCTCGTGGCCTTCGTCGCGATCCATCTTGCGATGGTCCTCGTGTCGGGCGTGTTCAACAACCTCCGCTCCATGATCACGGGCTATTACGCCATCAGCCAGGGAGAAAGGCCATGAGCCGGATTTTCACCAGGCGCCGCTTTCTGATCGGCACGACCATCACCGCATCGGCACTCGGGCTCAGCGGCTGCGATGCTCTCGTCGAGAGCGACCGGACGAGATCGGTCCTGAAGATTGCCGAGGGCTTCACGATGAAAACGCAGCGCCTGCTCCTCGGCGACGACGCGCTGGCCCGCGAATTCGGCGAGGCGGATATCTCGCCCGTCTTCCGCTCCAACGGCACGAGCATGCCGGACAACGCCCGTTATATCGACTGGATGAGCCGGCAGTTCTCGACCTGGCGGCTCGATGTCGGCGGGCTGGTCGAAAAGCCGGCCCGGCTTTCGCTGGCGGAGCTCAAGGCGCTGCCGGCCCGCACCCAGATCACCCGGCACGATTGCGTGGAAGGCTGGAGCGCGATCGGCAAATGGACCGGCGTGCCGCTCGGGAGCCTGCTGCAGACCGTCGGCCTGAAGCCGGAGGCGCGCTACATCATTTTCCATTGCGCCGACGAATACGAAAAGACGCTGGACGGTTCCGGCTGGTACTATGAGAGCATCGACCTCGTCGATGCGTTCCATCCCCAGACTATCCTCGCCTATGCCATGAACGGCCGCGACCTCGAAGTCGCCCATGGCGCACCGCTTCGCCTGCGTGTCGAGCGGCAGCTCGGCTACAAGCAGGCGAAATATCTCACGCGGATCGAGGCGGTGGCCGATCTCGGCGCCATCTATCGGGGCGGCGGCGGCTTCTGGGAGGACCGGGGCTACGAATGGTATGCGGGAATCTGATCGGGCGAACGCCCGATCAGATGGACCTATTTCCGCTCGACGATCACCCGCCGCTCGACCACCATCGGGCTCCACATCATGCTGCTGCTGCGGGCCTGGAAGGCGCGCGACTCGGCGCGGCGGTCGAGTTCCAGATCGAGCAGGCAACGCGCCATCGCATCGGTGCCGCGCCTGAAACCGTAGCCGGCGCAGGTATTCTCGTCGGCTGCGCGACGCTCCTCCGGCGTCATGGTCTGGCAGGCCGCAAGCGGGGCGGCGAGCGCGGCAAGCAACAGGAGGCGGTGAAGGCGCATGGCAGGAACTCCCTTTCAGTCGGCCGGGCTGAAATAGCAGGATTCCATTCCCGGCAAAGCTGTTTTACACATGAAAGCATGCCGCCCGGAAGTGGGAACCGGTTTCCGGCGGCATGCATGGATAAGAAGACGCAAAGCGTCGCGTGTCCCGATACCCGCCGCGCCTTGCCATGGAGCACGCCCGATCCGATGACAGTCCGCTTCGTCCGGCCCGTTTCCTCTTCGGCCTATGCCGCCAGAAGGCTCGGGCTTTCGGCACTGGTGCTCTTTGCGATTGCGGCGCTGGCGCATCGCTTCGGCCCGCTGACGACCCCCGATTTCCTGTCGCTCACCTTTCTCGCGGCGGCGATCGCCGCGGTCTCGGTGCCGTTTTCGCTGATCGGCCTCGCCCGCCTCTGGCAGGTGGGCGCGGAAGGCGGCGTTGCGGCGGCCAAGGGGCTCGTTTATGCGGCGATACCGCTCGGGGTCGTGGCGACGGGCGCGTTTTATTATTACACCCTGCCGGCGCTCTACGACATATCCACCGACCTTGCCGATCCCCCATCCTGGATTGCCGAGCCGCACGCCGCACAGCAATGGCTGCCGCGGCCCGGTGCGGTCACCCCGGCCGAGCGTCGCGCGCAACTCGCCGCCTATCCCGGCCTCACCGGACGGCGTTACGAGGGGGCGATCGACCGCGTCTATGATGGCGTGCGGAAGGCGGTGCTTTCCGCCCGGATTGTGATCACCAGGCGGGAGGGTATCGAGCTCATCGAGCCGGATATCGCCGAGCGCCCCGCGCCGCAGGACGAGCAGGCGCCGGTGCCGGATGTCGCACCGATCCCCCTGCCGCGGCCGGAGCCGTCGCTGTCCCCGGTTTTCGGCAGTGCCTCGGACGTCCTGCTCCAGGGGGAGACGCGCACGCTCGTTCTCGGGCTCCGCTTCGATCTCGTCATCCGTTTGCGGGAGGATGCCGAAACCACGTCCGTCGATATCCGCGTCGCCTCCCGCTATGGCCCGCACGACCTTGGAACGGGCGAGGCGATCGCGGAGGATTTCCTCGACAGACTGGATACGGAACTGCTGGGAATTGCCGGAAATTAAAGCGTGCCGCGATCTTTCGGATTCGCGTACTACGCTTTCAGCCCCTGTTTCCGCGCGTTTCGCGCAAAACCGCCGCGCCCGTCTGCGCGATATGCGTCAGGCCAGCCAATAGGCGCCTGTCAGCGATGGCGGGCCTTCGGTGGCGACGCGGCCCTTTTCGACCAGATCCTCCAGATGCGCCAGCACGGAAAGTGCTGCGGCGCCATGCAGGCGCGGATCGGTGCTGGCATAGATCACCTTCACCATGTCGGGGATCAGCCGGTCTCCGGCGCGGATGCGTTCGAGCACGGCGCGTTCGCGCATGCGGCGATGGGTGCGAAGTCCCCTCAGGAAGGAAGCCGGCTCCCGCACCGGCCCGCCATGGCCGGGCAGGAAGAGGCGGTCGTCCCGGTCCAGCAGTTTTTCGACCGAGGTCATGAAATCGGCCATCGAACCATCCGGGGGAGCGACGATCGTCGTCGCCCAGGCCATGACATGGTCGGCGGAGAACAGTACGCCCGTGCCGTCGAGCGCGAACGCGGTATGATTGGCCGTGTGGCCGGGCGTATGGACCGCCGAAAGGGCCCAGCCGTCACCCTCGACGGTCTCTCCGTCCGCGATCGCGATATCGGGCGCGAACCCGGTATCCGAGCTTTCCGCGAACGGGTTGGTCTCTCCCGCGTGAAGCGGCCTTGCGGCGCGATGCGGACCCTCGGCGACGACGCTGGCGCCGGTCGCGTCCTTCAGGCGGCGGGTGAGGGGGGAGTGGTCGCGATGGGTGTGGCTGACGAAGATATGGGTGACTTCGCGGCCTTTCAGGGCAGCCATAAGGGCCTCGAAATGCGCGTCGTTTTCCGGCCCCGGATCGATGACGGCAACCGAGGAGCCGCCGACGATATAGGTGTTGGTGCCGTGGAAGGTGAAAGGCGAGGGGTTGTTGACGGTGAGCCGCTGCACGCCGTCGGCCACCGGCACCGGCGAGCCGTATGCAGGTGAGAATTCCATGTCGAAGGTGAGATCCTCTGCCATTCCGGCCTCGGCGTTTGCTCGATCTTTTCCGTTGTCCGAAACGGTCTAGCACCGCTCTCGCTGCGACGCATTCAAAAAACAACCGCCGGAAAATTGGAAAAACGTAAAGTTAGCCGTTGAGAGGGGGGAAAAGCTTTGCTAGAGCAAGCCACCCGCCAAGTCGGTCGTCTTTTCGACCGCCATCGGCATTCTGGTGGGGCGTAGCCAAGCGGTAAGGCAGCGGTTTTTGGTACCGCCATCCCCTGGTTCGAATCCAGGCGCCCCAGCCACATGTTCCCCCAGATCGGACCGATATGCTGCGAACGCCTTGAAGGCCCATGCCTGTCATGTCGAAGGTTCGCTTTTGCCGATGCGCGGGCGTACGACCGTGACCGTGCAGGGAGCGTTGGCGGCCACCGCGCCGGAGACGCTGCCGAGCAGGCTGCGCATGGTGGATTGCGCCCGCGCGCCCATGACGATATGATCCACGAGGTTCTGCCGCGCGAAGTCGAGGATGGCGTCGGCGGGCGAAACCGCCTCGATGACATGGCAGGTGATCGTGCCTTCCGGAGATTTCAGCGGTTCCGCCCAGTGCCTGAGCTGCACCAGCCGCGCCACATGCAGGTTGGTGCCGGTGTCGTCGACCTCCTTGTCCAGGCTGATGCGGTTGATCCTGAGCACGTTGAAGCAGGCGATGCGGGCATTGGGCGTATTGTCGAGAATCCGCTGCAAGGTGAGTTGGAGTTCCTCCGCCAGGTCCGTCGAACCATCGGTGAGGTCGATGGCGGCCATGACGATGGGCGCCTTGCCCTGCGCGCCCGCGGCGGCCTGCGGTTTCAGGAGCTCGATCGGGTCCGGGTTGAAGCGGCGTTTCAGCACATCGGCCCAGCCATCCCGCCGCAGCCTTTCCGCGCGCATGGTCAGCGGCACTTTCGAGAGGTCCTGGAGATCCATGGCGAGCTGCGCCGCCGACGGATACCGGCGCGCCGGATTGACCTCGAGGCAGCGCAATATCGCCTCCTGGAACGGTTTGGGTATTTCCGGGCGCAGCGCCCGTGGCGGCCACGGATCGCGCCACAGCCGTTTCCTCAGCCCGTTCATCCGCTGCGGATCGCCGAAGGGCCGCACGCCCGTGGCGAAGAAATACATCAGCACGCCCAGCGCGAAGATATCGCTGCGGCAGTCGCTCCTGACGCCGAGGATCTGTTCGGGCGCCATATAGGGAGCCGTGCCGTAGGGCAGGCGGAATTCCTCGTCCATCAGGTCGGGAAGATGCAGGTGGCGGGCAAGCCCGTAGTCGATCAGCACTGCTTCGCCACCCTCGCGGAACATGATGTTGGAGGGCTTGACGTCGAGATGCACGACGTCCTGCCGATGCAGGTCCGCCAGCGCCGTGGCGATCCTCGCGCCAAGTTCGGCCACTTCCGCCGGATCGAGCGGCAGCGTTTCGAGCCGGTGGTAGAGCGATTTGCCGGGCAGCCGCTCGAAGACGATGTAAGGCTGGCGGGAGAAATCGCCGCTCGCCACGAAGCGCGGCACATGCGGGCCGGAAAGCCGCGGCAGGATCATCTGCTCCATCTCGAAGCCGACGATCATGGCCGGGTCCGCGCCGCCACCCACCTGCGGCACTTTCATGAGGAGCGGGAAATCGTAATCCGGATGGGATACCGAAAAGAGCTTCGCCATGCCGCCGCGATGGGCGGTCTCGACAATGGTGAAACCGTCGATCAGGCTTCCGGGCTGGAGTTTCGGGGGAACCATCGTCACACGCCCTTGAAGAGACGATCCGCCAGGCTGTCCGGCAGGCCGGCGGCGCGGATCTTGGCTGCGGTTGTCTCGATGTCGTAGGGCACCTTCAGGAAGGAGAGTTCGCCGGTGCCGGTGTCGAGGATGGCATAGCCCGCGGCAGGATCGCCGTCGCGGGGTTGCCCGACGGAGCCGATCACCGCCAGCCAGCGCCGTTGCGCCAGCAATGGAACGGGCGTCGCCCTCGACGGCGTGAAGGATGTCACCTTGCCGCCGGGGCCGGACGCATAGAGGGCGGGGCGATGCAGATGGCCGCAGAAGCTCAGGCGCTGTTCGCAATGGGCGAAATGCCGGGCGGCGCCTTCCGCATTGCGCACATAGTGGAACCGCGACGGTGCCGAGGCTTCCGAATGGAGACAGAGCCGGTCTTCCTCCGCGGACGAAAGAGGCAGTGCCGCAAGGAAGGCCTTCTGCGCCGGGCTGAGCACGCCCGTCGTCCAATCGATGGCCGCCTTTGCGTCGGAATTCATCGACGGGGACGGATCGTTGATGGCCTGGTCGTGGTTGCCGCGGATCACCGTGGCGCCCGCCTCGGCGAGCGCCACGGTCTTTTCCACGCACCAGGCCGGATCGGGACCGTAACCGACGATATCGCCGAGCACGATGAAGCGGCCGGCTCCGCGCGCGGCGCAGTCGGCCAGCACGGCCTCGAAGGCTTCGCGGTTGGCATGGATGTCGGACAGGATCGCGATTTTCATATTGGCCTCCCAGCCCGCGTACTTTAGGCGCAATCGGGCCGTGCCACTATTGGCCGAAGGTGTAGGAGACCCGCCGCGCTCCGGGTCTCCAGTGGTCGGATGCGAGGCCGGCCTTCCTTGATCGGGCGGCTTCCGATCGCCCTGCTCAATCAAAAGGATAGAGCACCCGGCCGACCTTGCGGAAAGTGGGGTTCGAAAGCTCGCGGAAGAAGAGAATGGGGTTTTCCCTGAAGTTCTCGGCGTCGTTCCCGTCGCCCATCATCGCGATGATCCGGGCCAGCGGTTCCGTGAGCAGGTGGCGCCAGCCCAGGAGGCCGTAGGGGCCTGAAAGCCGGAAGCCGGGCTTTGGCGGCGTGGGAGGCGGCGTGATAAAGCTCTCGGGCATGCCCGTTTCTCTCCAGTCCGCCGCCAGTTCCAGGCATTCCTCGAAGCTGATGGCCGCCCCTGTCACGGGATTGAAATAGAGCGGATAGAGCAGATAGGCGCCGGCGAAGAGTTCCGCGAGGCTCAGTTTCCGGTTGCGTCTCGGATTCGCCTGTCGATCGTCCGTCAGCCCCCACCCGGCATAGAAGGGGCATCCCATGATCGTCACCGGAATGTCGCGCAGAAGCGCCTCGAAGCCTCCAAGCGATGTGATCGCATAGACGTGGTCCGTCGTATCCAGCAGTTCCGGCAGGGGAACCGGGCCGGTTATGATCTCGCACAAGTGCGCCACGTCGGCCGGGTTCGAAAGGCGCTTGCGGACTCCGTTCAGCACGTCCGGATGCGGCTTGTAGAGGATTTCGCAGCCGGGATTCTCATGCGCCGCGGTCCGCACGACATCGTTGTTCGTCAGGCGGCGGTCGCATCCGAACCGGATCGACGCATCGTCCTCCACCTGGCCTAGGACGAGAATGCGGCGCTTGCCGGTTTTGGTCGCGACCTCTCCTGCGGGCCGGCCGCCGGGCATGTTGTATTTGCTGAGCCGGGACGCAAGGAGCGACCTGATCCCCTCCCGGGCGCGATCCACCAGTTCCCGATCGCCGGCAAAATCATAAGAGCCGAGAAGGCATTCCAGGTCCGATTCCCGGCGGCTGTCGAAATACGGAGCGCGGGAATCGAGCGTCAGCGAAAATGGCGCGCTGTGGCTGGCATTGGGAACCAGCGAACGGATGAAGCCGTCTTCCAGGTAATAGACGGGAATGGCGTTCTGCTGCGCAAAAGCGAGGGCCGCGGGCGGTGCATTCACGCCCCAGACGAGCAATGCGGGTCTGGCGGACGCCTTGATCGTATCGGCCCAGTTCCGGGCAAAATCCCCGTCCGTCAGATAGAGCGGCAGATACCGGAAGCCGACTTGCGGGAAATAAGCCTGAAGAATAGCCTGCTTCCATCGTCTCAGGTGGAAGGCGAAAACGTCCCGCCCTGCCAGGTCCGGCATGTCGTGCGTCCTCATGGTGCCGGCACCGTTTCCCAAGTCAATTCATTCCGCAATTCCATCCGTTCGCCAGCGGAATGAAGGGCAGACCGTCTCTTTCGGCAGGCCGGTGGTCAATTGCGGTCCCGGATGTTGTAATATCCCATGACCACGACACGAATATGCGTTGTGAAATAATACAAGCGACCTCGTATATCTGGCTCCGGCACATCTGGCTCATTCCATGGCCGGCTATCGTGTCGAAAATATGCTGTTTTGCCGGAAGATGCCAGAGGGAGGGTTGATCCAGATAACAAAGGTGGCCGAGGTGCTTTCAGCGGCGCAGATGGCTATGCCCGGAGCCGAAAAAATGGCCGTCGAGGGATGATTTCGGCCAGCCGCTCTTTTGGGCGGACTGCGCCCCCGGCACCGTCTCAAGAGATGCGGTAATGCCGGGTGCTCGATTTCAAGATAGGAAAATGGTCGTCCATGGGGCGCGGAGGACGTCCGTCCTCAGTTGGCTGCCAGCAGCTCCGTGCAGTAGCTCGGGCCGTTGGCGCCGGGGCGGTCGGAGACGATGGTGATGTCGCGGATGATGTAGCTTTCCGAAACGGTGATCTTCGCCGAGCAGCTGACGCTTCCGGTGCGTCCGTTCTGCTGCTTGATGCGGTTGTAGCCGCCGCGCCAGTTGTAGACGGTCGCGGAGCCGTCATCGCTGTCGCTGATCGGCGGGCTGAACTTCGCGAAGAATTCGCCGGCCGAGCGGCCCACCCAGCGGGATTCGATCGGGTTGCTGGCGACGCCCGTGGTCGTGCAGGCCGAGAGGGCAAGTGCGAAAAGGGCTGTCGATGCGATGGCGCGGCGGCTCATAGTCTTGAAAAATCCTCGTATCTTCCGTGGTGTGTGACAGACATGTCTTTCGAGTCCGCACGTAACAGATTTCTGACAGTCTTCGCGAGATGGCGGAGGGCTGCCGATATCAAATTCTTGCAGCGCCGCTTTTTTGCAACGCCTTGGTTTGAAGGTTTTCCGGATGCCGGCAGAGGCGGGCCGCATCCTTGTCGCAAATTTTTCATGACTGCGGCTTGTGGAATGAAAAATGCTGGTCTATAGAGGCGCCGCTGGTCACGGAGTGTAGCGCAGTCTGGTAGCGCACCACGTTCGGGACGTGGGGGTCGAGTGTTCGAATCACTCCACTCCGACCAGCCGAAAAGCTCTGCTTTTCAGAGATCATCCCGAACTTCTCCACCAAAGCCTTCTATGAGTTGACGGATCAGGCCGGTCGAGGGCCGCTTCGGAGTATGCGCGCCGCAGCTGCGGGGAAATTCAGGCCGGTCGGTACTGCTATTCACACGGCCCATCCGAACATGCATTCTCAGTCTTCGTCAGCCGACCCGCCGCGATGTCCGCACAAGATGATCGGGGGGCTCGGAAGCAAGGCGGGAGGTATTCCGTTGAGGTGTTCTTAACCTTGTTGTCCACTGTTCCTTTGAATGACTGAAGATTGGTAAGAAAGGTCCGGCTATAGGTCCTGCCAGTGGAAAAGGGCGCGATATGGCTATGAGCAAGGGCCAGATGGGCTGGGCGGGCGGGGTTACCCTGAAGGGGAAACTGCTCGTCGCAATGGTCGTGCTGGGCGTCTTCACATTGGTTCTCACGGTCGCCGCCCTCGTTCCCACCTGGCAGCGCTACCGTTCTGCGGAAGACAATCTGCAGGCTGTTGAGCGGTTCCGGCTGGTTCTGGAGGCGGCGGGCCGCATTTCCGCCGAGCGCGGTCCTTCCAACGATATCATGTCGATCGATCCGGGCAGCAGCCTGGCGGCCGGGGAGAGGCTGGATGTATTTCGAAAGAGCAGCGACGCGGCTCTCGATGCCCTGGATCAGCCGGTCGGACTGGCGATCGATCCGGGCAGGCTCCCGGCCGTCCTCTCGCATGTAAGGGAACGGCTGCGCCGTGCGCGGCAGGATGTCGACCGTGTCGGAACGACGCCGCTTTCGACGCGCAGGCCGGAAGACGTCCAGGCCGCCATCCGTGCGATGATCTCGGTCGTCGACGATTTTCAGGCGGTCGTCGACTGGCATGTCGCGGCCTTCACCACCGACCGTCCGGAACTGACGGCCCCCTTCCTCACCGGACGGATGATCGGCGCCCTGCGGGAATATGGAGGCAGGATCGCCTCGCAGATCATGGGACCCGTGGCGACCAGGCAGCCACTCGGGAGCACGCATCTTGCGGATTCCAACCAGACGATGGGAAAGCTGCTGGAATTGCGCCTCCTGCTCCGGGGCCAGAGGATCATGAGCGATGGCGATCCGCTGGCGCCCGAACTCATGGAGGAGGTCGACAGGGTTTTCTTCGGCAAGGGGCTTGAGCTGGTCGGGACGACGATCGCCGAGGGAAGGATTTCGGGAGATTACTCGATGTCCGCGGTGGAGCTGACCAGGCTCTATGTCCCGACGTTCCAGCCGCTTGAAAGACTGCGCACGACGTTCCTGGACGAAGTCGTCAGATCGTACCGGCGTCAGCACGATGTGGCCTTCTGGCGGCTGGTGGAGATCGGCGCGATCACGCTCTCCACCCTGTTCGTGCTTTTCCTGGCCTCCCGGCTGATCCGGATCTATGTGCTCAACCCGCTTCTGGCGGCGCGACGCCAGATCATCGCGCTGGCGGAAGGCGGAGAGGTCGACGACATCCGGGTCGTCTCCCGGGCGCCGGAAATGTACAGTCTGTTCGATGCGCTCGAACTCCTCCATTCGAAGCTGGAGGAACGGAGCGAATACGAGGCGCGGCTGAAGACCCAGGCGGAGAAGGACGGCCTGACGGGCGTGTGGAACCGCCGCGCGCTCGAACGCTTCGGCCTGTCCCGCGTGGAGCGGGGCGCATGCCTGATGCTGATCGATATCGACCACTTCAAATCCGTCAACGACACGTATGGTCATCTGATGGGGGATGCGGTGCTGAAGGACATCGCCGCTCTCCTGCAGGCGAACGCGCGTCCATCGGATATCGTCGCCCGCTTCGGCGGGGAGGAATTCGCCATCCTGACGCCTCATTCGGATCTGGTGGCGGCTTTCGGCCTTGCCGAACAGTTGCGTGAGCTTGTCCAGTCCCATGTCGTCAGGCTGGTCGGGACGGGGAAGGAAATCAAGGTCACCGCCAGCATCGGCATCGCCGCCGTCCAGAACAGCGGCGAGGATGGATGGCGGCAGCTGATGTCGGTGGCCGACGAGGCGCTCTATTGCGCCAAGAGGAATGGTCGCAATCGCTCCTGCATCTTCCTCGAAGGGCGTCCGTTCGTATCTTCGCAGCCCCGGCCGGTGAATGAGAATGCGCAGGTCCCGCCGCGTTCCTATGACGGCAAGAACGGCTTCTCCCCGAAGGTCCGCCGGTAAGGTCTGCCGCCCGGCGCCGATTGGCGTACATATCGGCCGGCGGAACGAAAAAGGGCCTCGTGTCCCCTTTCCCATGTCGTTTTGGCATGTCGTCTCGGCGGGCGATGGTCAGATGTCGCTTGCGGCGTTGGCGAAGATCTCGGCGGCCTGCCTGGCCGTCAGGCGGCGGACCTCCGTCTCGTCGCGGCGGCTGGCGAAGAGTTCGCTGGCCATCAGCTGTTCGGCCAGGTCCGCCGGCAGCGAAAGCAGCACGCGCTGGGCCCCGTGCGGATCGGTGCGATGGATGCCGCCCAGTTCGCCGTGTTTGGCGGTGATCATGCCGCCTGCCACGGTATTGTAGGTGTCTGGATCGATCAGGATGAAAGCGCCCGTCGAGCGGTTCTGCTCGTATGCGTCGAAGACGGCGGCCTCCTCGAAGGAGAGGCGTACCTTGCCGATCGCGTTCATCGCGAGCGTCGAGGCGTGCGGCAGCCATTTGCCGGTCGAAAGCTCGAGCTGCGAGGCCGGCTCGACGGAGACGCGCTGCCGGCGGGAGCCGCTCTTCAGCCAGTAGCGCTTGCCGGGCTCGATGCCGCCGGGCTGCAGCGCGACGAGCTGGGCGTCGAAACCGAGCCCGGTCATCGGCGGACTGTCGATCGAAACGATCATGTCGCCGCGCGACACGTCCACCTGCCGGTCGAGAACCAGCGTGATCGCATCGCCCGCGACGGCCGCATTGCGCACCAGGTCGAACGTGACGATCTGCTTGACGTTGGCGATCGTGCCGGAGGGCAGGATGACGACCGAATCGCCCGGCTTGATCGATCCGCCGGCGACCGTGCCCTGATAGCCGCGGAAGCTCTCGCCGGGGCGCGAAACGCGCTGGACCGGCAGGCGGAAGCCGCCCGTTTGCGAAGAGCGCACCGTGGCAAGCTCCAGCGCCTCGATCAGCGTCGGGCCTTCGTACCAGGGCATGGCGGCATCCGCGGAATAGACGACGTTTTCGCCCCGCAGCGCCGACATCGGGATGGCCGTGATCTGGCGCACCCCGAGCGACAGCGCGAATTCGCGGAACTCGTGGGAAATCCTGTCGAAGACGGCCTTGTCGTAGTTGACGAGGTCGAACTTGTTGACCGCCAGCACGAACTGCCGGATGCCCATCAGCGCCGCAATCGTCGCATGCCGGCGCGTCTGCTCCAGAAGGCCGGCGCGGGCGTCAGTGAGCAGCACGGCGAGATCGGCGGTGGAGGCGCCGGTCGCCATGTTGCGGGTATATTGCTCGTGGCCGGGCGTGTCGGCGACGATGAAGGACCGACGGTCGGTCGAGAAGTAGCGGTAGGCGACGTCGATCGTGATGCCCTGTTCCCGCTCGGCCTGCAGCCCGTCGAGCAGCAGGGCGAAATCCGGCAGGCCGAGATCGTTCTGCAGGCCGGAATCGCGGGCAAGCGTCGCCGCCTGGTCTTCCTTGACGGCCTTGGTGTCCCACAGCAGGCGGCCGATCAGGGTCGACTTGCCGTCGTCCACCGAGCCGCAGGTGATGAGGCGCAGCGGCCTGGTGTCGCGATGGGCCTTTGCCGCGGATTCCGCAAACGGCAGGATCGTGGCTGAGGTGGAGGTTGCTGTTGCCGTCATCTCAGAAATATCCTTCGCGCTTCTTCTTTTCCATCGAGCCGGACTGGTCGCGGTCGATCGCGCGGCCCTGGCGCTCGGAGACGGTGGCGATTTCCAGCTCGGCGATCACCTCTTCCAGGTTCGAGGCATGCGAGCGGATCGCGCCGGTCAGCGGGAAGCAGCCAAGGGTGCGGAAGCGGATGAAATCCTCCTTCACCACCTCGCCAGGCTTGAGTTCGAGGCGGGGGTCCTCGGCGAGGATCATCATGCCGTCGCGTTCGACATAGGGCCGCCTGGCGGCGAAATAAAGCGGAACGAGCGGAATATCCTCGGCCTGGATGTAGCGCCAGATATCCACTTCGGTCCAGTTGGAGAGCGGGAAGGCGCGCACGCTCTCGCCTTGTCTGATCATGCCGTTATAGATGTTCCACAGTTCCGGCCGCTGGTTGCGCGGGTCCCATTTGTGGTCCGGCGTGCGGAAGGAATAGATGCGCTCCTTGGCGCGCGATGCCTCCTCGTCGCGCCGCGCCCCGCCGAAGGCCGCGTCGTAGCCGCCGGCATCGAGTGCCTGGCGCAATGCCTCGGTCTTCATGATGTCGGTATAGAGCGCCGAGCCGTGGCTGAAGGGCGTGATGCCTTCCGTCTTGCCGCGCGGATTGGTGTGGACCACGAGGTCGAGGTCGTATTTCGCGGCGATCTCGTCGCGGAACTCGATCATCTCGCGGAACTTCCAGGTCGTGTCGACGTGAAGAAGCGGGAAGGGCACCCGGCCGGGATAGAAGGCCTTGCGGGCGAGGTGCAGCAGGACGGATGAATCCTTGCCGATCGAATAGAGCATCACCGGGTTTTCGAATTCCGCCGCCACTTCGCGGAAGATGTGGATCGCTTCGTTTTCGAGGGCTTTCAGATGCGGATCGAGCGGCGGTCTGGAAACGGGCGGGTTCTTCACTTCCGTTTCCTGTACGGACAGGGGCATTGCGGTCTCCGGGTATTCAACTGTAACAAACACAAGAGGTTAGCGTGCGATGGGCTATGCCCGGGGGATGGCTTCAGCAGCACTTTCCGGCACATGCAGGCCGCATTCGCGCTTTTCGTCGTTTTCCCACCACCATCGCCCGGCACGTTCCGGCTCGCCGGGTTTGATGGCGCGCGTACAGGGCTCGCAGCCGATCGAGGGATAACCGCGGGCATGCAACGGGTTGACCGGGATCGCCTCCGAAGCCACATGGGCGCGGATCGTCTCGATGTCCCAGTCGGCGAGCGGGTTGATCTTGATGAGGTTGCGTTCCGCATCGTATTCGGCAAACGGCGTCGAGGCCCGGTTGCCCGACTGGCCGCGGCGAAGGCCGGTGATCCACACGTCGGCGCCGGCCAGGGCTTTCGCCAGCGGCTTCAGCTTGCGCACATGACAGCAGGCGTGACGCGCCTCGACGCTGTCGTAGAAGCCGTTGAGGCCGTATTGCGCGGCATAGGCGTCGATATCGTCCTGCTCCGGCGTGAAGCGCCGGATGGCGATGTCGTAGCGTTCCTCGGTCTCTCCGATCAGGTCGACGGTTTCCCGAAACAGGCGGCCGGTCTCCAGCGTCGAGACATCGATCGGCAGCCGGTGGGTTCCGATCGCCGCCGTGATGACCTGGTCCTCGATGCCCAGGCTGGTCGTGAACACGGCATGTCCGGTTTCGGCAGCCAGGGCCAGGCGCCCCGCAAGATCGAGGTTCTGGAGGCTGGCGTCCAGCGTGGCGGCCAGCGCGGTACGGTCCTGGCCGTCGGCGTCTTGAAGGGTCATGAGGTCTTATTCCGTGAGCGATGTCTTGAATATCCCATCTCAGGCCCTGCAAGGACAGAAAAACCCGTTTCATGGCAGGGGGATGAGGAGCAAATATCTCTCCAAAGCACCACTCACACAGAAAACCTGCCGCCTTAACCAAAAGTGACCGATTTTGTCGCAGGAAACACCCGCATTGGTTTGTAATTTCTCGTGATTTGAGCTAAGCCCGGAATATGCCGGCAAGGCAGGGTTTCCGCTTGCCGGCATGCACCCCCTGAGCGCCGTTCCGGCGAACCCGTGGATGCCCCGTACGAAGCTGGTTGAGCGGCGCCGCAGGGATGGATTTTCCTCGCGGCGACGGTAGTGTCCGATGGTTGCGTGATGATATCCCAGAAAGCGAAATATGCGCTGAGAGCGCTCGCCGCGCTCGCGCAGGCCGATCCCGACGAGCCTATGCTGATCTCCGAGATCGCCCTTCAGCAGAGCATTCCGAAGAAGTTCCTCGAACAGATACTGCTGGACCTGAAGCGCTCCGGCATCGTCGTCAGCCGCCGCGGCAAACAGGGCGGATATCTTCTCCTGAAGCCCGCCGACGCCATCACCTTCGGCGAGGTGCTGCGCCTTGTCGACGGTCCGATCGCGCCGCTGCCCTGCCTGTCCCAGACCGCCTATCGCAAATGCGAGGATTGCGACGGCGAGCACCTTTGCGAAATCCGCCATGTCTTCGCCCGTGTGGCCGACGCCACGCGCAACGTGCTGTTCAACACCACGATCGCCGACGCCATCGAAGGCACCGCCGAGACCAAGGCCCCGGCCCGCGAACTGCTGACAGCCTGAGCGCCTGTACCAGGGGGCGGACCGGGGCTTCGACACCACGCGCCCATCCCGCCGATACGCTGCCGGTGCCGGGTTTTGCCGAAATGTGAACCGGGGCATGCCGGGTCAAACCCGTCCTTGCGAGGCTGCCGGCGCCTCTAGGCGACGATGCGCCCTGCAAGCGGGATATCGAAGATCAGCAGCCCCGGTTTTTCCAGGGGGAGTTGCGCGACCACCCGGCCCTCGGGGTCCAGCACCGCCGTCGGCCCCCAGCCGATGCGGCCGTCCCTTTCGCCGGTGACGTCGGAGGAGACGAGCCACAGCCCGGTCTCGCGGCATCGTTCGCCGCGCACCGCATTGTGGACGTTCCTGAAGGTTTCGGCCTTCTGCCGCGGCATCATGTTGTTGGCCGGACAGACGATCAGCGACGCGCCGAGATCGGCAAGGCAGCGGGCGGCCGGCGGAAAGTTCGTGTCGTGGCAGATGTTGATCCCGAAGCGCAGGTCGTCGGCTTCGAAGACCGCAGGCCCGTGGCCGATCCCGAAAACCTGCTCCCCGGCAAGCAGATGAACCTTGCGATAGCGGCCAAGGACCTTGCCTTGCGCGACCACCAGCGCCGTGTTGAACAGGCGTCCGCCGGCGGCTTCGATCATGCCGACGACGATCGTCGGCCCGCTCTTCGGAAACCGCCGCAGCACCGCCTCGAATTCCGGCGACGACAGGTCCAGCGCGACCCGGCGCGCCGAAGCCTCGTCCAGCAGATAGCCCTGGAGAAAGCCTTCGGGAAAGCAGAGCAGGCGCGCGCCCTCTGCTTCGGCCCTTGCTGCGAAATCGGCGAGGCAGGCGAGGGCGGCGGGAATGTCGTCCCTGAATTCCGGCATCTGGGCGGCGGCGATCCTGACAGTCCGCATTTCGTTTTTCCCGTGTTGGAGAGCATGGAATCGGCGTCATGCGCATCTTCACACACGGAGGGATGTCAGTCGCCACCCACGGCCGCCGATTGAACGCCCATGGTCGCGCGCTTCCTCCGGCGACGCCGGCCGCATGCCGGCCGCGGACGAGACGAACAGGTCGTCCGTCAGCGGGTAGGGTTCCGGCGTCACGTTCTCGATAACCTCCCGCCTGAAGCCTTCGGTTTCCAATGTCTCGGCCCTTGCGGTCCCGTGGGGGCTGATCGCGTACCAGAGCCCGATTGCGCCGGCATGCAGCATCCATCTCCGGGAAAAGCCTGCCACGATGCGCAATCCTCAGGAAATGGCGGTGATATCGAGTTCCTGGCCGGCGACATTGACGACATCGCCGACGGCCCTGCCGGTGAGCGCGCGGGCGACCGGAGAGACATAGGAAATCGATCCCGCCTTGGGATCGGCCTCGTCCTCGCCCACGATGCGATAGGTCTGCACCCGCCCGTCCTCGCGGCTGAAGGTGACGGTGCCGCCGAACGCCACCGTCTCGTTCGATGCCGGGCCGGGAACGACCTGGGCGGTGCGGACACGTTCGGCAAAATACCGCAGGTCGCGCATCGGCCCTGCCGCTTGCCGCCGCCGCTCGTTCACGTCCTCGATCGCATTCGACGCCTCGCAGGCCGCGCGGGCCTGCGAGAGTTGCAGTTCCAGCGCCTTCAGCCCGGCTTCGGTGACGAGGTTCGGGTGAGGGGAAACCGGACGGTCGGGCAGGAAGGTTTCCGAAGCGGTTTCGGCACTCTCTTCCTTGGTGAAGGCAACGCTCAATTTCAGAACTCCGGGGTCTTCTGCGCGTGAATCGGCCATGCCGGCCCGGATCGGGATCATATATGGTCGTGGCCGGCGGTGGCGCGAAATAAGCGAAAAATCTTTCTCCGGATGCCCGGAAAACGCGATTGTGGCCGGATTGTGGTTTTGCCGATCGGCGTTTTCCCGATGTATGCGTTCTGTCGTCGCCCCCAAGGTTGACGCGTTCTTTGCCGGGGGCGCGCGCGAAGGGAAACAGTTTTGCCTTCTTTTGGCCGTCGATTGACTAAGACGACCCAGCCGATAGAGTTTCGGACGAAAACACAGGAGGGAAACCTATGTATAATTTCTCCCAGGGGTTGGCCAAGGGATTGGGCGCCGTCGTCCTCGGTCTTTCGCTGACTGTCGGGACCGTTGCGCCGGCATTCGCCGAAACGCAGCTCCTCAACGTCTCCTATGATCCGACCCGCGAGCTCTACAAGGATTTCAACGCCGCTTTCGCGAAGCACTGGAAGGCCGAAAGCGGTGAGGACGTCACCATCCGCCAGTCGCATGGCGGTTCCGGCGCCCAGGCGCGCTCGGTCATCGATGGCCTTGAGGCGGACGTGGTGACGCTGGCGCTGGAAAGCGACATCAACGCCATCGAGAAGACCGGCAAGATCAAGGCCGGCTGGCGCGCGCGCCTGCCGAACAACTCCTCGCCCTACACGTCGACGATCGTCTTCCTCGTCCGCAAGGGCAATCCGAAGAACATCCACAACTGGGGCGACCTGGTGAAGGGCGACGTGTCGATCGTCACGCCGAACCCGAAGACCTCCGGCGGCGCCCGCTGGAACTATCTCGCGGCCTGGGCCTGGGCGAACGAGGAGTTCAAGGGCGATCAGGCGAAGATCAAGGCCTATATCGGCGATCTCTACAAGCGTGCCCCGGTCCTCGACACGGGCGCCCGCGGCTCGACGGTGACCTTCGCCCAGCGCCAGATCGGCGACGTCCTGCTCGCCTGGGAAAACGAGGCCTATCTCGCCGGCGAGGAATTCGGCAAGGATGCCTTCGAGATCGTCGTGCCGCCGATCTCGATCCTCGCCGAGCCGCCGGTTACGGTCGTTGACGCCAATGTCGACGCCAAGGGCACCCGCAAGGTGGCCGAAGCCTATCTGCAGTATCTCTACTCCGACGAAGGTCAGAACATCGCCGCGAAACACTTCTATCGTCCCTCGAAGCGCGATGTGGTAAAGCCTGAACTCCTGAAGGCCCTGCCGGATATCAAGCTCGTCACCATCGACGATCCGATTTTCGGTGGCTGGAGGAAAGCGCAGCCGGAACATTTCGGTGACGGCGGCATTTTCGACCAGATCTACAAGCCCGCTAAGTAGTTCGGACGCCCGTATGACCCATACCGCCACGGCCTCATCGGCCAAGTGGCGACTGAAACAGCCGAGCATCATCCCGGGTTTCGGGTTGACGCTCGGCTTTTCGCTCGCCTACCTTTCACTCATTATCCTTGTGCCCATCGCGGGCCTGTTCTGGCGCAGCGCCGGGCTCGGCTGGAGCGGGTTTTTCAGCGTCCTGCTGGATGAGCGCACGCTCCGGGCGCTCTACGTGTCTTTCGGGACGGCCTTCATCGCGGCGCTGGTCAATGTCGTCTTCGGCACGATCCTCGCATGGGTCCTGACGCGCTACGATTTCGTCGGCCGCCGTCTGCTGGATGCCATGGTGGACCTGCCGTTCGCCCTGCCGACGGCGGTCGCCGGCATCGCGCTTGCCGCGCTTTACGCTCCGCAGGGCTGGATCGGCTCGTTCTTCATGCCCTTCCGCATCGCGTTCACGCCGCTCGGCATCGTGATCGCCCTCATCTTCATCGGCCTGCCCTTTGTCGTGCGCACGGTGCAGCCGGTCATGGAGGAGATCGACCGGGAGGTGGAGGAGGCCGCCGCCACGCTCGGCGCAAGCCGGTTCCAGACGGTCTCCCGGGTCATCCTTCCCGGCCTTTTCCCGGCGATCCTGACCGGTTTCGCCCTGGCCTTCGCGCGTGCCGTCGGCGAATACGGCTCGGTCATCTTCATCGCCGGCAACATCCCCTATGTCTCGGAGATCGCGCCGCTCCTGATCGTCATCCGCCTGGAAGAGTTCAATTATGCGGGCGCGACGGCGATCGCCACGATCATGCTGCTCATCGCCTTCGCGATGCTGCTCGTCATCAACCTCATCCAGGCCTGGAGCCGCAGGAGATACGGCAATGCCTGAGAATGTCCGCTCCACGCCCGCCGGGCCGTCCCGCTTTCGCGACCCCGCCGACGAGCGGCCGCTGGCAAAGGTCGTCCTGATCCTGCTGGCGCTCGTCTTCCTGACATTCTTCCTGCTGCTGCCGCTGATTTCCGTCTTCGTGGAAGCCCTCCGCCAGGGATGGGGAGCCTATTACGAGGCGCTGATCGAGCCGGATGCCGCGGCGGCCATCCGCCTGACGCTGCTGGTCGCGGGGATCGCGGTGCCGCTCAACCTGATATTCGGGCTTTGCGCCTCCTGGGCGATCGCGAAGTTCGAGTTCAAGGGAAAGGCGTTCCTGATCACCCTGATCGATCTGCCGTTCTCCATCTCGCCGGTCATTTCCGGCCTGGTGTATGTGCTTCTGTTCGGTTCCAACAGCCTGCTTGGTCCGCTGCTGAAAAGCTGGGGCATCGAGATTCTCTTCGCCGTGCCGGGCATCGTCCTCGCCACCGTGTTCGTCACGTTTCCCTTCGTCGCGCGCGAACTGATCCCGCTGATGGAGGACCAGGGCACCGGCGACGAGGAGGCGGCGCTTTCCCTCGGCGCGTCGGGCTGGCAGACCTTCTGGTACGTCACGCTCCCGAACATCAAGTGGGGGCTGCTTTACGGGGTGCTGCTCTGCAACGCCCGCGCCATGGGCGAGTTCGGCGCCGTCTCGGTCGTGTCCGGCCGCATTCGCGGGCTGACCAACACCATGCCGCTGCATGTCGAGATACTCTATAATGAGTACAACATGGTCGCGGCCTTCGCGGTGGCTTCGCTGCTCGCATTCCTGGCGCTTGTCACCCTTGCGCTGAAGACGTTCCTCGAACTTCGGTTCGGTGCCGGCGCTGCCGGCGGCAGGCATTGAGATAAAGGTTTCGTTTCGATGGAAGTCACCATCAATAATATCCGCAAGGAATTCGACCGCTTCCCGGCGCTCAACGACGTATCGCTGAAGATCGCTTCCGGTGAGCTGATCGCCCTGCTTGGCCCTTCGGGATCGGGCAAGACGACGCTGCTCCGCCTCATCGCCGGCCTGGACTATCCCACCGCGGGCAAGATCTTCTTCGGCGAGGAGGATGCCTCGCACCGCACGGTGCAGGAGCGCAATGTCGGTTTCGTGTTCCAGCACTATGCGCTCTTCCGACATATGACGGTCGCCGACAATATCGGCTTCGGCCTCAAGGTGCGCCCTTCCGGGACCCGCCCCGCGAAGGAGGAGATCCGCCGCCGCGTCTCGGAACTGCTGGACATGGTCCATCTTTCCGGTCTCGAAAAGCGCTATCCGAACCAGCTTTCCGGCGGCCAGCGCCAGCGCGTGGCGCTGGCGCGCGCCATGGCGATCGAGCCGCGCATCCTGCTGCTCGACGAGCCGTTCGGGGCGCTCGACGCCAAGGTCCGCAAGGAATTGCGCCGCTGGCTGCGTGAGTTCCACGACCGCACCGGGCACACGACCGTCTTCGTGACCCATGACCAGGAAGAGGCTCTGGAGCTTGCCGACCGTGTGGTCGTCATGAGCCAGGGCAGAATAGAGCAGGTCGGTTCGGCGGACGATGTCTACGATCGTCCGGGTTCCCCCTTCGTGTTCTCCTTCATCGGGGAATCCTCCCAGCTTCCGGTCGAGGTTAAGGACGGCGCGCTGCTTTTCCAGGGGCACCCGATCGGCATTTCCGAGCCGGGGGATGGGGTGGGCGACCTCTTCTTCCGGCCCGAGGACGTGTCGCTCAGCGACGAGCAGGAAGCGCTGTTCGGCAAGGTCACGGCCTGCCGGCGGCTTGCCGGCACGCGCATCGCCGAGATCGACATCGCCAACGAGGGGCATGCGCCCTACCATGTCGAGATCGAGGTGCCGCTGCATGCGCCGGTCGAGCTCGGCAGCGAGGCGCGCTTCCGCCCGACGCGCTGGAAGGTATTTCGCAAGTAGCTTGAAGTCGAGCGCTCCTGCCCGTCCGCCGATGGACAGGAACGCGAGCTCTTCCTACAGCATCGGCCCGAAAATCGACATCGATTTTCGGAAAGCACGATGCGTGGATTCAATAAGCTGGAGTGCCGTGCGTCCGTTCGGGCGCACGGCACTCCAGGGGTTTCTACTCGTTGCTTTTTTGCCGCGATCACGAAAAGTTTTGAAAAATTGATATGCGTCAATTTTTCTGTCAAGGAGAACGGCTAGAGAATTCTCGGACACGAGCTTTTCCCAATGCATTGAACCAAGACAAGCGCGCAGCGACCATTTGCGACGGGTAGCCTATGGCAGATATTGCCCATCTAGACGAAACCTCAGAGCCGGTCGTCGGCTTGCCGGCAGGACGATCGGGTCTTGCCGTCTCTCTTGGAAAAGTGCTGGTCGACCGGCTTGTTCCCGATGCCGGCGTTCTGCTGTTCGTCGGCTTTGTCCTCTTCGCGATCGCGCTCGTCACGAACCTCTTCTTCGAGGAGAGCCTTGCCGGCTTCGGCTGGCGCCTGCTCCTGTCGAACAACGAGATGCATGCGCCGACCGGTCTTGCGCTGACGCTGCTGATCGGCACGTTCGCGACCAACCGCCTCAGGCGTCCGGCCCGGTGCCGCAAGCCGCCGTCTGGCGAGGAGATGAGCCGCGCGGTCGACATCCTCTCCACGCAGCCGAATGCCAGCGCAGGCCTCGTCCGCCTGGGCGACAAGAAGATCATCTTCTCCGATTGCGGCAGCGCTTTCATCATGTATGCCCAGCAGGGGCGGTCCTGGGTGGCTCTGTTCGACCCTGTCGGCGATCGCAAGGTCTGGCCGGGTCTCGTGCTGAAATTCATGGAGGCGGCCCGCAAGGCGGGCTGTCGCGCCGTCTTTTATCAGGTCTCCCAGGATTTCCTGCCCTTGACGGTCGAGGCGGGGCTCAAGCCCTACAAGCTCGGCGAACAGGCGGTGGTCGACCTCACGAAATTCGATCTGAAGGGCGGCGCGTGGCTGAAGCTGCGCCGGTCCATCAACCGCGCCGCCCGCGACGGGCTGGAATTCTCGATGCTCAAGGCGGAGGATGTCCCGGCGGTTCTCGATGAGCTGCTCTCCGTTTCCCGCGCCTGGCTCGCCGGGCAGAACGCGGCGGAAAAGGGTTTCTCGCTGGGCACGTTCCAGCCGCGATATGTGGCGGCCGGGCCGGTGGCGGTGATCCGCCTCGAAGGCCGCATCGTCGCCTTCGCCAACATTCTGTCGACCGCTTCCAGCGGCGACGCCTTCATCGACCTGATGCGGCATGTTCCCGATATCCATCGCGGCATGATGGACCTGCTGTTCGTGCGCATCATGGAGCACATGAAGACCGAAGGGTTCCGGACCCTCAATCTCGGCATGGCGCCGCTTGCCGGCCTCTCGACCCACAGCAGGGCGCCGCTCTGGAACCATGTGGGCGGGCACATTTTCCGGAATGGCGAGCGCTTCTACAATTTCCAGGGCGTGCTGGCCTTCAAGTCCAAGTTCGATCCGGAATGGCATCCGCGTTATCTCGCCGTTGCCGGTGGCGGCATGCCGATCGTTTCCATGCTGGACATCACAATGCTGATCGGCGGCGGGCTGAAGGGGCTTCTGCGCCGATGAAACTTCTGCCGATCATCATGGCGGGCATCACGCTCGCCGTGGCAGTCGTCAATCTCGTTTCCGATCCGGCTCTCAGGACCAGAAGCCTTCCGACGACGCGTATTTCCTATCCGGAGGGCAAGGCGGATGGCGTCGTCGTCCTGCTCTCCGATGGCGAGGGCTGGTCGCAGAAGGAGGAACGGGCCTCGCTCGCACTGGCCAGGGACGGAGCGCTGGTCGTTGGCGTCGACCTGCCGGAATATTATGCGGCGCTCGAGGCGGAGCGGGATGACTGCCTCTACCTCGTCTCCGACATAGAGGACCTGAGCCGCCAGCTTCACCGCTCGGCGGATATCGCCGCCTATCACCCGCCCGTGGTGGCCGGGATCGGCGACGGCGGAACGCTGGCGCTCGCAATCGCCGCGCAGACGCCCGACTCCACCATTGCCGAAACGCTGGCGATCGATCCGGAAAGCGCGATCCCCCTTTCGACCGTGCTCTGCACCCCGGCTCCCAAGGTGCCCGTGTCCGACGGCACCATATACGGCCTGACGGAAGGCGAGCTCCCCAATCCGGTCCGGGTGATCTTCAGCCCGACGGCCGATGCCGCCGGCCGCGTCCACGCAAGAGGCCTGCAGGAAACCCATCCGGCCGTCGAACTCAACGAGTCGACGGAAACCGCCGATGCGGCCCTGCTGCGCAACGCGTCGGCCATCGTCCGGCGTATCGCCCGTTCCGCATCGCCGCTCAATCTCCCGCTCGTGCCGATCGAGGTGGAGCCGAAGCACGACGCGATGGCGATCGTCTATTCCGGCGACGGCGGCTGGCGCGATATCGACCAGCAGCTCGGCGCCTATCTCAAGGAGGAGGGGATTCCCGTTATCGGGGTCGATGCGTTGCGTTATTTCTGGAGCGGGAAGACGCCGGAGGAAACCGCGGCCGACCTTTCCCGCATCATCTCGACCTATCGCAAGCGCTGGAAGGTCGATAACGTGCTGCTGATCGGCTATTCCTTCGGCGCCAATATTCTGCCGGCGACCTATCGGGCCCTGCCCGATGCCGACAAGCAGGCTGTTTCGCTCGTCTCCCTGCTTGCCCTGTCGAACCAGGCGGATTTCGAGATCGACGTCTCGGGTTGGCTCGGTTTTGCCGGGGCGGGCAGATATGGCGATCCCGTCGACGATCTGAGGGAGATCGAGCCGTTCAAGATCCAGTGCATCTACGGCCTGAAGGAGGAGGACAGCGCGTGCCCCGACGTGCAGGGCATAGCCGGCGCGCAGGTCCTGCCGCGCGAGGGCGGCCACCATTTCGACGGTGACTATCGCGCCCTGAACCGACTGATCGTCGACCGGGCGGCGGCATTGATGGCGGTGAACTGATCTTCAAGAAACGGTGAGACCTCTGGTCATCGGTCGCAGTCTCCACATCTTCCGCGCATGGCCCGGAAACAGAGGAGAGCCGCCATGCACCGCCTTTCGATCACGCGCATCCTTGCAGGAACAGCACTTGCCGCGATGCTTGCCGGCTCCGCCGCCGCCCATCACGGCTGGTCCTGGGCCGAAGCCGACCAGATCGACCTCAGGGGCACCATTCACTCCATCTCCTTCGCGCCGCCGCATCCGACGCTGGAAGTCCGCGCCGAAGACGGCGTCTGGCGCGTCGAACTCGGCAACCCGAACCAGACGCAGCGCTCCGGTTTCGTGGAGGGGCAGGCGAGCGTCGGCGACGAGATCGTCGCCACCGGCAACCGCTCCGAGGACCGCAGCGAGAAACGCATGAAGGCCGTCAGGATCGTCGTCGCCGGCAAGACCTTCGATATCTACCCGGAACGTATCCGGACGAACTGAGCCGGGAACAGGCGTGAAATGGAACTTCTCGCCCCGCTCGCCGAAACGCCGCTTGCGCGAGCGCTCATCACGTCGGCGACGCTGTATCTCCTGGTCAATGCCGCGCATATCCTCGGCACCGGCATGCTCTTCGGTGCGATCCTGGCGCTGGACCTGCGACTGCTGGGCTTCGCCCCCGCCGTGCCCCTGCCGCCCATCGCGCCCTATCTCTCGCGCTTGGCGGGCGCGGGCGTCGTCCTGGCGATCGTCACCGGCTTCTGCCTCTTCACCGTCCGCCCCACGGAATATGCGCGCAACCCGGCTTTTCTCGCAAAACTCGGCCTTGTCGCGCTGGGCCTGATCAACGTGGCGGTCGTCCATTTCGGCAGGGGATGGCGGGTGGTGCTGGCCGGCGGAAACCCGGCCACCGCCTTGCGCATCTCGGCGATGTTTTCCATCATCGTCTGGATCGCCGCCGTGATCGCCGGCCGATGGATCGGGTTCCTGTAATCTTTCTTGATGAAAACACGCATTTCATGCATATTGCATCGCAATTGCAATGCATGGAGCTATGTTATGAAAACGGCGACCATTCCCTCCCTCCGCGTCGATCCAGAATTGCGTGCCGCTGCCGAAAGCGTGCTGAAGGAAGGTGAGACCCTGTCTGCTTTCCTGGAGGATTCCTTGCGGCGACAGATCAGCTACCGGAAAACGCAGGCCGAGTTTATTGCGCGTGGACTGGCTTCGCTGGCCGAGGCAAAGCGCACGGGAATTTATCATGACGCGGATGACGTGCATGACGAGCTTAAAGCCATGCTCGAAGCAAAGCGCGTAGAACTCGGCAAATGAGTTACAGGCTTCGCTACACATCCGAAGCCCGTGCGGATATCAAACGTCTCTATGCGTTTCTCCTTGATAGGGATTTTCAGGCCGCTGAAAAAGCCATCGAAGTCATTGTCCGAGCGATGGAGTCGCTCAAGGAGTTTCCTTTTGCGGCGAGGAAGGCGCCTGGAGACAATCCGTTCCTGCGGGAACTCGTCATTCCCTTCGGTTCTGCCGGTTATATAGCGCTCTTCGAGATCGAGGATGCGACGACTGTAAACATCATCGCCGTCCGCCATCAGCGAGAAGACGACTACCACTGACTATCGATCGCTCACCGCCGCCCGCGGATTGATCCAGGGCTGCTGATTGCTGCGGGGCAGCGGCGTTTTGCCGAGGATATGGTCCGCTGCCTTCTCGCCGGTCATGATCGACGGACCGTTGAGATTGCCATAGGTCACATGCGGAAAGATCGAACTGTCCGCCACTCTCAGGCCTTCGACGCCGATCACCCGGCATTCCGGGTCGACCACCGCGAGCGGGTCGTCGGCGCGCCCCATGCGGCAGGTGCCGCAGGGATGGTAGGCGCTTTCCAGATGCTCGCGCAGGAAGGCATCGATTTCGTCGTCCGTCCGCACCTTGTCGCCCGGCTGGATTTCCGGCCCGCGATAATCGTTGAAAGCCTTCTGGCCGAAGATCTCGCGGGTCAGCCGAACGCAATGGCGGAATTTCTCCCAGTCTTCCGGATGGCTCATATAGTTGAAGCGCAGCACCGGATCGGCCCCGGGGTCGGGAGAGCGCAGCGTGACGCTCCCGCGCGATTTCGACAGGTTGTAGCCGACATGCACCTGGAAACCGTGGCTCCTGGCCGCCGCCCGCCCGTCATAGGAGATCGCCACCGGCAGGAAGTGATACTGGATGTCCGGCTGCTTCAGCCCCGGTGCGGAGCGCAGGAAGGCGCAGGCCTCGAACTGGTTGGAGGCGCCGAGCCCGCCCTTGGAGAGCAGCCATTGGGCGCCCGCGACACCCTGCCAGAACCAGGGCAGCCAGGAATAGAGCGACACGGGCTTCAACGAGACCTGCTGGAAATAGAATTCCATATGGTCCTGCAGGTTCGCGCCGACACCCGGCCGGTCCGCCTTCACCTCTATCCCCATGGACTTGAGATGGCCGGCCGGCCCAATCCCCGAAAGCATCAGCAGTTTCGGCGAGTTGAAGGAGGAGGCCGAGACGACGACCTCGCGACTGGCGCGGACCACTTCCGTCACCCCGCGCCGCTCGATCTCGACGCCGACGGCCCGGCCGTTCTCGATCACGATCCTGTTGGCGAAACCATGGACCAGTTCGACATTCGGCCGTCTCAGCGCCGGCCTGAGATAGGCATTCGCCGCCGACCACCGCCGCCCCTTGTAGATGGTCTGCTCCATCAGCCCGAAACCTTCCTGTTTCGAGCCGTTGTAATCCTCCGTCATCTCGAAGCCGGCTTGGCTGCCTGCCTGGATGAAGGCATGGAACAGCGGGTTCCTCACCGGCCCGCGCTGCACATGCAGCGGCCCGTCCGTGCCCCGCCAGCCTTCCTCGCCGCCATGGCTATGCTCCATGCGCTTGAAATAAGGCAGCACATCCGCGTGAGACCAGCCGGTCGCGCCGAGCTCTTCCCAGCGATTGTAGTCTTCCGCGTGTCCCCGCACGTAGACGAGCCCGTTGATCGACGACGATCCGCCGATGACTTTTCCACGCGGCGCGGTGATGCGGCGGTTGTTGAGGTTCGGCTCGGGCTCGGAAAGATAACCCCAGTTGTAGCGCTTCATGCTCATCGGCCAGGCGAGCGCCGCCGGCATCTGGATGAACGGCCCGAAATCCGACCCGCCCGCCTCGATCACGATCACCGAATGCTTTCCGTCCTCCGACAGCCGATAGGCGATCGCCGAGCCTGCGGAACCGGAGCCGATGATGACGAAATCTGCCTGAAGCATGTTAGCGTTCTCCAGACGGTTTCTTGAAGTCGTGCCGTGCCAGAGGGGGGGGGGCGGACTTGCTCGGCAGCGGATGTGATCATCAATACGGCGCCTCGACCGGTCCCATGCCCACATAGACCGTCTTCAGCTCGGAATAATGTTCCAGCGCGGCCAGCGAATTCTCCCGCCCGAAGCCGGATTGTTTCGAACCGCCGAAGGGGATTTCCACCGGGCAGAGGTTGTAGCTGTTGATCCACAGCGTGCCGGCCTGCAACTGGTCCGCCACCCGGTGACCGCGCGTCAGGTCGGCGGTGAAGACGCCGGCCGACAGGCCGAATTCGGTCGCGTTGGCGCGGTCGACCACCTCGTCCTCGTCGTCGAAGTCGAGCACGCACATGACCGGCCCGAAGATTTCCTCCCGGGCGATGGTCATGCCGTCGGTCACGTCGGCGAACACGGTCGGCTGGATGTAATAGCCTTCACCCGTGACATGGTTCGGAATGCCGCCGCCGGTGATCAGCGTTGCACCCTCCGCCTTGCCTTTGTCGATATAGGAGAGAACCTTCTGCCGCTGGTCGAAGGAGACCATCGGGCCGAGTTGCGTCGCCTCGTCCAGCGGATCGCCGATGATGATCTTCTCCGTCCGCGTCTTGAGGCGCGAGAGGAATTCGTCCCTCACCTTGCGGCTCACGAAGACGCGCGTGCCGTTGGAGCAGACCTGGCCGGTCGAATAGAAATTGCCGAGCATCGCCCCGCCGATGGCGCTGTCGAGATCGGCATCGTCGAACACGATCAGCGGCGACTTGCCGCCGAGCTCCATCGTCACATGCTTGAGACCGCCCGCAGCGGCGGCCGCCACCTTGCGCCCGGTCGGCACTGAGCCGGTGAGCGACACCTTGGCGACATCCGGATGGTTGACGAGCAGCGGGCCGGTCGTCCGGTCGCCCTGGATGACGTTGTAGAGCCCCTTGGGCAAGCCGGCTTCGTGCAGGATCTCGGCGATCTTCAAGGCCCCGAGTGGTGTGTTCTCGGAAGGCTTGAACACCATGGCATTGCCGGCCGCGAGCGCCGGGGCGCCCTTCCAGCAGGCGATCTGCTGCGGATAGTTCCACGCGCCGATGCCGACGCAGACGCCGAGCGGCACCCGCTTCGTATAGGCGAAATCGCGTCCGAGCGGGATATGGTCGCCGTTGAGGCCAGCCGCGATCACGCCGCCGAAGAATTCGAAACTGTCCGCGCCCGAGGTCGGATCGGCGACGGTCGTCTCCTGGATCGGCTTGCCGGTATCGAGCGTTTCGAGTTCTGAAAGTGCGCGGTTCCTCTCGCGCATGATCTCGGCGGCGCGTTTCAATATGCGCCCGCGCGCCGTCGGGCTCATCGCCGCCCATTCCGGCTGGGCGCGTTTGGCCGCCGCGATGGCCTTTTCGACAATGGCGGGCGTTGCCGCATGAAGGCGGGCGATCACCTCGCCGGTCGCCGGATAAAGGCTCTCGATGACGGCGCCATCCGTATCCTCGACATATTCGCCGTCGATGAAATGGCTGGCGGCAGGTTGGGCTTTCATTTTACTCTCCGCGCGGATAACGCTTTGATTCTTCAAGGGTATCAAGGTTCATATGGTTGCGCATGTAGCGCTCGGACGCCTTCTGCAGAGGCTGGTGATCCCAAGGGTAATAAGCGCCGTTGCGCAATGCCTCGTAGACAACCCAGCGGCGCGCCTGGCTTTCGCGCACCGCCGCGTCGAAGGCCGCCATGTCCCACCTGGCTTTCCGCCTGGCGCGAAAACCTTCGAGGATATCGGCATGAGCCGGGTCGCCGGCAAGGTTCCTGAGCTCCCTCGGATCGGCGTCGAGATCGAAGAGCTGCTCGGGGTCCAGCTCGCAATGGATATATTTCCATTTGCCCTCGCGGATGCCGACCAGCGGAGCATAGGAAGCCTCCGCCGCATATTCCATCAGCACCGGGCTCGTGCGTGGCGCACCGTCCATCGTCGGCTTCAGGCTTTCCCCGTCCGCCCAGGGCTTGATCTCGTCCATCGAAATGCCGGCAAGCTCGCAGAGCGTCGGCGTGACGTCGAGGTTGGAGACAGGCGCCGTGTAAAGGGCAGGGGTGACGCCGGGACCGGCGATCATCAGCGGCACGCGAGCCGAACCCTCGAAGAAGTTCATCTTGAACCACAGCCCCCGCTCGCCCAGCATGTCGCCGTGGTCGGAGCAGAACAGGATCAGCGTGTCGGAGAGCATTCGCGTTCGCGTCAGCGTGTCGATCAACTCGCCGACCTTCTCGTCGATATAGGAAATATTGGCGAAGTAGCCCTGCCGCGCGCGGCGCACATGCTCGTCCTTCACGTCGAAATTCCGGTAGTCGCAGGAGAGGACGATCCGCTGCGAGTGCGGGTCCTGTTCCCCGAGCGGGATTGCTCCGACTTCCGGCAGGAGGTGCGGGCAATCCTCGTAGAGATCCCAGAATTTTCTCCGCGCCACATAGGGGTCGTGCGGATGGGTGAAGGAGACGGTGAGGCACCAGGGCCGCCGGTCGGCATCGTCGCGCTCGCGTGAAAGCTGGTAGAGCTTCTGGTTGGCAAGGAACGCGACCTCGTCGTCGTATTCCATCTGGTTGGTGATCTCGGCCACGCCCGCGCCGGTCACGGAGCCGAGATTGTGGTACCACCAGTCGATCCGTGTCCCCGGCTTGCGGTAATCCGGCGTCCAGCCGAAATCGGCGGGATAGATGTCCGTGGTCAGCCGCTCCTCGAAACCGTGCAACTGGTCCGGTCCGACGAAATGCATCTTGCCGGAAAGCGCGGTGTAATAGCCGGCGCGGCGCAGATGGTGCGCATAGGTCGGGATCGACGAGACGTATTCCGCCGCATTGTCATAGACGCGCGTGCGGCTCGGCAATTGCCCGGCCATGAACGAGGCGCGGGCGGGCGCGCAGAGCGGCGAGGACGTGTAGTTGTTGGCGAACCGCGCCGAACGGGCGGCGAGCGCCTTCAGATGCGGCGCATGCAGCCAGTCCGCCGGCCCGTCGGGAAACAGCGTGCCGTTCAACTGGTCGACCATGACGATGAGGATATTCGGCTTGGTCATGGCGGAATCGGCTCCCGGCGGACGGTTGAACTCTAACGTGAGTTATTTTTGATCCCGCCCGCAAATCAAGAAACGATTGCGAACATGGCTGTCTTAAAAACGCAGAACGACCGGTTGATTGTGATGGAACCAGGGATGAGTAAATGGTCATCTATCTCGATGACCACGGCTACAGATGAGGTGCAGCATGCTGGTAGCCGGGCGCAAGCCCGGGACGGCCGGGGAAATCCTTGTCGAGGAATTCATGCAGCCCATGGGCTGACCCAGGGCGCACCGGCCGATGCCATGGGCGTGCCGCGCAAGCATGTGAACGGATCGGGCGGGCCCGCCCGATCAATCGCGCCGCCTGACGGGGTTGTTGACCTCGATCAAGCCTGCTCCACATCTTCTTCTATAGCGTCGGGTAAGGCTTTGAGAGAAAAAGGGGTTGGTCATGACATTCGGACTGGATACGCCGTCGGTTTCCACGGTGCGCGACAAATGGGGCTGGTTTCTTGCCCTCGGCATTCTCCTTCTCGTTTTCGGCATCGTCGCATTCGCCAATCTCTTCGTGGCCACCGCCGCCTCGATTTTCTATATCGGCATGATGATGCTGATCGGCGGCGTGGCCTATCTCGTCCATGCCTTCCAGGTGAAGGGATGGGACCAGGTCCTTTTCTGGTCGCTGAGCGGCATCCTCTACACGATCGCCGGACTGCTCGCCTTCTGGAATCCGGCGCTGACGGCGGTCGTCCTGACCTTCCTGATGGCGGTTGCGCTGATGGTCGCGGGCATTTTCCGCCTCTGGGTCGGCTTCAGGATGCGGCCGATGAAGGGCTCCGGCTGGATCATCGCCGGCGGCGTCGTCACCGTTCTGGCGGGGTTGATCATTGCCGCCGGCTGGCCGGTCAACAGTCTGTGGATACTCGGGCTTTTCCTGGCGGCCGACCTGATGATCCAGGGCTGGACCCTGATCGCGCTGGCGCTCGCGGCTCGCGGATAAGCCTCTGATCTACATGATAAGTTGCGGAGATTTTTACGCTACACCATTGTCATGAAACTTTCATGGAGTCTTCACTGCGCGGGAAACCGATTCTTGAGGAATTGCTGGGAGCCTGATGTCCGTTTTAGGCCATTGCGCAGTGGAGTATTGAGTCATGTCGTCTGCGGCCATCATGGAACCGGGCGTCTTCCGGCGATATGCGAGCGACCAGCTCGTCACGCTCGCCAAGCTGGTTCTCGAAAACGCCTTCCAGCCGATCGTCGAAGTCGGGACCGGTTCCGTTTTCGGGTATGAATCGCTTCTGCGCGGCCAGGAGCGGATAGGTTTCTCCTCTCCGCTCGAACTGCTCGACCAGGCTCAGGAAACCGGCCAGCTGCTAGCCCTCGAACAGATGATGGCGAGCCGCGCGCTCGCGAAATTCGCAAGCCTGCCGGACTTTTCCTCGACCACCCTTTTCCTCAATCTCGATGTGCGCCTCATCGGCAACGGCCGGTATTTCCTCGAAAAGGTGCTGCTGAACCTGCGCAAGGCGAATATCGCGCCGTCCTCCGTCTGCTTCGAGTTCTCCGAGCGCTTCGACAATACCAGCGTGCCCGAATTCGCCGATCTGGTGACATGGATGCGCAAGGAAGGTTTCAAGCTCGCGATCGACGATTTCGGCGTCGGCCATGGCGAGATGAAGCTGCTCTGCGATTATCCGGTCGACTATCTCAAGATCGACCGTCATTTCATCGCCGGCCTCGACCGGAGCCCGCGCAAGCGCCACCTCGTCAAGAACATCGTCAACATCGCCCATGTGCTCGGCATCCGCGTGATCGCCGAAGGCATCGAAACGGAAGCCGAGTTCCTCGCCTGCCGCGAATATGGCATCGACCTCGTGCAAGGCTGGTTCATCGCCCGCCCCACGACCTTCGTCTCGGACCTGCAGTCGTCCTTCCCGTATCTTGCCGATATCGGCCACCGTCGCTCCAGCCAGTCGCTCGACGAGATACTGATCCGCAAGCAGATCGAGCACCTGCCGACCGTCTACGAGAACGAAAGCATCGACAGCGTTTTCGAGCTTTTCCGCCGCAACCCGCGCCAGGCTTTCTTTCCGGTGCTGAACGCCAACGGCGAGCCGCGCGGCGTCATCAACGAATATCATCTCAAGGAATATATCTATCAGCCCTTCGGCCGCGACCTGTTGAAGAACAAGGTCTACGAACGCTCCATCTCGCATTTCGTGGACCGCGCGCCGATCATCGGCCTCGATGCGGAGGCCGAGGAACTGATGAGCCTGTTTGCCAACATGGACAACAGCGCCTGCGTGATCCTCACCGAGAACATGCGCTACGCCGGCGTGGTTTCCGCCGCGTCGCTCATCAAGGTCATCAACGAGAAGCAGCTGAAGATCGCCCAGGACCAGAACCCGCTGACCGGCCTGCCGGGCAACCGCGCCATCCGCGATTTCATGCACGAGGCGGGCCGTGACGACGAGGAGCCCCGCTTCTTCTGCTATTGCGACTTCGACAATTTCAAGCCGTTCAACGATCACTACGGCTTCCAGATGGGCGACCATGCGATCTCGCTCTTCGCCGCGCTGATGAAGCGTTATTTCTTCTCGGACGGCGATTTCCTCGGCCATGTGGGCGGCGACGACTTCTTCATCGGCGTGCGCGACTGGACCCGCGACGAGCTGAACGAGATACTCGAGCGCCTGCTTTCCGATTTCCACGACGACGTCGCCGAACTTTATTCGCCGGAAGAGCGGGCGGCGGGAAAGATCCGCGGTCATGACCGTTCCGGCGCCGAGCGGGATTTCCCGCTGCTGCGCTGCTCGATCGGCGTGCTGGAATTGCCGCAGGGCCTGCTGCTCGACGACGTCGGGCGTGTCGGAGGCGAGATCGCCGCCGTCAAGGCCGAGGCCAAGGAAAGCGAAGGCGGTCTGGTTTTCGCAGCCTTCGGCGAGACAAAATGACCGAGCGGCCGAACGCCGCCTTCCTATAAGGCCGGTCATGTCCTAATTCAGTGGCTTGTCCCTGAGAGGAGAGTCCGCCATGCCGCTTCCCGCCGAAATGCGTTTCATCGATTTGCCGTCCTTCGGGAAACCGGAGGTCATGACGCTTGCCAGGGGGCCGTTGCCCCAGGTTCGCCCGGGCGAGATCCTGGTGAAGGTGGAAGCGGCCGGCGTGAACCGGCCGGACGTCGCCCAGCGCCAGGGAACCTATCCGCCGCCGAAGGATGCAAGCCCGGTCCTGGGACTGGAAATCGCCGGCGAGGTCGTGGCGCTTGGAGACGGTGTCACCGGTTTCAAGCCGGGCGACAAGGTCTGCGCGCTGGCGAATGGCGGCGGTTACGCGGAATATTGCGCCGTGCCGGCCGGCCAGGCGCTGCCCTGGCCGAAGGGGTATGACGCGGTGAAGGCCTGCGCGCTGCCGGAAACCTTCTTCACGGTCTGGGCCAATCTTTTCCAGATGGCCGGCCTGACGGAGGGCGAAAGCGTGCTGATCCACGGCGGCACGAGCGGCATCGGCACGACGGCGATCCAGCTTGCCAGGGCTTTTGGCGCGACGGTCTACGCAACCGCCGGCTCGAAAGAAAAATGCGAGGCCTGCGAGAAACTGGGCGCCGCGCGCGGCATCGACTACAAGACGGAGGATTTCGCCGCGGTTGTCAGGGAGGTCACCGGCGGTCGCGGCGTCGATGTCGTGCTCGACATGATCGGCGCGGCCTATTTCGAAAAGAACCTCTCCGTGCTTGCGAAGGACGGCTGCCTGTCGATGATCGCCTTTCTCGGCGGAAGCACGGCGGAAAAGGTCAACCTGGCGCCGATCATGGTGAAGCGCCTGACGGTCACAGGCTCGACGATGCGGCCGCGCACCGCAGATGAAAAGCGCGCCATCCGCGACGACCTGATCGCCGAGGTCTGGCCGCTTCTGGAAGAGGGGACGGTCGCGCCCGTCATCCACACGATCCTGCCCTTCGATGAGGTCGCCGAAGCCCACAGGCTGATGGAATCGAGCAGCCACATCGGCAAGATCGTGCTGAAGTTCTAGTCGTCTTGCGTTCGGTTCGGGTGTGCGGGAAATCCGTGTCGCGATGAAACCCGGGCATTTCGGGTGATCTGCGTTGCCGGGATCGAGGATGCCGTCTGGGTGTGCACGCGTTTCGGAAGAAGACGCAGCACGCCGCGAGACGGGATCTGGATTCGGCCGCTTCGCGTCTGCGCCAGATCGGAAAAGAGTGAAGCCATGGAACGCCAGAGCTTTGAAAATGTCTGGGATGCGCTCGAAGATACGTCGACGGAAGCCGCGAATATGTCGATGCGTTCGGCGCTTCTGATCGCCATAGAGCAAAAGGTGAGAAGCTGGCGCGTGACGCAGGCGGAGGCCGCGCGTCGTCTGGGCATTACCCAGCCCCGATTGAGCGATCTGCTGAAGGGGCGCATCACAAATTTCAGCTTGGATGCCTTGGTCGGGTTGGCGTCGCAGGCCGGGCTTTCCGTCCGATTGGACATTGCGGATGCCGCTTAGCGCGAAGCCCTGACCTTCCGACTCCCCGGCTGGAAGCCTGCGCATGATAAGGCGCGAGGCTCAAGGATCAACTCACTTATATGCGCAGCCGTTCACATAACTTGCCTTGCGGACTCGCGGCATCGCACCTACCTTTTCTCCATCGTCAACGTAACGAAAGGAAGGTGATCCAATGTCTAGTGAGATTTCGGTCTGCGTAACGGGCAATGGAAAGGTGACGGTCTTGACGGGGCAGCCCTCGGCCTGAACCCATCTTCCCTGCCGGACCGTCGTGAGGCGGCCCAGGTTCGTTCAACCGGACCAGATTTCATGGAAGGGTCGCTCCGAGCGGCCCTTTTCCTTTTTCGGGAATTCCTCTCCTTTTCAGGAATTCCCCGGTCTCCCTCCCGACGATCCTTCCCTCGGCTCTATTTTTCCCGTCCCATGCATTTCACGCATGGGTGGCCTGCTGGTTGAGCGCTTTTAGAGCAGCACGGACCCGTCTATATAACGGTCATCGAAGCAAACGAGAGCGCCAGGGACTGGCTGCTAGGCTTCGAAAACCCAGGAAAGGGGGATCATCATGAACGTCGTACGCACTCTCAACAATTGGCGTAAATATCGTCAGACGGTCGCCGAACTGGGCCGTATGACCCCGCGCGAACTCAACGACCTCGGCATTGCCCAGAGCGATATCCGCCGTGTTGCGCGCGAAGCCACCGGCTTCTGATCGCCATCTGACTGAATGATTGTCAAACGCCCGCCTCTTCGCGGGCGTTTTGCATTTTATGCATAGCTGACCCTCAAAATCCGATACGCCCCACCGCCGGCAGCTTGATGCCCGGATTGGCGATATCGATGCCTGCGACCAGACCCAGGACGTGAATTTCCAGGCCGCTGCGCATTCCGGCCGAAAAGCCGAGAAGGCCGCGTAGCGTCACGTGCAGATCGCGCCAGTCGTCGTCGAGATGCACGAATTCACCGTCCGGCAGGTAGTCGCGGCCGACCGCATGCGGCGGCAGCACGGCGCCGAGTTCCGGCACCTCGCGCAGCACGTAGGCGACGAAGGTATTGGAGTTCGGCCCCGGCCAGATGGTGTAGCCGCCCGGCTCCGAATAGGGATAGGCGGCGATCGCTTCCCCGATCCCGGGAATGAGAAGCTCCGCTTTCGCGCCGGTGACCGAGGTCACGAGTTCGGGCATGTTGGAATACCAGTAGGCATCCGCCGGATAACCGTTGCGCCGCATCGGTTTGCCCCATCCGACCTTGTCGTAGCGCGTGTAGGTTTCGGCGCCTTTTTCCTTGGTGACGATCCATGCATGGCTGGCGACGGCGCCTTTCAGCCCGCCGGTCATGGCGGAGAAGACGTAGATCGCAGCTTCCTCGCTTTCGTCCGCTTTCGGCAGGATGCCGGCGGAAGACCAGCGCGCCTCGCTCCAGCGGCCCGGCCGGTCCTTCATCGCCCACAGGCCGGCGGAAGCGAATGTCGGCAGCAGGTAGACGATGAAGATGACCAGAAACAGCCGCTTAACCGATTTCATGTGAAGGTGCCCCCCGAAAAAACACCGGACTCATTTGTGAGCCCGTGATATTGCGCTTCCCACAAGCGCCATTGAAAACAGCAATTTCAGGACCGGCCATGCAAAACCCCGTTACCGTCGAAGTCACCAGAGGCAAGTTGGTCGAAAGCCGCCATCGCGGCATGGGCGTGGTCGTCGATGGAGACGGCAGGACGGTCTTTTCCTTCGGCGAGGCGGAGGCGCATGTCTTCCCGCGCTCGGCCTGCAAGGCCATGCAGGCGCTGCCCCTCGTCGAAAGCGGCGCGGCCGACGCCTATGGTTTCTCAAACGTGGAGCTGGCGCTCGCCTGTTCTTCCCACTCCGGCGAGGATGCGCATGTCGCGACCGCCGCCGCAATGCTGGCGAAGGCCGGACGTGACGATGCGGCGCTGGAATGCGGCGCGCATTGGTCTTCGGATCAGGCCACCCTGATCCACCAGGCCCGCACGATCGGGAAGCCGACCGCGCTCCACAACAACTGCTCGGGAAAACATTCCGGTTTCGTCTGCACCTGTGTGCATGCGGGACTGGAGGTGAAGGGATATGTCGGCTACGACCACCCGCTGCAGGCGGAAATCCGCGGCACGATGGAGGTTCTGACGGGCGCGACCCTCGGCCACCAGAACTGCGGCACGGATGGCTGCTCGATCCCGACCTATGCGGTGCCGCTCAAGGGCCTTGCCCACGGTTTCGCGAAAATGGTCACCGGCAATACCCTTTCGCCGGAGCGCGCCAGGGCCTCGCGGCGGCTGATGCAGGCCTGCATGGCCGAACCCTTTTATGTCGCCGGCACCAACCGCGCATGCACCGGCCTGATGCAGGCGGCTCCCGGCAAGATCTTCGCCAAGACCGGCGCGGAAGGCGTCTTCGTCGCGGCCCTGCCGGATCAGGGGCTCGCCATGGCGGTGAAATGCGAAGACGGCACGACGCGGGCCGCCGAAGCGATGATCTTCGCGCTGATCGCCCGGTATGTCGAGAAGGGCGGCGAGGTGGAGACCCGGCTTCTCTCCATGGCCAACAAGTCCATGAGGAACTGGAACGGCATCCATGTCGGCGACGTCCGCGTCACCGACGCGCTGTTTGGCTGAGCGTGCCGTGATCTTTCCGGACGGTCCGAAAACTTCGGCCGTTTTCACCAGTGAACACGCCGCTCAATCGTTATGGGCAATGTTGACAATGGTGCTCGATCCAAATTGGGAGAATGAAACCTCCATCGATCCGTGCTTCCAATAGGCCGTTGTACCGAGGTCGGACTTATCGGAAGTACCGGGAGTGCCAAGCTGCTCGATCAGGGCGGCCAAGAGCTTCGAAGGGCCGGCGAGCGAATAGGAACACGCCCTATGGCTGTTTGGTCCCTTGGCTATCCAGAAGGACAGCAAGCCGTCGCCCTCATTTTCTCCCCGCCGCCAGCCGATCACGTCCACTGATCCGCCATTGTAGGCCAGGAAATTCGTGCGCCATTCTTCCGTCTCCTGATCCTTCATGCGGCCCCAACCGAGCGCATTCCCCTTCGCCGTCGCTTCCGACACCGTGGATGACAGGCAAATGTCCAGAAGCCTGGGTACGGTCAGGGGCGATGGCATTGCGGCAGCCGCTCCAGAAGCCAGGAGTGTCAAGATCGTCAACCCCGTTGCCATTCGGTCCATGCCTGAGATCATTGGTGCCATCTGAAACTCCCTTCCTTCCGCTTTGCGCGCCACGGTTGCGGTCTTTGCTTTTGTACATGTCGCGTGAAGCCGCCGCACATTTTTGCGCGACATGCTCTAAACCTCCACGATATTGACGCCGAGCGCCCGGTAGGCGGATAGCCGCTGTTCGTCGAGTTCGGCGGGCACGATCATGCCCGCCAGATCGGAAACCGGCATGATCGTGCACGGCGAGGAGGCGTCGAGCTTTTCGGCGGTGACCAGCACATGGGTCTCCGCCGCCTGCGAGGCGATGTGGCGTTTGACCGCCGCTTCCTCCAGATCGCCGGTGGAAAGCCCGCGCGAGGGATGGATGGCGGTGACGCCGAGGAAGAAGATGTCCGGCCGGATCAGGGATATCTGGCCGATGCTTGCCGCGCCGACGGCCACCATCGAATGTTTGTAGAGTCGGCCGCCGATCAGGATCACCTCCGCCGTCGGATGATGTTCGAGTTCGGCTGCGATGGTCGGGCTGTGGGTCGCCACCGTGAAGGCGAAGCTGCGAGGCAGGGCGCGGGCGATTTCCGCCGTCGACGTGCCGCCGTCGAGAAAGATCAACTGGCCGGGCCTCACCATGGCCGCCGCCGCCGCGCCGAGCCTCTGCTTTGCCGCAGACGAAATGGTCCGCCGCGTCGAGAAATCCGGCAGGTCCGGTGAAACCGGCAGTGCCCCGCCATGCACCCGCTTCAGCAGGCCCTCGGCCGCCATCTCCCTCAAGTCGCGCCGGATCGTGTCCTCCGAAAGCGAGAATTCCCCGGCGACGCGTTTTGCGACGACCTGCCCCTCCCGGCGCAGCATATCGAGAATGAGGCTCTTGCGTTGACTGGTCAGCATGGTCCTTGACTCTGCACGAAGTTGCATGAATAAGGATGATAATGCCTGATAATTCTTGGATTGTAAAGATTTTCGGGTATGTTCGTGTAATTCTGCGATGGGCGCAGATCAGTTGGAGAAACGAAAATGTTGATTTTGATCGCCGGTCCCTATCGTTCCGGCACTGGAGACGATCCGGAGAGGATGGCGGAGAACCTGAAGCGGCTGGAGGCTCCCTCCCATGCTCTGTTCAAGGCAGGTCATGTGCCGATGATCGGCGAATGGGTGGCGCTGCCGGTCTGGCATGCGGCAGGCGGCGAACGGGTGGGCGACGATCTCTACGAGGAGATTTTTCATCCGGTGGCCGGACGGCTGCTCCAGCTCTGCGAGGGCGTGCTGCGTCTGCCGGGAAAATCGAAGGGCGCCGACAACGACGTGAGGATCGCCACGGAGCGCGGCATTCCGGTCTGGCACCGGCTGGAGGACGTGCCGGGCGTCGTTTGACCTTTCCGTCGCGCGAAGCTGTGCTAAAACGGCATCCTGAAACGGAGGATGCCGATTGTACACGCTCTATTTCGCGCCGGGCACCTGTGCGCTCGCCAGCCATATCGCACTTGCCGAATCCGGCCTGCCCTACGAGGTCAGGCGGGTGAAGTTCGCCGAGAACGAACAGCGTTCCGAAGCCTACCTGAAGATCAACCCGAAAGGGCGCGTGCCGGCGCTGGTGATGGACAAGGGCGTCCTGACCGAAACCGTGGCGATCCTCGCCTTCATCGCGCAGGTCGCGCGGGAGGCGAACCTCGCGCCGCTCGACGATCCGTTCCTGTTCGGCCGGATGCAGGCGTTCAACGCCTATCTCGCCTCGACGGTGCATGTGGCTCATGCGCATGGCCGTCGCGGCACACGCTGGGCCGACGAGCCGTCCTCGCATGCCGACATGCAGCGCAAGGTTCCGCAGACCATGGGCGAGTCGTTCCGCCTGATCGAGGACGAGTTGCTGGCCGGCCCATACGTGCTCGGCGACCGCTATTCGATCGCCGATCCCTACCTTTTCACCATAGCCACCTGGCTGGAGGGAGATAAGGTCGATATCGCGCGGTTCCCGCGGGTGCAGGCCCATTTCGAGGCCATGAAGGCGCGTCCGGCGGTGCAAAAGGCATTTGCCGAAGAGGCCGCGGCCTGACGGTTCAGGCGCATTTCGAAAGGCAGGCTTTTTCGCAGGTCCCCGCTCCGGGCGGAACGGGACGGGGAAAAGGCAGATCGGCGAGCTGCCTGAGGTCCATGGAACCGATGTCCGGATCACGGAACGGATCATCGGCCCGCACGTCCGGGCGCGATGCCGCCGATGTCAGCCAGGTCTTCATCTTCGAGAAAATCTGGAGCGGTGTCATGAGTGTCACCTCGCAAATTTGTTATCATTTGCACCCGGAATATCGGCCCGGACGGCTGGATTTTCAATTGAGTTCTGAAGGCGCGGGCTTTAGAAAATCTATATGAACAACCTGAACCTCGTGCATCTGAACGGGTTGCGCGCGCTGGAAGCGGTCGGCCGCCTGGGCTCGCTGCAGGCGGCGGCGGAGGAACTTGGCGTCTCCGTCGGCGCCGTCAGCCAGCAGGTCATCAAGGCCGAGGCGCAGCTCGGCCGGCCGGTCTTCCATCGTTTGCCGAAGGGCATGGTGCCGGTCGAATGGGCGCAGCCCATGCTGGTCCGGCTGACCGAAGGGTTCCATTCCCTGTCGGAGGCCGTGTGTGTCGGAAGGCGGCGGGACGATACGCTGCTGACCATTTCCGTCGCGCCCGTCTTCGCCGCCCGTTTCCTGGTGCACCGGCTCGACCGGTTTTCCGCGTTGCATCCGGAGATCCGGTTGCGGATCGATGCGACCACGGCTCTCGTGGATTTCGCGATCGACAACGTCGATCTCGGCATCCGCGTCGGGGCGGGCAGGTGGCCGGGCGTCGATGCGCAGCTTCTGCTGCCGCAGCTTGTCTTCCCGGTCTGCGCGCCGGCCCTGGCGGAAAGGCTGAGGGAGCCGGCCGATATCCTGAAGGTGCCGGCGATCGTCGACGGCAGGGCGATGTTCTCGTGGGACGTCTGGTTCCAGGCGGCGGGCATCGAGCCCGCGCCGATGAGCATCCGCCATGTCTTCAACGAGGCGTCGCTATGCCTCGATGCCACGATGGCGGGCGAGGGGGTCATGCTCGCCTGGCAGACGCTCGCAGCCTATGCGCTGGATCAGGGGCGGCTCGTCGCCCCTTTCCCGATCCGCGCCGCAACCGGCTTCGGGCATTATTTCGTCACCCGCGCCGGATCGCGGCCACCCGAAAAGGTCAGGGCCTTCCACACCTGGCTGAAAGCGGAGCTCGCCGGGCTGGAAGAGCCCTGATCGCCACGGGATCAGGCCGGTTCGGCGGTGCGCTTGTCCCACATGGCCTTGAAACCGGGGCGGGCCTGCGCCGCCTCTATCCAGGCCTTCAGCGCCGGACGGCTGTCGAAGAGAGGGGCATATGCCTGCGCGTAGCGCACGACTTCGGCGACATTGATATCGGCTGCGGTGAAGCGGTTGCCGACGATGTGGCTGTTCTTCGAAAGATGCTTTTCGAGAACGTCGAAGGGGCGTTTCAGGAGGCGGGCGGCGACGTCGATCTCGGTCTTGCCTTCCTCGGTGTCGGCCTTGCCGCCGGCGGCCGTCGAGGAAATCTTCAGCGCGGACGTCTCGACGCTGGTGGCGGCGAACAGCGACCACTGCACCATCAGCGCCTCTTCGGCGATGTCCTTCGGGCCCAGTTCGCCACCGTATTTGCGGGCGAGGTAAAGCGTGATCGCCAGCGATTCGTGCAGCACGAAACCGTCGTCGTCCATCGACGGGATCGAACCCATCGGATTGATCGCCAGGAATTCCGGCGACAGCGTGTTGACGCGTGCGCCGGGCGCCATCGGCTCCGGCAGCCGGTAGCCCTGGATGACGAGAACATGCTCGAACGGTATGCCGAGTTCCTCGACGAGCCAGAGCGGACGGGTGGCCCGCGAGCGATAGACACCATAGATTTTCAGCATTCGATACCCTCCTTGCGCGGCCGCCCCCGAAAGCGGAAGCGAATTCGGGGCCACGGCATGCGAAACAATGCCGGGCGCAAGCTATGGGCATGAGCCGGAAAACAAAAGGCCAATCCCCGTTGGAGGACGATGAAAATTCTGGATAGGATTTAATCGTGTCCAATCGGTCTTCAGGAGCCTTCCAATGCGCACCACCCGGTCGCTCGGCATCACCTTGCCGGTCGAGATGGCGGAGATGGTGAAGGCCAAGGTCGCCTCCGGTGGATACGCCACCGAAAGCGAGGTCATCCGCGATGGCCTCCGGACACTCATCGCCCGCGATGCGGCGATCGAGAGATGGCTGGAGGAGGAGGTCGTTCCCGCTTATGACGAACTCAAAGCCCATCCCGAGCGCACGGTATCGCCGGAGGATGTTCGAAGGCGCCTCGATGCCCATGCCGATCCGCTCCTCGAAAAGCAGAACAAGGCATGAGCCCTCGCGTCGTTTTCGGACCGCGGGCAATCGAGGATCTTGAAGACGTTCTGACCTGTCCGGCGCCCAGGATGGGCGTGGAGGCAGCCCGGGAATATGTCCGCAAGATCGAAGGGCATTGCCTCGGATTTGCGACTTCCCGAAGCGCGGCATGCTTCGTGAAGAGATAAGGCCCGGCCTGCGCCTCGTCGGTTATCGCTACAGGGCAACGATTGCCTTCTTCATGGAAGCGGACGTCGTAACGGTCATACGCATCTTCCACCGTGGCCGGGATGTCGATTTCGGCGAGGATGTCTCCTAGGCGATCCTGTTGTTGTCGATCGTCAGGTGCCTGAAGCTCTGGCCGTCGCCGCGGCCGAGTTCGGCGGTTGCCGGCGCCTTCCAGCGGTGGCCGATCACCGCGCCGTCCCTGACGGCGTCGAAGAGGTTGCCCGAGATCACCGCGTTGCCGGCTCCTTCGACCACGCTCACCGCGCAGCCGATCCTGGCCTGGCGTACGATGTTGCCGGTCGCGAGCACGTTGCGCAGGTAGGGGCCGAAGCCGAGCGCCATGCCCCAGAGCGGCACATTCTCGATCACGTTGCCGGTGAGCGCCGTATCCGCCTCGACGCTGATGCCGACGCCGAAGATCGCCTCGTCGAGGACATAGGGACCTGTCGGCCGGAGGTTGCGGACGATATTGCCGGTGACCGTCGCAAGCCGCCCGCCCTCGTTGAAGTTGACGACCGAGATGCCGTTCGCCGCGCCGTCGATGATATTGCCCGAGATCATCGCGCCCTCGAAGGCGAATTCGGCATAGATCGCCGTTTCGCCGGATGCGAAACACTGGTTGTTGGCGATCTGGGCGTTCGAGGCGCTGTTGGCGCGGATCGCCGAAAAGGCCGATCGCGAGATGTGGTTTCCCGTCACCATCACGTTGTCGGCGCGAAACAGGTTGACCGCATTGCCGTACTGGCCGGTCCCGCCGTTCGTCGCCCCGATCTCGGCGATGCGGTTGCCGGAAACGATCGTGCCGTCGATGCCCTTGGTCCAGCGGTGGATCAGGATGCCGCCGTTGCCGCAATCGAGGACGGCGTTGCCGGTGACCGAAAGCCCGCTGCTTTCCACGGCATAGAGCCCGTATTCGGCAGCCCCCGAGATGCGGCTCCGCTCGATCCGGCCGCCGCACCGCTCGAGCTGCACGGCCGTCTTGCGGGAGCCGATGATCTCGCAATTGTCGATCGCAACCTCCGCGACGCCGCGCATGTGGACGAGCGCCGGGCTCTGGTCGTCGAGCCAGCGGTCTGCGCCGTCGATGACGAGGTTGGAAAGTTCGATCCGGCGCGCGCCCTCGGCCCGCAGAAGATGCCCGTCCCCGGTATAGACCAGCCGCGAGGCGCCCGGCACACCGGTGATCCGGGCGCCGTCCGGCAGTGAGAGGCCGGATACCCGGTAGTTGCCGGGCGGCAGGAAAACGGAAAGATTCTGTCGGGCGGCCCCGGCGATGATCTCGCCGAGCTTGCGGCTTTGCCTGTCGCCCCCCTCCGGCACGACGCCATGTTCGCGGGCGTCGATCGAGCCTCGGAGGTCGATGGTCGGGAAGCGATCGGAAGCCGTGGCCGCATGCCGGGGAAACGCGCCGGATGCGGCCATGCCCGCGATCATCGTCAATGCCGTCCGTCTCGGAATCATCCAACACGCTCCCTTGCCGTCAACAAAGCATTTTCTATGCCAGTCCTTTCAATGTCGTTATGCTAAATAGTTTTGGAGATTGAGTAGAAAGGGCTTCTGTGCAAGCTTCAAGCATGGCAATTTCACGATGTTCTTAAGCAACGATAAGGAATTCTACGCCATGCTGCAGAGCAATAGGGCGGCAGATTCTCGCGTGTTTTTCTGATGAAGGTGGAAGGAGATACAGGGATGGTGGGACCCCTGTCACATAGCATGCCCCCGGCTTTCCCCGCCGACCCGTTGGATGAACTCTGCAGCCGCCTGCTTCGTGTTTCCACCGAGAACGATATCGATTTCGACGTTGCCCTCGTCACCCGGGAACTCGAAACCCGTGTTCTTCTCGATCACCTGCCGGACTTCATCTATGTGAAGGACCGCCGCAGCCGTTTCGTGTTCGCCAACGCCGCCGCCGGCCGCAACAGCAAGTTCCATGACGGCTCGGACATGATCGGCAGGACCGATTTCGACATCCTCGACCATGAGACCGCCCGCGAGCTCTTCGCCATCGAGCAGCAGATCATGTCGACGGGTGTCGCGGTCCAGGGCCGGGAGGAGCGCCTCAAGCTTCCCGATGGCCGTGTGCTGTGGCTCACCACGTCGAAGATGCCGCTGCGCAACGCCGATGGCCAGATCGTCGGGCTTGTCGGCATTTCACGCGACATCACGGAGCGCAAGCGCCAGGACGACCGCCGCCACGGGCATGCCCGCCTTCTGGAGATGATCGCCCGCGGCCAGCCGCTCCAGGCGGTGCTGGACGAACTGGTGCGCACCGTAGAGGAGGAGCTTGACGGCATCGTCGCGTCCGTCCTGCTTGTCGAGGAGGGCACCGACCGGTTGCGCCACGGCGCGGCGACGCGGCTGCCGCCGGCCTATGTCAAGCTGATCGATGGCATCGGGATCGGTCCGAAGGTCGGTTCCTGCGGCACTGCCGCGTGGCGGCGCTCGCCGGTCCTCGTCAGGGACGTTCTGGCCGACCCGCTCTGGGACGATTATCGCGAGCTGGCGCGGATGTTCGGTTTCCGCTCCTGCTGGTCGACGCCGATCCTGGGGCCGGACGGGCGGGTTCTCGGCACGTTCGGGCTCTATTCCGACAGCCCGAGGGAGCCGACGGATCTGGAGCTCGAGCTGATGGCCATGGCGACCGACATCGCCGGCATCGCCATCGAGCGCGCCCGCAACGAGCAGCGTATCCAGCACATGGCGCATCACGACCCGCTGACCGGCCTGCCGAACCGGGCGCTGTTCTGGACCCAGTTCAGCCGTTCCCTGCACCAGGCCCGCCGCGAAGGCCGCAAGATCACGGTCGCCTATGTCGACCTCGACAATTTCAAGCAGATCAACGACACGCTCGGCCACGCCGCGGGGGACGAGGTCCTGAAGGCGCTGTCGTCCCGCATGGCCAATTGCATTCGCGCGAGCGACCTTCTTGTCCGCCTCGGCGGCGACGAATTCGCGATCGTCTTCAGCAATCCGAATCAGGATGAACTGGGCGTGCTGCGCCGGCTGCAGGACGTGCGCACCGCGATCTCGCGCCCCATCGTCGTGGAGGGACGCAGCGTCGCGGCCACCTGCAGCATGGGTGTCGCATTCTTCCCGCAGGACGGCGATACGCCCGAGGCCCTGCTCGCCCGGGCCGACCGCGCGATGTACGAGGCGAAGGACCAGGGACGCGACAGGCTGTGGGTTTCGGGCGAGGGGATCTAACCCTCGTCCCCCGGTGCGGTATCCGTACCGAAATGACGATCCGCATCCCGATGGCCTTCAAGGATGTTGACGATCTGAAAGCGGTCGCCGACATAGCGGAAGAAGATTATGTATCCGCGACAGGCAATGCTTCTCAGGCCGGGAGCGAGATCGGAACGATCCCGGCCCATGGTTCCGGGCATGGTTGCGAGATTGCGGCATTTCTGCCGCAAGGCTTTCACGAATTGTCGCGCGATGGTCGTATTGCCGCTCTCTCTTGAGACGTAGCGGGCGATGTCCCCCAAATCCGCCTTCACGCTGTCGAGGTATTGAATGCGAGGCATTCAACGGCCTTCTTTTTCAAGCTTCTCGAATTCGGCGTCCAGGAAGGCATCCAGTTCTTCTTCACCGACATCGCCGCCTGCTTCGATCGACCGCCGCAGCGTTTCGCGCAGCGCCGAGAGCTTTGCCTCGCGTTCTTCGACGAGCCGCAGGCCTTCGCGCACCACTTCGCTCGCCGAGCCGTAACGGCCGTCCTCCACGGCTTCTTCTATGAATTTTTCCCAGCGGGGGCCGATCGAGACGTTCATGGATGCATCTCCGGTCTATCTCGTGAAAACATACCGGAATGACAATTTATGCGCAATCTATGGCATCGGTCAGGAGGCGTGGGAAAGCTCGATTTCCGTCTCCGCCGTCGAATAAGCGGCCTCGAAACTCGATACGAACTTTTCGAACAGCAGGGAAAAGGTGCCGAGTTCCTCTTCCGGCCAATCCTCCAGCACGCGGGCGAGCAGGGCGCGCTTGACGGCGCGGATCTCCGCCATCAGGCTGTCGCCGAATTCGGTCCTGACGATCAGCGAACGGCGACCATCCGCCTGGGAGGCGTCGCGGCGCAGGATGCCGCGCGCCACGAGGTCCGCCACCAGCCTGCTGCCGCGGGAGGGATCGATGCGCATCGCCTCCGCGATCGCCCCGACGGTCACCTCGCCCTCGATGCGACGCAGCGCGTCCAGCGCGTCGAGATGCGAGATATCGAGGCCCGGGGCGATATTGGCGATCGCCGTGCGCCCGATGATGCGCCGGCCGATGAGCAGCCGCATGCGGCCGAGCATCTCGCCGACGCGTGCCACGTCTTCCGGCGAGGGAGGGGAGGCGGTTTCCCGCTTCGAAAGGCTCTTGGTCGTCATCGAGAAACAATATCAGAGCGCCTGCGGCTTTCCAATAGTCGTTTGCGATATGCATCCAGATGCCATTGACAATTATATGCTGGAGGCACATAAATTGACGGCATCTTGGATTGACCTATGGATATGACCCGCCCGGCCTATGTGCCGCTCGTCACCAATCACCGGCAGCGGTTGGTGATCTTCTGCTTTTTGCTGACAGCGATGTTCATGGCGACGCTGGACAACCAGATCGTCTCGACCGCCTTGCCGACGATCATCGGCGAGTTCGGCGAGCTGGAGCGTTTCGGCTGGGTAGGATCGGCCTATCTGCTGTCCAGCAGCACCAGCATGCCCATCTACGGCAAGCTTGGCGATCTCTTCGGCCGGAAATATGTGATGCTGGCGGCGATCGTCATCTTCACCGTCGGATCGCTGACCTGCGGTCTTGCATGGTCGATGGATTCGCTCATCGCTTCCCGCCTGCTGCAGGGCATTGGCGGTGGCGGGATCATGGTGTCGATCTTCTCCATCAACGCCGATCTGTTCGAGCCGCGGGAGCGGGCGAAATACCAGAGTTATTCGAGCCTGGTGCTGATGGCGTCCGGCGGTCTCGGACCGCTGATGGGCGGCACGATGAGCGAGCTTTTCGGCTGGCGCTCCATCTTCCTGATCAACCTGCCGATCGGCATCGTCGCGCTCACGGGCATCGCCATTCTCCTCCCCTACCGCCGCCCCGTCCGCAAGCCGAAGATCGATTATCTCGGAGCCGTCCTGCTGACCGCGGTGGTGGCGAGCGTCGTCGTCTGGGCCGACAGCGTGACGCTTTTCGGTTCGCTGGGCGCCTGGCAGTCGATGCTGGTGGTGGCGGTCGGCGCGGTCTGCGCCATCCTCTGGGTGTTCGTCGAAAGCCGCGTGCCGGAGCCGATCGTGCCCCTGAAGCTTTTCCGCGACTCGACCTTCTCGCTCTTCCTGACCGTCGCCTTCTGCACCGGCGCGGTGGCGATAGGCATGGCCAATTATTTCGCCCTTTTCCTGCAGACGACGACCGGCCTTTCGCCGTCGGTGGCGAGTTTCTTCTTCATCGCCACCACCACCGGCATCGTCATCGGGTCCGTGTCGACGGGACGGCTGATCTCGATCACGGGCCGCTACAAGCCGTTCTCGATCATCGGGCTGTCGCTGAATGTCGTGGCGCTTTTCCTCTTCTCGCAACTGTCGGCCGGAACGCCTGTCGTCGTCATCCTCGCCTTCATGCTGCTGCAGGGGCTGGCGATCGGCTTCGGGCAGCAGTCGCCGGTCATCGGCGTGCAGAATTCCGCGCCGCGCGAGGATGTCGGCGCGGCGACCGGCGCCGTGACGCTGATGCGCATGGCCGGCGCGTCGATCGCGATCTCGATTTACGGCGCGATCATCGCCGCCGGCATCAGGGACGTCGGCACCAGCATCCCCGGCGTCGGGGATATCCGTTCGCTGACGCCGAACATGATGCTCGAACTGCCGGAAGCCTCGCGCATGGCGGTCCACGCGCTTTATGCCGGAGCCTTTACGCCGCTTTTCCTGACGGCCACGGCATTTGCCGCCGCCGGCCTCATCGCCGCATGCCTGCTGAAACCCGTGCGCCTGCCGCCGGCGCAGATGGCGGAAAAGAAGCCTGCCGCCGTATCGGAGTGATCTGGTTTCACGCCGTTTTCTCCCTATGTTCAGGGGCATGAAACCCGAGGCGCTGCTTCATCCAACCCCGGCCGGGCTTTTCTGCCCCATCGGCCGCTTTCATGTCGATCCGGTGCGTCCCGTCGAGCGGGCCTTGATCACCCACGGCCATTCCGACCATGCCCGCGCCGGCCATGCCAGGGTGCTCGCCACGCGCCAGACGCTCGATATCATGCGGCTGCGTTACGGCGACGGTTTCGCCGGATCGGAACAGGCCGCGGCCTTCGGCGAGGCGGTCGATCTCGACGGCGTGAGGGTGAGCTTTCATCCCGCCGGCCATGTGCTCGGTTCGGCCCAGATCGCCATCGAGAAGGACGGACTGCGCATCGTCGTGTCGGGGGATTACAAGCGCGGCACCGATCCGACCTGCGCGCCCTTCGTGCCCGTGGCCTGCGACGTCTTCATTACCGAGGCGACCTTCGGCCTGCCGGTCTTTCATCATCCGGACCCGAAGGATGAGGTCGCCAAGCTCCTGACCTCGCTCAGGCAGTTTCCCGAGCGCAGCCATCTCGTCGGCGCCTATGCGCTCGGCAAGGCGCAGCGCGTCATAAGGCTCATCCGCGACTGCGGTTATGCCGAGCCGATCTATATCCACGGTGCGCTGGCAAGGCTCTGCGACTATTACGCCGGGCAGGGGATCGATCTCGGCGACATCCGGCCCGCGACGATCGAGAAGAGCGATCCCTCGGCTTTCAGGGGAGCCGTCGTCGTCGGCCCGCCATCGGCTTTCCAGGACCGCTGGGCACGGCGGTTCAACGAGCCGCTGGTCGCGTTTGCCTCCGGCTGGATGTTGATCCGCCAGCGGGCGAAACAGGGCGGCGTCGAACTGCCGCTCGTCATCTCCGACCACTGCGACTGGCCGGAACTGCTTGCCACGATCGAGGAGATCGGCCCCTCGGAGGTATGGGTGACCCATGGCCGCGAGGAGGCGCTGGTGCGCTGGTGCGAGCTGAAGAACATTCCCGCCCGGCCGCTGCATCTCGTCGGCTACGAGGACGAGGGGGACTGATGGTGGGCCGTCCGCCGCAAGATACCCCCCTCTGCCCTGCCGGGCATCTCCCCCACGAGGGGGGAGATCGACTCGTTGCTCTGCCTTTGCGACATCGTCGGTGGCGGGGCTTGCTGCGAGTGGGAGGGATGCTGTCAGGGGAAAGCCGCACCACATTCGGTCTCCCCTCCTGTGGGGGAGATGCCCGGCAGGGCAGAGGGGGGCTGCCACGGCATGCCTATGATGAGGTGGAGCGATGAAAGCTTTTGCCACCCTGCTCGACCGCCTTGTCCTCACTCCGTCACGCAACGGCAAGCTCACCCTGCTCGTCGATTATTTCCGCAATACGCCAGACCCGGACCGCGGGTATGGGCTGGCGGCGCTGGCCGGCGCTCTCGACCTGAAGGGCGTCAAGCCCGCCTTGCTGCGCGATCTCGCGCTGGAGCGGATGGACCCGGTCCTGTTCCGGTATTCCTATGATTATGTGGGCGATCTCGCCGAGACCATCTCGCTCGTCTGGGGTGGCGGACGCAAGGATGCGGCCGACGACGGGCGCCAGCCCCGGCTCGGCGAGGTGGTGACGCGCATGAACGCGCTCGGCCGGACCGAGGTGCGTTCGGCGGTCCGCGACCTGCTCGACAGGCTCGACACGTCGAGCCGCTTCGCCTTCATCAAGCTTGCCACGGGCGCGCTCCGCATCGGCGTCTCCGCGCGGCTTGCCAAACAGGCGCTGTCGGACATGAGCGGCCCCGACGACAGGCGGGATGTGACCGAGATCGAAACGCTCTGGCATGGGCTGACCCCGCCTTACGAACCTCTGTTCGCCTGGCTGGAGGGGCGGGCGGAAAGGCCGGTTCTGGCGACCCCCGCCATCTTCCATTCGGTCATGCTGGCCAATCCGGTGGAGGAGGGCGATCTCGAAAGGCTCGATCCGGCCGATTACGCGGCCGAATGGAAATGGGACGGCATCCGGGTGCAGATGTCGAGCTATGGCGGCACGCGGAAGCTCTATTCCCGCTCCGGCGACGACATCCCGGCGCCTTTCCCGATATCGTCGGAGCGATCGATTTCGAAGGTGTGATCGACGGCGAGCTGCTCATCGGCGGCACGGCGCGCTCCAACAGCCCGACGCGCACCTTTTCCGATCTGCAGCAGCGGCTGAACCGCAAGACGGTGACGGGCAGGATGCTGGACAAATATCCCGCCTTCGTGCGCGCCTATGACCTGCTGTTCCAGGGGGACCTGGATATCCGGACCGAGACTTTCCTCGAGCGCCGTCGGCGCCTCGGCGATGTCATCGAACGGGCTCCGCACGACCGCTTCGACCTTTCCGGGCTCGTGTCCTTTTCGGGCTGGGACGAACTCGACCGGCTGCGCCTTGCGCCGCCCGATCCGGTCATCGAAGGGGTGATGATCAAGAGAAAGGACAGTTCCTACCAGGCCGGCCGTCTCAAGGGGCCATGGTTCAAATGGAAGCGCGACCCCTACAATATCGACGCGGTCATGCTTTATGCGCAGCGCGGCCACGGCAAACGGTCCAGCTATTATTCGGACTTCACCTTCGGGGTCTGGGCCGAAACGCCGGATGGCGAAGAGCTGGTGCCGGTCGGCAAGGCCTATTTCGGTTTTACCGACGCGGAACTCGAAGTGCTGGACAAGTTCGTGCGCGACAACACGGTCGATCGGTTCGGGCCGGTGAGGGCGGTGCGCGCGGAACCGGGTTTCGGTTTCGTGCTGGAAGTCGCCTTCGAGGGCATCAACCGCTCGACACGCCACAAATCCGGCGTCGCCATGCGCTTTCCGCGCATCGCGCGCCTGAGGCCGGACAAGCTCCCTCGCGACGCCGATCGCCTTTCGACCCTGACGGCCATGGTGGATGGCAAAACTGGCTGAAATCCCTGAAGTTCTCGAATCCTTGAATGGACAGCGCTACAGGCGAATGCTGATATCAATGGTGTGCAACGCTTATCAGGATCGGCAGGCAATGGCAGACGATCGCTTTTTCTCCCCTCACGTCACCCCGGAAGGCGGCGGCCTGACCCGTCGCACGCTGCTTGCGGCCACTGCCGGGCTTTCGGCCGCGGCGGTGCTGCCTGCCTCCGCGAGCGCGGCGGACTTTGCCGTTCCGGATGTGCCGCCGCTCGAAAAGGAAGATTACGCCGAGGCGCGGAAGCGGTTCCGGACGAACCTGGTGCGCAAGGGCCCGTCTCCCGAGAAGTCGGAACCGCTCGGCACGCCGGCGGGATCGAGACGTGTCCTTTATCGGGGCGGCCCCGATGGCTCCATCGAACTGGTCGCCTGGCTGTCCCACTACGAGCCGTCCTCTAAGCCCAGGCCAGCCGTCCTTTTCCTGCACGGCGGCAACGCCACGGGCGATGGTCACTGGGAGCTGATGAAACCCTATTGGGAGGCGGGTTTCGTCGTCATGCTGCCGTCGTTTCGCGGCGAGAACGGCCAGGCGGGCAACTATTCGGGTTTCTACGACGAAACGACCGACGCGCTCGCGGCCGCGAGCTACCTGGAGGAACTGCCCGGCATCGACAGGAACCGGTTCTTCCTTGCCGGCCACAGCAATGGCGGCACGCTGGCCCTTCTCGCTTCCATGACCCGCAAGTTCCGGGCGTCGGCGCCGATTTCCGCCGGGGTCAATTCGTGGCGTTATTTCGGCCGGTTCGAGCGGGAGGTCCGGTTCGATGAGGCCGATCAGAAGGAATTCATCATGCGTTCGTCGGTCTGTTTCGGCCCGAGCCTCAAATGCCCGACGCTCCTGCTGCGCGGCACCGAGGAACGTCCGTTCGACGCGGACCACCAGCTGTTGATGGACCGCGCCCGTTCGGCCGGTATTTCCATCGAGGCGAAGCTGCTGCCCGGAACCCATAACGGGGTCGTGCCGGGCGCGGTGGACGAGAGTATCCGCTTCTTCAATCACGTCGCGGGATGATGCGTAGATTCGATAGGTTAGATCGTCCAAAAGGACGTACGGCGTCCTAGTCCCTTCTGAAGAGCAGCGACTGATGCGTGGCCGCGCCGGCCATGTTGCCGTCTCCGACGGCAAGCGGGACCGATCCCGCCGCTCTGGCCGCATCGCCGCAGGCAAAGACGCCGGGCACGCTCGTCTCCTTGGTCATGCCCGTCCTGATGAAGGGATAGAGGCCGGTCTCATCGAATTCGCAGCCGAGCTGCGAAGCGATCGGGCTTGCGGGCCGCGACTTCGGCAGGGTGAAAAGGCCGTCGAAACGGATCGTCCGTCCGTCCGTGAGGACGACGTCGGCATCCCCGCCGATCCGCGCGATGGAAGCCGCCTCGATTGTGACGCCCCTTTCGTGAAGCTCCGCCTCCTGCCCGCTGTCGGGCGTGAAAGCGCCGTTGAGCAGGAAGGTCGTCCTGCCCCAGTCCGGCAGCATCAGGGCATGGTGCATGGAGGCTTCGGACACGGCGATCACGCCTATATGGCCCTGATCGAGCTCGTAGCCGTGGCAATAGGGGCAATGGAAGACGCTGCGTCCCCAGCGTTCGGCGAGGCCCGGAATGCCCGGCAGGTCGTCCGCGATGCCGATCGCGAGCACCAGGCGCCGGGCGGAAAGCCGCCTGCCGTCGCCGGTACGGATGGCGAAGTGTTTTTCTTCCCGTTTCGCCTGCTCCGCGCGGCCTTCCAGCCATTCCACCGTCGGATAGCGAAGAAGCTGCTCGCGGGCGTCCCGGGCTATGGCTTCCGGCGGGCGGCCATCCTGGCCGAGAAAGCCATAGGATGCTTTCGCAAACCGGTTCCGGCGGATGCCCTCGTCGATCACGAGGATCTTCCTGCGGGCACGGGCGAGCGGCAGGGCGGCCGAAAGGCCGGCATAGCTGCCGCCGACGATGATGGCGTCATAAGTCATCGGGTCACTCCTTCGGTGAAGTCTCGACACTTATTAAGTTACATAAGCGGGAGGCCGTCAAGCGATTTGTAACTTTGTTTGTTGCGTAAGCGCCGGCTTCGGTCCTAGAATAGGAAAGTTCGAAAATGCAGGGTGGAGCCTATGAGACGCGACAGCCGCCTTTCACGCATGCTGCATGTGCTGATCCACATGGACCGCCATGAGGGAGCCGCGACGTCCGAAACGATCGCCCGGATGCTCGACGCCAATCCGGTGGTCATCCGCCGGACCATGGCCGGCTTGCGGGAAAAGGGATATGTCCGGTCCGGGAAGGGACATGGCGGAGGGTGGACGCTGGGCAGGTCTCTGCAGGAGATGACGCTTCTCGACATCTATCAGGCCGTCGGCGAGCCGCCGGTTTTTGCGATGGGGCCGGCCTGCGACAGTCCGCAATGTCTGGTGGAGCAGGCGGTCGACGCCGCCCTTGCCGACGCCTTCGCGGAGGCGGAGAAATTGCTGCTCGAACGGTTCGGCCATGTGACCCTGGCGGATATCGCCGAGGATTTCGAAGCCCGCCTTTCGCGCCGTTCCGGCTTGGCCCTGCAGGCCGGCTCCGGCTGCGCGCCCTGAGGAGTTTCCACCAGCTTCGCGCCAGCCGCGTCTGCGAATGTCGTGGCCGACGTCATCTGCCGGAAGCGGGTTTCCATGCCAATTTCTCTTCGACCTTTCCGCCGAATCACCGGCCTCTTGCTGGTTCTTGCCGCGGCCGCCACGCTCGCCGGCTGCCAGGTGCCTTTCGTGACCGATACGAGCCGGATGAACCCGGATGTCTTCGTCCAGGAGACCGCGCCGGTCTTCTACGTGCCTCCCTATCAGGACCCTCCGACGAATCAGCCGCCTCCTATGCCGGGAGGCATTCCGCACAAGCGCCAGCTTTATCCGTCTGATTTCCACCAGACCTATGGCCTGCCGGTCTCCAACCCCGTGCATCGCACCATGTATGACGTGATCCGCGACGAGGGCCATACGCTTCCGGCCATTCCCCTTTCGCGGGTCGACGCCCGTTATCTCCGCCAGGAGGTGGATTACCGCACTGCCGAGACGCCGGGCACCATCGTCGTCGATACGAAGTCGCGCTATCTCTATTTCGTGCAGCCCGGCGGCAAGGCGATTCGCTACGGCGTGGGCCTCGGGCGGGCGGGTTTCGCCTGGCATGGCCGCGGCGTCATTCAGCGCAAGGCGAAATGGCCGCGCTGGACGCCGTCGGACGAAATGGTCGCGCGCCAGCCGGAACTGCGCCAGTTCGCGGCCTCCGAAGGCGGCGCCGATCCCGGCCTCAACAATCCGCTCGGCGCGCGCGCCCTCTATATCTTTCAGGACGGCAGGGACACGCTCTATCGCGTCCACGGCACGCCGGACTGGCAGTCGGTCGGCAAGGCGACCTCGTCGGGCTGCGTCCGCATGTTGAATCAGGATGTCATCGACCTCTTCGACCGGGTCCCGTCCGGCACGCCGATCGTCGTTATTTGATCGCGAACGGAAACGGCCTTGCCGGAGGAGTGGCCTTGCCGCTCCTTTTGCGTTTCTTCTCAAGGGTTTGAAGTGTCGTGCAGGCCTTGTGAATAGTTGCTAAATTATCGCAGGCCTTATGCTTCGAGGCCGGGGAGGGGATCAGGAACCTTTCGGTCATCCCTCCGTTGAAGTATGCTTTTGCCAGTTCAAGCGTATCCTATCGAGCGGTCCTATCTGAAATGATCCTGAACACTTCCTATTCCCGCCGGGGCTTCCTGTCTCTCCTGGGCGCCGGCACGGCTTCGACTTTGGCCGGTTGCGCCTCGACGGTTCCCGGGCCGCAGGATACGCTCATCAGCTATCGCGACGGCGGCGGCAGCGTTCGCCGGCCGGAGATCGTGCCCGCCGGAGACCCGGATCTGGACCTGATGTACGGCACGGTGGTCGATGGCGGCTTCGTCATCCCGGCCATACCCTATCGGCAGATCAACCCGCGCTACTATCGCCAGCGCGTTGTCGATCCGACGGGCGAGCGTCCGGGCACCGTGGTCGTGGATACGCCGTCCCGTTTCCTCTATCTGGTCGAGCCCGGCGGTTCGGCCATGCGCTACGGCGTCGGCATCGGCCGCCAGGGTTTCGCGTGGTCGGGCGACGGCGTGATCCAGTGGCGTCAGAAATGGCCGAAATGGACGCCGCCGAACGAGATGATCGCCCGCCAGCCGGAACTCGCGAAATATTCGGCGGACAACGGCGGCATGCCGCCCGGCCTGCTGAACCCGCTCGGCGCCCGTGCGCTCTACATTTTCCAGAATGGCGAGGACACGCTTTACCGCCTGCACGGTTCGCCGGAATGGAATTCGATCGGCAAGGCCGTTTCGTCCGGCTGCGTCCGCCTGATGAACCAGGATATCATCGATCTCTATGACCGCGTGCCCAACAAGGCGCGCATCGTCGTGTGGCAGTAGGAAGAGGCGCAGCGTCGCGATCGATCCGGCGGACCGTCGGCGGATGGATTGTGCCGGCGAACGCGCTGCCGGGGCGAAGGGCCGGGCCAGCGGGCCGATCGAGTTGTCACATGAGCCTGTTATAGGCCCGGCGGTCAAACCGGATCGGGGCAGGTCTTCATGGTCGAAATCGATGAGACGCTCGTCAGGAGGCTGGTCGCCGCGCAGTTTCCCCGATGGGCGGGCCTTGCGGTGCGCCCGGTCGCGAACGGCGGCTGGGACAACCGCACCTTTCATCTTGGAGGGGGTCACCTCGGAGAGGCCCGTCTTGCGGAAGCCCATCTTGCGGAAGCGATGTCGGTTCGCCTGCCGAGCGCGGAGCGATATGTCGCGCAGGTGGAGAAGGAGCATCGCTTCCTGCCACAGCTCGCCCCGCAACTGCCGCTTCCCATTCCATCCCCCCTCGCGCTCGGAAGACCGGGAGAGGGCTATCCCTGGCCCTGGTCGGTCTACGGGTGGATCGAGGGCGAACGCGCGAGCCGCGCCGGCATCTCCGATCCCGTGCGTTTCGCCGCCGATCTTGCCGGTTTCCTGCTGGCGCTCTGGAAAATCGATGCCGCCGATGGCCCCGCTGCCGGGACGCATAATTTTCATCGCGGCGGATTGCTCGATGTCTATGACGAGGAGACGCGCCGCTCGATCGACAGTCTCGCCGACGAGGTCGACGCGCCGCTGCTGACGGAAATCTGGGAGAGGGCGCTCGCCTCGCGCTGGGCCGGCAAGCCGGTCTGGGTGCATGGCGACGTCGCCGAAGGCAACCTGCTCGTGCGGGAGGGAAGGCTTGCGGCGGTGATCGATTTCGGCAGTTCCGGCGTGGGCGATCCCGCTTGCGATCTGGTGGTCGCCTGGACGCTGTTCGACGAACCGGCGCGGCGGGCGTTCCGCAGCCGTCTGGGGCTCGACCCACGGACATGGGAGAGGGCGCGCGGCTGGTGCCTCTGGAAGGCGCTGATCACGATTGCCGGCCTGCGGGAAAGGGACCCGGCCGGCGCCGGCATCCACCGCCGCTGGATCGACGGGATCGTTGCCGACCATCGCGGCGGGAACTGACCTCCGGGGAACCACCTTCCGAATTCCGTCGTTGAAGCCGGAAGCAACCGGAGGAAGCCCATGCCGCAGAATTCGCTATGGCGCGCCTATGGCTACGCCTGGATCACACTTGCTTTTTTCCTGTTCAGCCTCGCCGGCCACTGGCTGTTCGGCTGGTTCGCCTTCGTCCAGGAACAGGCCCAGCACGGCCAGCCGGTCGAGGTCCCGGCCTATCTGGCGGAAATGTTCCGCGACACGTTCGAGAACTGGCAATCGGAATTCCTGCAACTGCTGTGGCAGGTCGGAGGCCTCGCATTTTTCCTTTTCCTCGGCTCGCCGCAGTCGAAGGAGGGATCGGACAGGCTGGAGGCGAAGATCGACGTGATCCTCCGCAGAGTGGACCCGGTGGATGGCGAAGGCGTTATCCATGAACTGGACGAGCGTTATGCCGGTCGCCATACGGATGACCCGGAAGGGCATGGGGCGTGAGGCCCCCGGACCGCCGGTGACGCGGAGCCTACTCCCCCGCTTTCAGGAGCCGTTCCTTCAGCGCGACCAGCTCGTCGCGCAGGGCCGCGACCTCGCCGAGGCTGCAGCCCAGGGCCTTGCCGATCGCTTCCATCACGCCGGCGGCCTGAGTTTTCAGCCCGGCGCCCTTTTCCGTCAGGGTGATCCTGACCTGCCTTTCGTCGTCGTGGTCGCGCTTTCGGGCGACCAGTCCGGATTGCTCCAGCCGCTTGAGGAGAGGGGAAAGCGTGCCGGAATCCAGCCCCAGCCTTTCGCCGATCGCCTTCACCGGCTGTCCGTCCTCCTCCCAGAGCGTGATCATGACCAGATATTGCGGATAGGTGAGGCCGAGCGGTTCGAGCAGCGGCTTGTAGGTGCGGTTGAAGGCATGCGCCGCCCCGTAGATCGCAAAACAGAGCTGCGCATCGAGCGTGACCTCGATGCCATGGGTATCGATATCCTGGGCGTCGCGCGATTTTTTCTGCATGGCCGGTCCTGCCTTTGCTCACCCGTGCTCTATCTTTTTCCGGGTTCGCATTCTCGCAGGCTTGACGCGGGATTGCAATGCGCGTAATTAGATTGTGCGCAATTGAATTGCGAGCAATATTTACCGAAGGGAGTTTGAACATGCCCATTCTCTACACGACCAAGGCTTCCGCCACCGGCGGCCGTGCGGGCCATGCCCGTTCCGAAAACGGCGTTCTCGATGTCACGCTGACCGTTCCGAAGGAACTCGGCGGCGACGGCGCCACCGGCACCAATCCCGAACAGCTCTTCGCGGCCGGTTATTCCGCCTGCTTCCTCGGCGCGCTGAAGTTCGTCGCCGGCAAGGAGAAGGTAAAGATCCCCGATGACGCCAGGGTGACAGCGACGGTCGGCATCGGCCCGCGCGAAGACGGCGGCGGCTTCGGCATCGAGGTTTCGCTGGTGGTCGATATCCCCGGCGTCGACCGGGCGGTGGCCGAGGACCTGGCGGCCAAGGCGCATATCGTCTGCCCCTACAGCCACGCGATGCGTACCTCGACCGAAGTTCCGGTCTCCGTGGCCTGATCCATCGGGCAAATCGAAAGGAAGGGCCGGCCCTGTCGCCGGCTTTTTCTTGCGCGGGAAGGCCTCCTCTCTCGCCGGGGGGACGGTCACCTGATCACGGCGAGCGCCTTGCGCAGATCGTCCGGCCCGCCCTCGCCAAGCTCGGAGTCGATTTCCGCATGCACGCGTTTCCAGATCGGCAGGGCGGCGGAAAGCATGGTCATTCCGTCGTTCGTCAGTCGCAAAAGCTTGCCGCGCCGGTCCTTCGGGTCCGTACCCGTCTCCACCAGTCCGCGCCGCTCCAGCACTTTCAGGGCCGCCGTCAGGGTCGTGCGGTCCATGGCAAGCAGGTTGACGACCGAGCTCATCGTGGCTGGCTGCGGCCGGTTGAGCGACATCATCAGCGAGAATTGCCCGTTGGTCAGCCCGATCGGCTTCATGGCGTTGTCGAAGCGACGCGCCAGCGCCCGCGCCGCCCGTTGAACGTGCAGGCAAAGGCATGTGTCGCGCACCAGAAGCGTCGTCGAAAAGGGGATCGCTTCGATGACGGGGGATGTCGAATCGTTCGAATTTGACAGCATGGAAAGATTATGTTGATATCAACTTATTCTGTCAAGGAAGAGGAGGCCATGATGGACGCCCCTGCAACCCCGGAAAATGCAACCCCGGAAAATCCGCCGAAAAACCCGGTCATATCCCGCGAGGAATGGCTTGAGGCCCGCCGCAGGCTTCTCGCGCTGGAAAAGGAGGAGACCCATCTGCGCGACAGGGTGCGCGCCGAGCGCCAGACGCTCCCCTGGGTCAGGATCGACAAGGACTATGTCTTCGATACCCCGACAGGCAGGAAGACGCTTGCCGAACTCTTCGACGGCCGCAGCCAGCTGATGATCTACCACTTCATGCTCGGCCCGGAATGGGAGGCCGGCTGTACCGGCTGCTCGTTCCTGTCCGACCATGTGGACGGCGCGTTGCCGCATCTCAACAACCACGATGTCACCTGGGTGGCGGTCTCCCGCGCACCGCTTCAGAAGATCGAGGCCTACAGGAAGCGGATGGGCTGGAAATTTCCCTGGGTCTCGTCCTTCGGCTCGGATTTCAACTTCGATTTCCATGTCTCCTTCACAAAGGAGGATCTGGCGAAGGACAAGGTCTTCTACAATTTCGCGGCCATTCCGCCGGGACAGGCGCATGACGAACTGCCGGGCTTTTCCGCCTTCTACAAGGATGAGGCGGGCGAGGTCTTCCATACCTATTCGAGCTATTCCCGCGGCGGCGAGGAAATGATCGGCACGCTGATGATCCTCGACCGCGCGCCGCTCGGGCGCAACGAAGGCTCGACCATGGATTTCGTCAAGCGCCACGACGAATATGAGAAGAAGCCGGAAGCGGCGGCTTCATCCTGTTGCCATTAATCGGTCTCATAGTGGAATTCACAGGGAGGAAACGTCATGGGTATGGAACTGGCCAAACCCGGGGCAGAGCACGGCTTTCTGGAAAAGCTCCTCGGCACCTGGGACGTGACGTCCACCGGCATGGGCAACGACGAGAAATGGGTGGAAGTGGTCCGCTCGCTGCACGGCATCTGGTTCGTGGCCGAAGGCAATGGCGAGATGCCGGATGGCAGCGGGCCTGCAACCACGGTTCTGACGCTCGGTTATGATCCCGCCAGGGGCAAATATGTCGGAAGCTGGATCGGCTCCATGATGGCCCATTTATGGGTCTACGAGGGTGAGGTTTCTGCGGATGGCACGACGCTCAGCCTCTATACGACCGGTCCGGATTTCGCCGAGGAAGGCAAGCTCGCCGACTATCGGGAGCAGATCGTCTTCAGGGATGCCGATCACCGCATCTTCAATTCCAGCGCCAGGCAGCCGGACGGCTCCTGGAAACAGTTCATGGAAGCGCAATACGCGCGCAGGCGCTGAGCCCGCGCGCGCTGTCCCGTGCGTCCCAGACGCAGTCATTCGTAGAGGAGACGACCATGTTGCAGACCACTCCGGGGTCCCGTTCGCAGACCCATGGCAAGTTCATCTGGTGCGAGCTGATGACGCCCGACACCGCCGCCGCCGGCAGGTTCTATTCGTCCGTCGTGGGCTGGAAGGTCAAGGACGCGAGCATGCCGGGCATGCCCTATTTCCTGTTCGAGATGGAGGAGGGCGACAATTGCCCCGGCATCGGCGGGATGATGAATTTCCCGCCTGAACTCGAAGGCAAGATCCCGCCGAACTGGACCGGTTACGTCGCGGTCGACGACGTCGACCGGACGGCGAAGGAGTTTGCGGAGAATGGCGGCCGCGTCCAGCGCGAGCCGGAGGATATTCCGGGCATCGGCCGTTTTGCGGTCGTCGTCGATCCGCACGGCGCGGTCCTCTGCATCATGACGCCGATCCCGCCGGAAAACCCGCCGCAGGAACTGGCGCCGGAGGCGGCCGGCAATGTCGGCTGGCGGGAACTTTATGCCGGCGACGGCAAGGAAGCTTTCGACTTTTATTCCCGGATGTTCGGCTGGACGCTGGACCACGATTTCGACATGGGGCCGATGGGCGTCTACCATATTTTCGCGCATAACGGGCGGCCGCTCGGCGGCATGATGACGAAACCGGACAGCGTGCCCGTGCCCTGCTGGGCCTATTACTTCAATGTCGAGGCCATCGACGCGGCGATCGGGCGGGTGACGGTCGGCGGCGGCAAGGTTGCCAACGGGCCGATGGAAGTCCCCGGCGGAAGCTGGATCGTCAATTGCATCGATCCGCAGGGCGCCTATTTCTCGCTCGTCGCGCCGAAGAAATAGGGATTCCCCCCGGAACTTCAGCCGGCCGGCGAAGCGGAGCCCTTCCTCGTCGAGGGGGAGGGAATTCCGGCCGCCGTCCGGCGTCGTGCCGCAGCCCTTTGTTGTGCCGGTCCGGTAAGATACAGAATTATCTCAAGAAAAAATATATCGCTACATTTGATGTCTATCAATTAGAGTAAGCTTTATAAGCGCTTCCATTAACCTTTTTGAGTTTCACTCGCTCTGGATGGGAGAAAGATACTCTCCCCCTCTGCTTCTGGAGCTCTGGAATGAAACGCCCTTCCGTCAAGTTTGCGTTGATCGGCGCCATCGCCGGTCTTTGTGCGCTGGCCGCCTTCCTCGCCTATATGTCGATCTCCGCGATCAACTCCGTCGCTTTCTCCACCCGGGAGATCGTCGAGGATGCGATGCCGGGCATCGCTGCGTCCAAGGATCTCAACACGGGGTTGTCCGATCTGCAGGTCGCCTACGCCAACCACATCATCTCGATCGACGCGACCGCGATCGCGGCGGCCGACAAGGTCATCGATGCGCGCAAGGCGACATTGGAGCAGGACCTTGCGGCCTATGCCAGGCTGATCCATGGCGATGCGGTGGAACAGGGGCGTTATGAGACGTTGCGCAAGCTCTTCGTGGAACTTGCTGCGCAAGGCGACAAGGTCGCCGAACTGTCCCGGGCGAATATCAACGACAAGGCCAAGGAACTCTACGACAAGTCGTTCATGCCGGTCGTGAACAGGATCGGTGATGTTGCCGACGAGATCGAGAAGATCAACGCGGAGGCGGCGGCCCGGTCGAGCGCCAATGTCGAGGATATGACCGCACGCGGCCTTCTTCTCGTCTATACGGTGGGCGCGGTCGTCGTCGGCCTCGGCCTCGCCGCCATCCTCTTTGCGGTCACGGGGATCGCCAATCCGATCGTGCGGATCACGGATGCGATGCGGAAGCTTGCGGATGGCGACACGGCTTCCGACATCCCCTTCGCCGGCCGCAGCGACGAGATCGGCACCATGGCCGGTGCCGTCGAGGTGTTCCGCCGGGCGGCGATTGCCAACAAGCGTCTCGAGGAGGAGGCGGAGATCGCCCGCGGCCGGGCGGAACGGGATCGCATCGCCGCGCAGGAGCGCGCCGAGGCCGATGCCGCCGAACGGCTGCGGATTGCCACGTCCGGCCTGGCCGGCGGGCTCCGCCGGCTTGCATCGGGCGATCTCGCTTTCCAGCTCACCGAAGCCTTCGCCCCGGATTTCGAGGCGCTTCGCCACGATTTCAACCAGTCCGTCCGCCAGCTCGGCGAGACGCTGTCGATGATCTCCGAAAGCATCGGCACCATCGACGGCGGCACGCGGGAAATCTCCGTGGGCGCCAACGACCTGTCGAGGCGCACCGAGCAGCAGGCCGCCGCACTGGAGCAGACCGCCGCAGCGCTGGACGAGATCACCGCCAATGTCTCCAATTCCACCAAGCGTACCGACGAGGCACGCACCGTGGCCGCCAAGGCGAACCAGAACGCGGTGAACTCGACGGGCGTCGTCAACCATGCGGAAGAGGCGATGCGCCGCATCGAGGCGTCTTCGCGGCAGATTTCCAACATCATCGGCGTGATCGACGAGATCGCCTTCCAGACCAATCTTCTGGCGCTCAACGCCGGCGTCGAGGCGGCGCGCGCCGGTGAAGCCGGCAAGGGGTTCGCCGTCGTGGCGCAGGAAGTGCGCGAGCTGGCGCAGCGCTCGGCGCAGGCGGCCAAGGAGATCAAGGAGCTGATCCGCAATTCGGCAGGCGAGGTGGAGAACGGCGTGGCGCTGGTGCGCGACGCGGGAACCGCGCTCGGCACGATCTGCGGCTTCATCGCCGAGATCAACCAGCACATGGATGCGATCGCCGTCTCGGCCAAGGAACAGTCGACGGGTCTCGGCGAAGTCAACTCGGCCGTCAATGCGATGGACCAGACGACCCAGCAGAACGCCGCGATGGTGGAAGAATCGACGGCGGCCTCCGCAAGCCTGGCGATGGAGGCGCAGAAGCTGCGCGAGCTGGTCTCCCGTTTCCGGCTGGATGGCGGCATGCCGGCGAGCCAGGCTTCGGGGCATGCCGGCGCCTTGCGCCAGGTGGCGTCCGCCATGGCGGCCCCGGTATCCTCCAGGCCGCAGCCGAAGATCGTCGCCTCCGCAGGCGCAGGAGGGGCGTCCGACTGGGAGGAATTCTGAGCCGCCCGCTCACGGTTCGCACAACAACCCCGGCTCTGCCGGGGTTTTCCTTTGGGTGAGCCCGGTGTGGTGCGCTGCGCCGCCATACGGCCCGCCGGCCTGCCGGTCAGCCGGCGAACAGCTTGCGGTCGCGCTCCTTGATATGGCCAGGCCGGTAGTAGCGTTCAAACCATGTCTTCCCGTCCGGCGAGGCGGGCGGGCGGGCGAGTGTCAGCCGGTCCGTGTCGATCTCGCCTTCCCGGAGGCGGACGCGGAAATGGAAGTGGTCGAACAGCCGCAGCGCTTCGATCGCATAGGCGATGGCGACTTTCCGGTCCTCGATGAAGACGATGTGGTCGCCATTGCTCTTCTCCCCGCCGGCCGAAAGGTTCGATGAGCCGGTAAAGACCTTCGGCGACTTGCCATTGAAATCCGTCACCACGAACTTGTGGTGCACCATGTTGCCGTCGCCGCCCGACCATTCGCTCTTGAACGGCTCCGGCGCGTTGGAACCGATATAGGCAAAGGGCAGCAGGCCGCGGGAACCGTCCGGCTTCCTGACCGTGAGCCCGCCGGTGCGCTGCGCCACGCCGTAGGAGAACAGCGAACGGTTCACCAGGTCCTCCAGCCCGTCGCGCACGCGGCCGGTCAGTTGCGGCAGGAAGACCACGGCATAGAGGACGGAGCTTTCGGCCTCCTCGATCGCCCGGGCGATCGGATCGAGCGACAGGAGATTGTCGGCATGCGGCGAAAAGCAGAAGGAGAAGCGCGAGTCCGGCTCGTTCCGCAGCACATGCCACGTCTCGGCCAGCGGATTTTTCCGGAACTGGCCGGGCTTGTCCCAATAGGCGTCGAAAACCCTGCCGAACAGCGCGGCCACCTCGGCATTCTTGAACAGCAGGGCGTTGTTGGCCTGGATATAGAGGCCGCGCAGGGAGAAGTTGGTCGAGCCGGCCAGCACTTCCTCGGCCTTTCCCTTCCTGCGGATGATCAGCACCTTGTTGTGCTGCTGCCGTCCGAAATGCGTCCGGTGCACCTCGGCGCCCGCCGCCTTCAGCCTTTCCGCGGAGATGGTTTCCGGACTGTCGGCATCGCCGTATTCGCCATGGTCGTCGATCAGCGCCCGCAGCCTGCCGCCGAGCTGCTCGAAGCGCTTCAGCACGTCCGGCTCCCGGCATTCGTAGATCATCGCGTCGACGGTGACGTCGTCGTCGGCGATTGCCCTGTCCAGCATGTCGAAGATCAGCCGGCGCGCCTCGAAGCCCAGCCATTCGTAATGCTTCTGGAACTGTTCCGTCGGGTGGTCGAGCTCGGCCTTGCCCTTGAGCTCCGGCGGCGGGATGATGCCCTCCTTGTTCGGCCAGGGCTTTTCGTTATAGGCCTGCGACGAGGCGAAGGCGCGCGTGAAACCCACATTGATGAAATCGCCTATCGTGGTGGGCGCCAGCGAGATCGTCTCGGCGACCTGTTCGCCCGCCACGAGGCTGCCGTCGGGCCGCATATGCATGGCGGTGACGCGATAGCCGTAGTCGCCGTCCTGGATTTCGGCCGGAACATGCGTCCAGCGGTATTTCTGGAACGGCGCGTCGAAGCTGGAAAACCGCGTGTTGGCGTCGGGAGGGGCGTTGTCGAAACGCAGGCGGTTGCGCAGCGGGAACCAGCGGTCCTGTCCGGGCGGGCGCACCTCGACGGCAAACCCCACGAAATCGGGCGTCGCCTTCTCCCTGGCAAGGTCGAATGCCAGCAGGGCCATGCCTTCGCCCCGGTAGATCTTCAATGCAAGCCCGTTCTTTTCCGCTTTGCGCTCGAAATCGCTTTCCATGGTTCGCTCCCCCAAGACCTATGGCCGCACATGTCATTCTAGTTGAGAATTGTTTCAGGAGTAAATCAGGCGCTGAAGACGGACGGGACACGGGTGGGAGACGGGCCATGAAGCTTGCGCGGGAGGACCTGCTGTTATAAGCGGCCTGTCTAACCTTTGATCCGGGAGTACGTGCCATGGCCGCCAATGACGACGAATACGTTTATGACGAAGTGACGGGCGAATGGCGACCGGCTTCGGAACTGGCCGCCGCCGCGTCGCAGGCCGCCGAGGTGCGCGATGCGTCCGGAAACGTCCTCAAGGACGGCGATTCCGTCACGCTCATCAAGGACCTGAAGGTCAAGGGCGCCAACCAGACCCTGAAACAGGGCACGGTCATCCGGTCGATCCGGCTGACGGACAATCCGGAAGAGATCGATTGCCGCCACGACGCCATCAAGGGCCTTGTCCTGCGCACGGAATTCGTCCGCAAGCGTTGAGCCCTTCACCTCCCGTTCGAAAAAGGACGGGGAGCGGTGTGGCATTTCTTTCTCCCCGTGAAACGGGGAGAAAGCGGTCGGTAACCCCGATGAGGGCTTTTCCGCCCGGTTACCGCTTCAGGCTTCCGAGAATGCCGCGCACCAGCGCCCGGCCGAGCTGGGTTGCGACCGTGCGGGTGACGCTTTTCATCGCGGCCTCCACGATCGTCTCGCGCTGATAGCCGGAACGGCGCGGCTGGGCACGGCCCCGATCGTTGTCGTCGTCGGTGCCGAAGCCCGGCAGGGTCCAGCCGGTGGTCTCGCCGGAGCCGGCGGGGGGAGAGGGCTGCAACTCGTCCTGCGCCCGTTTGCCGGCGGCTGAATCGGCCGCATGCCTGGCCCGGGCCGCGAGCATTTCGAAGGCGGATTCGCGATCCACGTCCTCGTCGTAGACCCCCAGGACGGGGCTCTTGTCGAGCACCGACTGGCGTTCCTGGTCGTTGAGCGGCCCGATCCGGCCGGATGGGGGGCGGATCAGCGTGCGCTCCACCATCGAGGGAGCGCCCTTGCCTTCGAGCGTCGAGACCAGCGCCTCGCCGGTGCCGAGATTGGTGATCGCGGTGGCGCAGTCGAAGGCGGGGTTGGGGCGGAAGGTATCGGCGGCCGTCTTCACGGCCTTCTGCTCGCGCGGCGTATAGGCGCGAAGCGCATGCTGCACGCGGTTGCCGAGCTGCGCGAGCACGGTTTCCGGCACGTCGAGCGGGTTCTGGGTGACGAAATAGACGCCGACCCCCTTGGAGCGGATCAGGCGGACGACCTGCTCGATCCGCTCGATCAGCACCTTCGGGGCGTCGTCGAAGAGCAGATGCGCCTCGTCGAAGAAGAAGACGAGCTTCGGCTTGTCAGGATCACCCACTTCCGGCAGTTCCTCGAAGAGTTCCGAAAGCAGCCAGAGCAGGAAGGTCGCATAAAGGCGCGGGTTCATCATCAGCTTGTCGGCCGCAAGCACGGAAACCTGCCCGTAGCCGGTGTTCGGGTGCGTGCGCATGATGTCGGAGATCTTGAGCGCCGGCTCGCCGAAGAAATGCTCGGCCCCCTGCTGTTCGAGCACCAGGAGCGCGCGCTGGATCGAGGCGACGGATGCCTTCGAGATCAGCCCGAACTGGGAGGAAAGCTCGCTCGCGTTTTCCCCCATGTAGTTGAGCAGGGCGGTGAAGTCCTTCAAATCGAGCAGCGGCAGCCCGGCCTGGTCGGCGATCTTGAAGGCGATGTTGATCACGCCTTCCTGCGGTTCGGACGCGTCCATCAGCCGGGACAGCAGCAGCGGCCCCATTTCGGCGATCGTGGTGCGCACCCGGTGGCCCTTCTCTCCGAAGAGGTCCCAGAAGATCACCGGGAACTGCTCGAACTCGTAGTCCTGCAGGCCGATCTGCTCCGCCCGCTTCAGGAGGAAGTCCTTGGCCTCGCCCTTGATGGCGATGCCGGAAAGGTCGCCCTTGATGTCGGCGGCGAAGACGGGCACGCCCGCCTTCGCGAAACCTTCCGCCAGCACCTGCAGCGTCACCGTCTTGCCGGTGCCGGTGGCGCCGGTGACGAGACCGTGGCGGTTGCCGAACTTCAGTTCCAGATATTCAGCCTTGTTGAGCGAATCGTCCGGCTTGCGGCTGCCGCCGATGAAGAGCTTTGCCGTGTCGTCCATGCGCTTTCATCCGTTCATCGTAATGCTTTCGTAATGCCTTTATAAGGACAGAGCCGAACGGCAACAACGTCTCCGACGTTGATTCTGCCGTGAAAGTTGAAAAGCCGTGCCAGGTTGGGGCGGCTTGAGTTTGTTGCATAGTTGATTTACGTTGACGTGAACGTCAAAACTTGAGGAGAAGATGATGAACGAACTGGTTTCCCGAGTTGCCGAGAATGTCGGCATTGCCCCGGATGTCGCCGAAAAGGCGATGGGCATGATGCTTGGTTTCCTGCAGCGGGAGGCCGATGATGGCGCCGTCGCCCGGATGATCGAGGCCATCCCCGGCGCGACGGAGCTGGTGGCCCAGTTCAACGGCGAGGGAAGCGGCGGCGGCGGCCTGCTCGGCAGCCTGATGTCGAGCTTCGGCGGCGGTGTCATGGCGCTCGGCCAGCAGTTGATGAGCCAGGGGCTCGGCATGGGTGAGATCACGGCGCTTGCCAGGGAGACCATCGCGATCGCCCGCGAACATGCCGGCGACGAGATCGTCGACACGGTCGTGGCGTCGGTTCCGGGTCTTTCCCAGTTCGTTTGAGCCTGCGACGAAAGTACCCGCGGGGAGGAAGGCCCGGGCGGTCGAATAGCCCTTGACTTTTGGCCGCTTAAGGCACATTTCACCCTTGAAGGGACGCCCGTTCGTGGCGTCCTTGTTTCAAAGGACAAAGAGAGATGAACCCCGACAGTCGAAGTTCGACGTCAATATACCGACCCGTCTCTTCGGGGCTCTGATCCTTCTGAAAAGGATACGCGCTCCGGGGGGACCGATGGTCCGAAAAGGAGCCGTCATGCTGCGTATCCATGCCTATGACCTTGATCGCCTTGTTCCGGTCGCTTCCGATGCGCCGGTCGTAGCCCCCGTACCGGTTGCGGTGGGTGCGCTCGCCGTCGACATGCCTGCGGAAGCGTCGCCCGTTTCCGTCTGGTACGACCTGATCAATCCCACCCCGCAAGAAGAACGCGCCGTCGGCGAGTGTCTGGGCATTGCCGTGCCGACCATCGACGAGATGGAGGATATCGAGCTTTCCGCCCGTCTCTACCAGGAGGACGGCGCCGAGTTCATGACGATGACGGTCCTGACGCGGCCGGATGCCGGCACGCCGCGCAAGGTGCCCGTCACCTTCATCCTCAAGGGCCAGACCCTGGTCACCGTGCGCCATGCCGAGCCGCGTCCGTTCGACGCCTTCCTCGCACGCGCCCGCCGCCCGAACGGGGCGGGGCTGCATTGCGCCAATGGCGAGCTGATCATGACGGGCCTCGTCGAAGCGATCATCGACCGCATGGCCGATACGCTGGAACGGCTGGGCACCGAGATCGACCAGATTTCCCAGGAGGTCTTCAGCGCCAAGTCGGCCAAGGCGAACAACAAGACGCGCGACCTGCAGGAACTGATGCGCGAGGTCGGCCAGAAGGGCGAGTTCATCACGGTGGTGCGGGAAAGCCTCGTCAGCGTCAGCCGGGGTGTCGCCTATTACGCGGCGCTCGACGGCGTCGACCGCAAGCTGTCGAAGGAACTGCGCCAGCGGCTGAAGCTCCTGCAGCGCGACGCCACGTCGCTCGGCGATCATTCGGCCTTCCTGTCGGGAAAGATCAATTTCCTGCTGGATGCGACGCTCGGGCTGATCAATCTCGAACAGAACCAGATCATCAAGATCTTCTCGGTCGCCTCGGTGGTTTTCCTGCCGCCGACGCTGGTCGCCTCGATCTACGGCATGAACTTCGCCTATCAGCCGGAGCTGCAATGGCATTATGGTTACCATTTCGCAATTGTCGCGATGATCGTCTCGATGGCGCTGCCATACCTTTATTTCAAAAGGAGAGGCTGGCTCTGACCGGAGCGTTCCGGGACAGGTGAGGGAAAGGGCCGGCGGACGGTTTTGCTGCATCGCGCCGTCCGCCGGCGCCGGACGGCGATCCCGGCGCTTGAACGGCCCGTCCGCCGGCCTATGTCGCCTCAGGGGGTAAGCATGCCTGTAAACCCGATTCCTGACAGCGAAGGAAGACACGATGCCCACCTTGAGCAATGGCAGCGAGCTTGACGTATGGGAAGACATCGACAACCAGAGCCCGGACGCAATCCTCTTCAATATTACGGAAGCCGATGGCGACGTGCTCGGGTCGACCGGCGCGCGTGCGGACTATCCGTACGGATGGGTCGATCTCGCCTCGATCGACGTGTTCGACGGCTTCTTTACAGTCACCACCTTCACCAATGACGGCCGGACCGAGCTTTTCACCACGCTGGAAACCTTTGTTTTCGACAACGAAGGCAATTTCATCCGTGCCCTGTCCGCCCAGGCCGCCTATCTTTCGACGCAGGTGATCTCCGTCACGGCGGCCAGTCCCGACGACATCGCGGTGACGTGGCTCGGCGCCAACGAATATTACGGCGGCCAGAACACCCAGTACGGCCAGCACCGGATCGTCCTGGAAAACGGGGTGACCGGACCGGACACGTTCGTCAACCATGCGCCGGCCGTCAGCGATCTCGATTTCGCCCTTTCGCCCGGCGAGGCCCTGATCGACGTGCGGTTCAGCGCCTCCGACATCGACTATGACCTGTTGAGTTTCGTGGTGGTCGACGGTCCGGACCACGGCACGCTGGAGCAGGAGACGCAATATGACGCGGGCTACTATCCGTTCCCGCAGGGCAGTTACGGCGGCAGCCTGCACCATCACCAGTCCTACCTGAACGGCAATGTCTTCGACTATACGCCGGCCGCCGGCTTCATCGGCACCGACACGTTCACCGTCTATGCCACGGACGGCCAGGGCAACAGCAATCTGGCGACCATCACCATCACGGTCGAGCCGCCGGCGGAGGAGATCACCCTGACCAACGCCCGAAACGTCGTCAGCCATGCGGACGAGAACCATCCGGTACGGGTTGCGGCGCTCGGCGGCAACGACCGGATCACCGGCAGCCGCTTCGGCGACCGGCTGGATGGCGGGGCCGGCAACGACCGCCTCCGCGGCGGTGCGGGCAATGACGAGATCGTCGGCGGCGCCGGCAGGGATCGCATCCATGGCGGCGAGGGCAACGACATCCTGTCCGGCGGCGCCGGCCGGGATGTCCTGACGGGCGGAGAAGGCCGGGACACTTTCGTCTTCGACGTGCAGCCCGGTTGGGCAAACAGCGACCGGATCGTGGACTTTTGCTCCGCCGACGATGTCTTCCGGCTGGACAGCGCGGTATTCGCCGGGGTCGCCGCGGGCGTCCTGGATGCAGACGCCTTCGTGCAGGGCCGGGCCGCCCTGGATGAGAACGACCGCATCATCTACGACCGCTCCTCCGGTCGCCTGCTCTTCGATGCCGACGGTTCCGGCGATGCGGCCGCGGTGACGTTCGCCACCGTGAACCGCGGCACGGCGCTGGCCCCGGACGACTTCCATTTCGTCTAGGCGCGGCTCGCCGGGCGGCCTTGGGCATTGCCTGGGGCCGCCTGTCGCTGCGTCGTTTCCTACTCTCCCGCCACCCGTGGCTCGAAATCCATGATGAACCGGCAAGGCTCGTTGCCGTAGCGGGCGCTTGCCGCCTTGCAGCCGTCGGCGACCGACGCGCGGGTCGGCCTGTTCCCCTTGTCGATCCATTCGACCATGGCCGAGAAGATCGCCGCATACTGGGGTGTCGAGAGCTTGCTGTGCTGGTTCTCGTCCGTGAAGGTCTGCACCAGCAGGTCGGCATTGCCGGCCTTCGCCACCGTCTCGCGATACTGCGCCTCCAGTTCCACGAAAGCGGTCGGATCGTTCTTCGCATGCATCGAAATGGTGGGCAGCGCGATCGCGCCGGTCAGGTCCGCGTCATAGGCAAGCAGCCGCCGGGCCTCGGCATCGGCGGCGAACCGCTCCACGCCCCTGTTGAGGGCCGCGTCGTCATCCGAACCGGAATAGACGGTCTTCGAATTGTCGAACGGGTTCTTTCCATCGAGGCGCCGCCAGACGATGTCCTGGAAAAGGTTGGTCGCCCAGGCGAGATGCGCCACGAGGTTGCTTTCCGGCACCCTGGTGACGGCGAGGATGTTGGCGAGGTTTCTCGCCTGTTCCGGCGAGCGCCTGTCTTGCGCAAGCGAGATGCCGGTGCATTCGTCCACCCGTTTTTCGAGTTCCGCCCGCGGCATCCTGCCGTCCTTGGGAAGTCCCTGCCACACGGGATACTGCGTTTCTTCCGGGCGCGGGTGGTTCCTGCAGTAATATTGATAGACGGCGCGCAGGTCCGCGCGGAAACCGTAGGAGCCGGTGCCGCCGCCGAGCACGCCGCTCGTCAGCACCACGCCGTCGTAGTTCTTTCTGCCGTCCGCATCGAGCGCATGGAGTTCGGCGGCCTTGGCGGCCACGTTGCCGCCCCAGGACTGGCCGTGCAGCAGCGTGAGCCGCGGCTCGCCAAGCAGCTTGCGGGCGATCTTGCGGACGTTGCCGGTATCCTCGGCGGCCATGCGCACGCCGTAACCCTCGCGGCGATAGTTGGAGCCGGCCCAGGCATAACCCTCCTGCACGGTGACGGCGAACCGTTCGAGATCCTCGACCGGATCATCCGGCTTCGGCTTTGCGGTGCGTGGCCCGCCATGCGAATGCACGACGAGGATGCCGTTCCAGTTCTCCGGCCTGGCGATCCAGTAGAAAGCGCCGTTCTCGTCGGCGCCCGCGAAGCATTCGGTTCCCCGGGGAAGCGAGGCCGGGCAATCCTTCTTCTCCTGCCCCAGGGCCGGCAATGCCGCAGGCAGGGACATGACGGCGGCGAAAGCCACCGAAGCCAACAGTGTCCTGAAATACATGGAAAATTTCCTCCTACTCCACGACCCGAGGTTATTCCGGCCTGTGGAAGGGAGGCAATCGCCGCGGCGGCCGGCAATGCGGATCAGGCGCGATTCCGCACCTGCGAATGTTTCCCATTCCGCCCAACCGGGAATGGGGATGGGTGGAAAATCACCCATCCCTGGATTTGATGATCGTCAAATCTGAACATCAATCGTCCCAGTCGGGCGCGAGATGCCCCGGGTTGACGATGCGGCCATTCGGGCGGGCAAGGCCGTGGATCGCCTCCATCTCCTCCAGCGAGAGCGCGAAGTCGAAGACGTCGAAGTTCTCCGGCAGGCGTGAGACGTTCGCGGTCTTGGAGAGCGCCACGACGTCCTTCTGCTGCACGGCCCAGCGCAGCACGACCTGGGCCGCCGTCTTGCCGTGCCTTGCGCCGATCTCCTTGAGAAGCGGATCGTTCGGCACCTTGCCATCGGCCATCAGGTAATAGGCGGTCAGCGACATTCCGGTTCTGCGGGCTTCCTGCAGCACCTTCGTCTGGCGGAGATAGGGATGGTATTCGACCTGGTTGGTGGCGATCGGCGCATCCGAGAGCTTTACGGCTTCGGCCATCAGCGCCGCCGAGAAATTGGAGATGCCGATATTCCTCACCTTGCCGGCCCTGCGGACCTCGTTCAGCGCGCCGATCCGTTCGGCAAGCGGCACGTCGCTCTTCGGCCAGTGAAGAAGGAGCAGGTCCACGTAATCGGTCTTCAGCTTTTTCAGGCTTTCGTCGACCGAGGCGACGAACAGGTCGTGCGGATACTTGTCGACCCAGACCTTGGTGGTGAGGAAGATGTCGGCGCGCGGAATGCCCGATCCGGCGATCACGTCGCCGACAGCGGCCTCGTTGCCGTAGATCTGCGCGGTATCGACGTGGCGGAAGCCGAGCTTCAGGGCTTCGGGCAGCACGCGCAGCACATCCGCGTCCGGCATGCGGAAGGTGCCGAAACCGAGTGCGGGAATATTGGCGCCGTTGGCGCTGACTGTGAACATGGACAGAACTCCTGTGGAAAGCCCGGCTCGATTGTCGAAACGGCGCCGGGCAAATGAGGCCCATTACTAAATGGACCGACTCTGCAACGGATCAACCTCCGTCTTTTCGGAGGGCGATCGCATGTGGGGAACCGGGCAGGTGCCGCTTGCTCCCTCTTCTCCCCAGCGAGGCGATGAGGGGGTGTACGCGCGGCGAACGCAGCGCCGGCCTGTGGCTTCGCCCCTTCGTCCGGTCCTTCGGACCGCCTTTGTCGGGACGGGCCACGGGTCTTGCCCGTCCTTCGGACCCTCGCTGGGGAGAAGAGGCGCTTTGCCTGCCTCGTCATTCCACGGAGGCCCGGCACATCCTGCCCCGATGCGATTGCCCTGTTCCTTCTCGGGGACTACCCGGCGATGGGCGGGTTGAGACGGGCGAAGCCCTCCTGCCGCCGATAGGGGAAATGCGGATAGGGCGCGGTGACGGCGCTTGCCCGGTCGAGCTTTTCGACCTGCTCCTTCGTCAGCGACCAGCCGGTCGCGCCGAGGTTCTGGCGAAGCTGTTCCTCGTTGCGCGCGCCGATGATGACGGAGGAGACGGTGGGGCGGCTGACGAGCCAGTTGATCGCCACCTGCGGCACGGATTTTTCGGTTTCCGTCGCCACCTCTTCCAGCGCATCGACGACCTTGTAGAGCAGTTCGTCGTCCACCGGCGGGCCGAAATCCGCCGTCTCGTGCAGGCGGCTGCCTGCCGGGATCGGCCTGGTGCGGCTGATCTTGCCGGTGAGCCGTCCCCAGCCGAGCGGGCTCCAGACCAGCGCCCCGAGGCCCTGGTCCCGACCCAGGGGCATCAGGTCCCATTCGTAATCGCGGCCGACCAGCGAATAGTAGACCTGGTTCGCCACATAGCGGTTCCAGCCGTGCTTTTCGGCGGCGGCGAGCGATTTCATGATCTGCCAGCCGGAGAAGTTGGAGACGCCGATATAGCGCAGCTTGCCATCCTGCACGAGCCGGTCGAGCGTCGAGACGACCTCTTCCACGGGCGTCGAGGCGTCGAACGCGTGGAGCTGGAAGATGTCGATATGGTCGGTGCCGAGCCGCTTCAGAGCCGCCTCGACGGAGCGGATCAGCCGGTGGCGGGAGGAGCCCCAGTCGTTCGGCCCAGGGGCGTTCAAGTCACCTGTCGGCAGGCTCGCCTTGGTGGAGATCAGCACAGCGTCGCGCCGGCCCTTGATCGCCTGCCCGAGCACCTCCTCCGAGGCGCCGGCCGAATAGACGTCGGCCGTGTCGAACAGGTTGACGCCGGCTTCGAGGCAGATGTCGACGAGGCGGCGCGCCTCCTCGACATCCGTGGTGCCCCAGTGGCTGAAGAGCGGCCCGGAGCCGCCGAAAGTGCCGGCTCCGAAGCTCAAGACCGGCACTTTCAGGCCGGATGCGCCGAGATTGCGGTATTCCATGGCTGTGGCTCCTCTGTGAGCGGGTTATTCGGCGGGGCAGTTGAGGGCGGGGGAGCCGTCGATTGCGGCGCTGCGCCTGTCCAGCCGGATGGCGAAGAGCGCGACCGCCAGCGCCGCGAGCGGCACGAGGCCGGCAACCAGCGTGACCGCGCCGAGGCCCGGGCCGCGGTCGATGACGACGCCGCCGAGCCACGCGCCGATCGCATTGCCGAGGTTGAAGGCGGCGATGTTGAAGGACGAGGCGAGGCCCTGGCCGGCGCCTTCCGCCTTCTGCAACACCCACATCTGCAACGGCGAGACGGTGGCGAAGGCGGCGGCGCCGAAGAGGCCGATGGCGATCACGGCGGGCACCGGCTGGTGGATGGCGGCGGTCAGCGCCAGCAGCACGACGGAGAGCGCCACGAGGCTGCCGACGACGGTCGGCACCAGATGGCGGTCCGCAAGCCAGCCGCCGGCGAGGTTGCCGACGACGAGCCCGCCGCCGAAGACGAGCAGGATCGGCGAAACGGCGGCTTCGGAAAAGCCGGTGATCTGCGTGAGGATCGGCGCGATATAGGTGAAGCCCGCGAAGACGCCGACCCAGGAGAGCACGGTGGTCAGCAGGCCGAGCAGCACGGAACGGCGGCCGAGCACGGCAAGCGCGCCCTGTGAGGCTTCCTCCTCGTTGTCCGCGGCCTTGTCCCCGGGCACCAGCAGGCTGATGACGGCAAGGGCGACGATGCCGATCAGCGTCACCGCCCAGAAGGTCGCGCGCCACCCGAAGGCCTGGCCGAGCCAGGTGCCGAAGGGAACGCCGAGGATGTTGGCGACGGTAAGGCCCGTGAACATGATGGCGATGGCGGAGGCTTTCTTGTTCGGCGCGACGAGGCTGGTGGCGACCACCGAGCCGACGCCGAAGAACGAGGCATGCGCGAACGCGGTGAGAACGCGCGCCGCCATCAGCGTCCAGTAGTCGGGGGCGATCGCGCAGGCGAGGTTGCCGATGGTGAAGACCACCATCAGGCTCATGAGCAGCGTCTTCTTCGACCATTTGCCGGCGATCGCGCCGAGCAGGGGCGCGCCGATCACGACGCCGAGCGCATAACCGGAAATGAGCAGGCCGGCCGCCGAGATCGACACGCCGAGATCGGCGCTGACCTCCAGAAGCAGGCCCATGATGACGAATTCCGTGACGCCGATCCCGAAGGCTCCGGCCGTCAGGGCATAGAGTGCAAGTGGCATTGGTGCGGTCCTTGTCCTGGGGAGGAAGGGAATTTGATGCGGCGCAATATCCGCGCAGGCCACTTGCCTGTGTAGCCGCATAAGCGGATAATCATCTGTGAAACAAAGTCACAGATGGGGCGGACACGGCACGACGATCAAGGAAGAGCGAGGATAGACGATGGACAATCGCGCGGGAGAAATGGAGGTTTTCGTGCTCGCGGCGGAGCTCAAGAGCTTCTCGGCCGCGGGGCGCAAGCTGAAGCTGTCGCCGTCTGCCGTGAGCAAGCTCGTCACGCGGCTGGAGAACCGGCTCGGCACCCGCCTTGTCGTGCGCTCCACGCGCCTGCTGCAACTGACCCCGGAAGGCGAGACCTATCTGGCGCGCGCCCGGCGCATCCTCGCCGAAATCGCCGACACGGAGGAGGTGGTGGCCGGCGGCGGGCGCATGCTGCCGCGCGGGCCGCTGTCCATCAATGCCTCGGTCGGGTTCGGCGAGCGCTACATCCTGCCGCTTGCCGGCGAATTCCAGCGGTTGTTTCCCGATGTGCAGCTCGACGTGACGCTTACCGACGACACCGTCGACCTGATCCGCGAGCGGGTGGATATCGCCATCCGGCACGGCCCCTTGCGCGATTCCTCGCTGATGGCGCGAAAGCTCGGCGAAAGCCGGCAGGTGGTCATGGCCTCGCCCGGCTATCTCGATCGTCACGGCATGCCGAAAACACCGGCCGAACTCATCCATCACAACTGCATCAATTTCAATTTCCGCCGGTCGGTGGAAGGCTGGCCCTTTCGTGATCCGCAGACCGGCAGGCGTGACCTCCTGCCGGTTTCGGGAAACCTGAAGGCGAGCAGCGGATCGATCATCCGGCAGTTCTGCCTTGCCGGTCTCGGCATCGGCCGTGTCGGGCGCTTCCATGTGGAGCCGGATATCGAGGCCGGCCGGCTGGTGCCGGTGCTGGAGGATTTCAACCCCGAGGATATCGAGCAGATCCACGCCGTCTATGCCGGCCACGAGCATCTGGCGGTGCGCATCCGCACCTATATCGATTTCCTGGCGGCCCGGCTTTGACGACGGGGTGTGTCGTCAAAGCCGCATTCGTGCCACGCTTTGGCCGATTTTCTTGCGGAATCCGGCTGGACAGGAGATTCTCACCATGTCCGAACAACTGAACGAGATTCTTGCCCGCATCCATGCCGAGGTGAGCGCCGCTTCGGCAGAACGTCCGCATCTGAACATACCCATGGAAGACCTGCGGTTGCTGATCCAGAGTTTCGAGATCCTCCATTCGGAAAGGGAGGAGCTGCGGCGCAGGGTCGACCAGCACGAGGACGTGATGGAAGCCGTGACGGTTTTCATCGAGGCATACCGCGACAAGTACAAGAACTACGGCAGCGGCGGAGTGCGCCCGAGCGCGGTGCTGCGGCGCGAAGTCTGGAGGATCTGGGCGGCGATGAACGGCCATATCGTCGTAAACGACAGCGATTTCTAACCTTTCGGCCCGTGGCCGCGTGGGACGCGGATGATCGCGTCGACAGCGTTCCGCTTGTCACGGACGTCCGGTTCGCCTGGAGCAATCCCAGCAAAAGTGGGAACCGGTTTTGCGTCCGGAATTGCGTGGAAATAGAGAGATGGAGCATTTTAGGTGATTCCGTTTTTACCGGAAATGCTCTAGCTTGTGCATTCAGCGAATGCAGACTGCCGAATGATGCTCCAGGCCCGGGGGATGCCATGGCGTTGCAAGCTATCCTGAATGCGGTTCCGGTTGTCGTCGTGCTCGCCATCGCGGGCTTCGTCGCCTGGTATGTCCTGGGCAGGGCGGGCAAGCCCATGCCGGTGGTCGAGCAGTTCCCGCTGGAAAGTACGATCGGCGAGATCAAGGCCCAGTTGCGCAACCTCGAAGAGGGGGGCGGGGTCGGTTCGGGCCTTGAGCTCAAGGAGATCGGGATCGAGCTCCTTGTCCAGCAGGAAACCAAGCAGACGGGCGAGGCCGGCGTCAAGGAGATCAAGGTGCCGGTTTTCCAGAAGCCGAAGATCGACGCCAGCGCCAGTTTCGGCCGGACGGAAACCGGGGCTTCGAAGGTCACGTTGACGCTTGCGCCGGATTTCCCGCAGACGGACGGCGAGGCCTTCGCCGGGCAGCGGATCGAATTCGCAGCGCTCCTGATCGCGGTCCGCGAGGCGCTGAAGGCCGGCGTGAACGTGCCGCCCAGGCTCGGTGTCAAGGCTCTGGAGGTCGAACTCAGTTTCGTGCTGGTGCGGAGCACCGGCGCGAAAGGAAAGATCGAAGTCTTCATGGTTTCGGTCGGCGGAGAGGCCTCCCTGGAAAACAGGAGCAGCAACAAGGTGACGCTCAAATACGAGCATCCGGCGGCTTCGGCGACCAGACCGGCCTGATTGGCAGGCCGGGAGCTCTCAATCCCGGTCCGGCGCCCCGAGCGGGAAGAACGGCCGGTAGGGACGCGCCTCGTCGACCGCGCGGGCGAAGGAAGGCCGCGCCAGCAGCCGGTTGCGATAGGCCCGCAGGTTGCCGAAATGCGCGCCGATCCCATGCGTCCAGTCGGCGTAGAAGAGCGCCGGCGCAGCGGCGCAGTCGGCAAGGCTGAAGCCGCCGCCTGCGGCCCATTCGCGATCCGCCATGTGCCGGTCGAGCCAGCCATAGGCCGCATCCAGCATATCGCGCGCCTCTTGCACGCCGTAGGGGTCGCGCCTGTCTTCCGGCCGCAGCGCGTTGAAGACGACCTTCTGTTGCGGCGTGGAGATGTAGTTGTCGAAGAAGCGGTCGAGCATCCTGACCTCCAGCGCCGCGTCCGGAGCGTCGGGAACGAGCCGCACGGGGCCGGGATAATGCACCTGCAGGTATTCGATGATGATCGTCGCCTCGAAAACGGGCTTGTCCCCGTCCATCAGCATCGGAAAACGCTTCACCGGCCACACGCTGCAGAGTTCCTCATAGGCCGAGGGGTCCTCCGGCCCGAGCATGCGGGTGTCGAATTCGGTGCCGTTCTCGTAAAGGGCTGTCAGCACCTTCTGGCAATAGGACGAGAAGGGGTGCGAATAGAGGATCGGGCGCATGTCGGCCTCCCATAACCGATTGCAAAACGAAACCAGTATCGTATAGCTTAACTGATATTGATTTGCAACCGGTTTACAGGCCTGCCCTTGGCCGCGATCCGGTCTTCGCCCCTCTCGGGAGGCATGGCGCGTCCGGGAAAGATCAGGAGCCGAAGGCGGCGGGCGCCAGCGCCGGCGGCATGTGGAGCGCCCGGATTTCCGCGGCCACCAGTTCCTGCAGCCGCCAGAGGTTGCGGTCGCGGATGCCGAATTCGGCAAGATGCACGACGGTGTTGTAGAGATATTCGGCGCAGGAGCCGCGATGCCCGCAGGCGCGGGCGAGGACTGGCGCCACTTCGTGAAGCGGCAGCAGCGGACGGACGATCCGCTGGCTCGTTCCGCCGACCCAGAAGGTCAGCGCCCGCTGCGTTTCCCCGGATGCGGTCCGCACCGGCAGCCATCGCACCGAGGAAAGGCTGTCGAGATTGCTGATCTCCCGCCGCAGCGCCCTTTCGATCTGGACACGCTTTTCCGCGGCCGCCACCTGATAGATCACCCCGTCGCAGCGCCCGCCGCGCGACAGCATCATCATCAGCCCCGGCTGGGCCGGCGTGCCGCGACCGCGTTCGATCCTGAGCGAGAACGACCGGTGCCAGCCATAAAGGCTTGCGCGCGCGCTGGCGATGGAATCGAAGCCCGGTTTCCAGATCAGCGATCCGTAGGCGAATATCCACAGCGGTTCGTCGCCGACCTCTGCGGTCAGGCGGTCTGCCAAGAGCATATAGTCCTCGTCGCTGAGCGGCTCCCATGAGGGCGGCGGACCGGGGTCGATTTCCTCGCGGAAACAGAGGTCGACCAGTTCCTGGGTGAGCGACATGGCCCGGAAATTCAGCGAGGCAAGGGTTTTCGGCATGGTCCTGAACGGTTTTTCGGGCAAGGCGGCGAAAACGGCAAAACCGGAGAGTGCAGGCGGGTCCGGCGCAAGTCAATCCGTTTTGCTGCGCTGCCGTATAGACGCCCAGATGTTTTGCTGGATAAGGAATCACGGATTGTTTCCGGCTGAAACCTTTCCCGATCACTGGAGAAGTGGAGTTCCTGGACTGATGCGTTGGCTTTTCATTGCGGTACTGGCGATTCTGGTTGGTTGCATCCTGAGCATCATCTGGATGAATGATGACAGCAACTGGCCCCGGAGTGGCAACCGCGTCGATGGAACGCAGCCCTCGCAGCAGAATCCGCTTGTGCCGCCTCCGCCCACCAATCCGTGAGCGTTTGCCGCCCGCCTTTCAGGCTTTCACGGCGATGAGGAAGAGGCGCGGGAAGCGCAGGAGCACCCGTCCGTCCGTCATCGGCGGATAGGCCTTTGCGATCCGGGCGGTATAGTCCGCCGTGAAGGCTTCCGCATGCGCCGGGCCTGCGGCTTCGAGATAGGGCCTGAGCCCGGTCGCCTTGACCCATTCGACGATCGCCGGCGCGCTCGCGAGCGGATGGTAATAGATCGTGTGCCACACGTCGACGCGGACGGATTTTCCCATCAGCGCATCGAAATAGGCCGCGGGCGGGGGCAGCGGCGGCCGCCTTATCCGTCCGCCGGCGAAAGCCCCGGCCCAGGGACCGGCCGCCCCGGTTTCTTCCATCAGCGTATGGCTCGGTTCGGAAAGATTGTCCGGCATCTGCACCGCCAGCACGCCGCCGGGCCTGAGATGATCCATCAGCCGGGCGAGCGCCGCCAGGTGGTTCGGCACCCACTGGAAGACCGCATTGGCATAGAGCAGGTCGGCCGGCGCGGCCGGCGCCCAGTCGTTGAGATCTGCCTTGAGGAACATGGTGCCCGGCAACCGCTTGCGCGCCGCGGCCAGCATGTCGTCGTCGCTGTCGAGACCGACGACATTGGACGCGCCGAAGCGCTCCGCCAGCAGTTCCGTGGAATTGCCCGGCCCGCAGCCGAGATCATAGGCCCGCGTCGCGGCGGCGAGAGGCACCTGCGCGGCAAGGTCGCGGGCCGGCCTGGTGCGCTCGTCCTCGAACTTCACGTACTGCTCCGCCGACCATGCCATCTCACGCGCTCCCGCCGATTCCGATGAGAGGAAAATGCCACTACGGACGTCCGGCCTCCATGCACAAAAACATCAATTTTTGTGATGACTCATCTCATATTATCGCTTGACCTCGGACCGGAGGCGGGCCTTCACTCACCGCGCAATTGAAGAGCCAAGGAGACAGCCATGCCCGTCGATACCGCCGCCCGCACCACCACCTGGACCTTCGTGGATGGCGAATGGCTCGAGGGCAATCCGAAGCTCGTCGGCCCGACCTCGCATGCCATGTGGCTGGGCTCGACCGTGTTCGACGGCGCCCGCTGGTTCGATGGAATTGCGCCCGACATCGACCTGCATTGCCAGCGCGTCAACCGTTCGGCGAAGAACATCGGATTGACGCCGGTGATGGCCGCCGGGGAGATCGAGGCGCTCGCCTGGGAAGGCGTGGAGAAATTCGACGGAAAGACGGCGATCTACATCAAGCCCATGTACTGGGCCGAACACGGCATGCCTTTCAGCGTCGTCGCTGCCGATCCGGAATCGACCCGTTTCGCGCTCTGCCTCTTCGAGGCGCCGATGGCGACGGCGAAGCCGTCCTCGCTCACCGTTTCCCCTTATCGCCGTCCCAACCCGGAAGTGGCGATGACCACCGCCAAGACGGGCAGCCTCTATCCGAACAGCGGCCGCATGATCCTCGAGGCGCGCTCGCGCGGCTTCGACAATGCGCTCGCGCGGGACATGAACGGCAATGTCGCCGAGACGGCCTCTTCGAACATCTTCATGGTCAAGGACGGCGTGGTGATGACGCCGGTCGCCAACGGCACGTTCCTCGCCGGCATCACCCGTTCCCGCGTCATCGGTCTTTTGCGCCAGTCCGGCTTCGACGTGCGCGAAACGACGCTGACCGTGGAGGATTTCATGGATGCCGACGAGATCTTCACCTCCGGCAACTATTCCAAGATCGTACCGGTCAACCGTTTCGAGGAGCGCGAGCTTCAGGAAGGCCCGGTCGCCCGCAAGGCGCTGGAAGTCTACATGGACTGGGCGCATTCCAAGACCGGCGACGACGCCTGATGCCGGAAGCATCGGCCCGAAAATCGGAATCGGTTTTCGGAAAGCACGATGCGTCGTTTCAATAGGTTAGAGCGCCGCGTGAAAGGAGCTTCGCGCGATGGGCTGCAGCCTGTTGTTTTCATGCATGCCGTCGCCGCAAATCCGCCGCGCGCCTTTGCGCGACAGGCGTTAGCGGCCGAAGATCCGGGCCAGGAACGCGCCGGCGTGGCTGGCGCCCGCGCCCGAGATCGTATGGCCAAGGCCCGGTTCGAACCGGGTCTCGACCGGCAGGCCGAGCGCTGAAAGCCCGGCTGCCGCGCGTTCGGTTTCCTGCACGGGGATGACGGCATCGTCCGTGCCGTGAACGAGCAGGATCGGCGTCGAGCCCCGCGGCGTCAGCGGTTGCGGCGAGGCGAGCCGTCCCGAGAAGCCGACCACGGCGCCGACCGGCCACCGCCCGCTTGCAACCGCGTCGAGCGACATGATCGTGCCCTGCGAAAAGCCGACGAGGGCCACGCGGTCGAGCCGGCCTGTAAGGCCGTTCTCCTCGATGATCCCCGCAAGCGTCGCATTGAAGCCCGGCCGGGCGGCGGCGATCCGCGCCGGCCGGCTTTCGTCCGTTATGCCCGCGACGCTGAACCACTGGCGGCCGCTGCCGAAGCCGGACGCCTCGGGCGCGTCCGGCGCGGCAAGGATCGCCCCGGGCAGCAGCGCCGCGAGGCGGCTGGAGAGTGGGGCCAGGCTGCTGCCGCTGGAGCCTACGCCGTGCAGCAGGATGACAAGGGTTTTCGAGGCGGCTTCGGCCATGCGGGAATGCCTTTGCGTCCGATGGGGAGGGAGGGGCGCAGGTGCTCGGAGCGGGCAGGAAGCGCCGTCAGATGACGCTGCCTTGTTACGACATGTAAGGGGCGCGGCGCCAGACGGCGGCGGGTGACCGGTGCGTTCACCATGTTCAGGCGTACCGCATCAGGCTTCACCCGGCCATTCGCGGGCGCCATGCGGCACGAACAGCACTTCGACCCGATTTTCCATTTCTGCCTGCCCGTCCTCAGACGAACCGCACGGCTGCCGTGCCGATGATGATCGCAGAGACGGCGATCATCAGGGGCTTCACCGGCAGCCTCCTGACAAGGATGGCGCCGACGGGGGCCGCCAGCACGCCGCCGAGGACCAGCCCCAGGGCGGGCGTCAGTTCCGACCAGCCGAGCGTCACGATGAAGGCCGCCGATATCACCGTGGTGACCGCGAATTCGGTCAGGTTGGTGGAGCCGATCACCTTCTTCGGCTCGTGGCCGCGGCCGAGAAGGCTACTCGTCACGATCGGCCCCCAGCCTCCGCCGCCCATGGCGTCCAGCAGGCTGCCGGCGCCGCCGACATAGGGCACGATCCAGTCCCGCACGTCGCGCGGCCATTTCGGCTGGAAGGCCTTGTAGAGGATGAAGAGACCGACGGCGATGAGATAGGCAGAGACGAAGGGCTCGATCGCCTTGCCGTCGATATTGGCAAGCACATACGCGCCGAGCGCCCCGCCGGCCATGCCCGCCGGGGCCAGCCGGACGACCAGCCGCCAGTCGACGTTGCGATGGTAGAGGTGCGAAAGCCCCGAGGCGGCGGTCGTGAAGCATTCGGTGACATGCGTCATCGCGCTCGCCACCGACGGGGTCACGCCGACCGTCAGCAGGCTCGTCGTCGTCAGCACGCCGAAAGCCATGCCGAGCGCCCCGTCGACGACCTGCGCCAGGAAGCCGATGGCGACGAAGGTCAGGAAGTCGGACGGCGGGAAATCGGACATCGGGTCCTCGGGCGGCGTGTGTTCCGGTCCGGGGTAAGCCGCCCGGCCCCGAAAGGTTCCGGTGCGAAGGCCGATGGGCCGGGGATTATTTTCCGGTCTTCATCAGAAGTTCGTCGCCGGCAATCTCGCCGCCGATTTCCGCCTTTTTCGTCTTCTTGTCGAAGACGCAGATGGCGCTGATCGTCGCCTTCGCGCCGGCCGACTTGCCGGAGACGACCGCAAGCCCATAGCTTTCGCTGCCGAAGGGATCGACAAGCGCCTTGCCGTTTTCGATCAGGCCTTTTGCCGCCGCAAGGCAGGCCTTGTCGACCTCGGCCCGGAATTCGGACCATGCGTCGTCGGAGGAAGCATGCGCGGCGGTGAGGCCGAGGACTGCGAGAATGGCGGCGAGGGCGGATTGGGTCTTCATGCGGGCTGCTCCGAATCGGTGATCTGGCATGTTTCTTGTAGGCGCAGATTTCGAGAAGTTCTTGACGGTAGAGGCTTGATTTTTGGCAATATCACCGTTGCCTCTTGGCCGCTCCGCTCCTATGTTCCGGCTCGACGCTTGTTCAAGGTGTATGCCGAAAAGGAGTAAGACCATGGCTTTCGAACTTCCCGAACTTCCCTACGATTACGAAGCGCTTTCGCCCTACATGTCGAAGGAAACGCTGGAATTCCATCACGACAAGCACCACAAGGCTTATGTCGACAACGGCAACAAGCTGGCTGCCGAAGCCGGCCTGGGCGATCTTTCGGTCGAGGAGGTCGTCAAGAAGTCCTTCGGCACCAACCAGGGCCTCTTCAACAATGCCGCCCAGCACTACAACCACATCCATTTCTGGAAGTGGATGAAGAAGGGCGGCGGCGGCACCAAGCTGCCGGGCAAGCTCGAAGCCGCCATCGCCTCCGATCTCGGCGGTTATGACAAGTTCAAGGCGGATTTCGTCGCCGCCGGCACGACGCAGTTCGGCTCCGGCTGGGCATGGCTCTCCGTCAAGGACGGCAAGCTCGTCATCTCGAAAACCCCGAACGGCGAAAACCCGCTGGTCCACGGCGCCGAGCCGATCCTCGGCGTCGACGTGTGGGAACATTCCTACTACATCGACTACCGCAACGCCCGTCCGAAGTACCTCGAAGCCTTCGTCGACAGCCTGATCAACTGGGACTACGTCCTGGAACGCTACGAAGCCGCCACGAAGTAATCGAACGGCCTGTCGTCGTTTTTCGGGAACACCCGGTGTCGCAAGGCGCCGGGTGTTTTCGTTCCGGAGATGAATTTCCTTGATCTCCACAGGCTGCAATCCCATAGGTAGTCACAAGTGACCACCATCGCCAGTTTTCATGGGTTGACCATCATCACCAACAATCTGAAGCATTTCCGGCCGTTGGCGTGTCGGTGAAGGCGCCCGGCGAACTCACTCGCTGACCGCGACGCGGCCGCCGCCAAAACCCTGCCGGTCGCCGTCAATCGATGTCATATACCTGTCACAGCAACGGCTTACCTCCGCGACATGTCCAGTCAGAACCCGCTTCTCCGCTTCGGCGTGATCGCCGATCCTCAATATGCCGATGCAGACCCCTGGCTGGAGCTCGACCGCCATTATCGCAACAGCCTTGGCAAGCTGCGGGAAGCGGTCGCCGTCCTGAACGCGGAAGACCTCTCCTTCGTGGTGACGCTCGGCGATCTCATCGACCGGGGCTGGGAGAACTACGACGCGGTTCTTTCGATCTACGGGGATCTGCGCCACGAAAGCCTCCTCCTGCCGGGGAACCACGATTTCGCGGTCTCGCCGGAATGGCTGGGCGGCATCCACGAGCGCCTGGGGATGCCGGCGGCCTGGCACGATTTTTCCCGCGGCGGCTTCCGTTTCGTGGTGATCGACGGCAACGAGGTCAGCCTGTTCTCGACGGCTGCCGGAGACCCGCGGCATGAGCTGGCCCGGCGGCGGCTGGACGCCCTCGCCGCCGCGGGAGCGGTCAACGCCAGGGAATGGAACGGGGGCATGAGCGACGAACAGTTCGCCTGGCTCGAAGTCACGCTGGAGCGCGCGAGCGAGGCCGGGGAGAAGGTCATCGTCATGGGCCACTATCCGCTCCATCCGCAGAACGAGCACAATCTGTGGGATTGCGAGCGGCTGACGGGCCTGTTTGCCCGTTCCGGCAATGTCGTCGCCTATCTGAACGGCCATAACCATGCGGGCAACCTCGGCCGCGACGGCAATACCTGGTACGTGAACTTCAAGGGCATGGTCGACACCGAGGCGGAAAACACCTTCGCTGTCGTCGAGGTCTTCCCCGACCGCATCGTCATTGCCGGTCATGGCCGCGAGGAAAGCCGCTTGCTGCCTTTCTGAGCACGTCCGGCGAAAACGGGGATCGCCTCCGTGCTCTATCTCCTTGTTCTTCCGGATTTCCGAACGCAAGGCCGCTGCACGCTTCTGCCGAATTGCTTCAGCCGGCCTCCGCCACGGTCGCGCCGGTATTCCAGCCCTCCACCCAGAGAGCCCGCAGCCTCTCGCCTTCGCCACGGAAGAAATCGTCGACGGGTTCGCAATGCTCCACCCGGTCGGCGCGGAAGTTGCGGATCGCCTGCCGGAGTTCGCACCAGGCGACGATATTGGCCGTCTGCGAATAATAGATGAGCGCGAGCGGCCTGATCGTCCTTTCGGTGGCGCGCGCGTATTCGTCGCGATAGTCGAGCGCCAGTTTCTGCTCGTCGCGGATCGCCCGGCGCACCATGGCGAGGTCGACCGCCTCGGGCACCGGTGCAACCGTGCCCCAGGCATGCAGCGCATTTGCGGAAAAGGCGCGGGCGAGCGGCATCGGCACGACGGCGGCGATCTTGCGGTTCACCTGTCTGGCGGCCTGTTTCAGCCCGGTGTCGCCGGTGCGTTCGAGAAGCGCCAGCGCCAGCACGATCGCTTCCGTCTCCTCGATCGACAGCATCAGCGGCGGCAGCGTGAAGCCAGGCCTCAGGATGTAGCCGATGCCGCGCTCGCCCTCGATCGGCACGCGCATGGCCTGCAGGGCGGCGATATCGCGATAGATGGAGCGCACCGTCACCTCAAGCTGGTCGGCGATCCCGGCCGCCGTCACCGGCTTTCCGGCAAGCCGCAGGATCTGGATGATCTCGAAGAGGCGCGAAGCCTTGCGCATGCCGTGTCCTTCCGGATCGATGATCGCTCCTGACAACACGCTGTCAGTTGGGCTGCTGTATAGGAACGCATACCCGATTGAAAAACAAGGTTCCGGCCTGCCGGAAGCCTTTCCTCCCGAAACCGGCAACTGACATGACATACACGGAAAACCTCTGGCTCTACTTCACCCTTCTTTTCGGCATCATCGTCGTGCCGGGCATGGACATGATCTTCGTTCTGGCCAATGCGCTGACCCGTGGCCGGGCGGCCGGCCTTGCCGCGACGCTCGGCATCATGCTCGGGGGGCTGGTGCATTCGGTCTATGGCGCGGTCGGCGTCGGCCTGCTGGCAAGCCTCGTGCCGGTGCTGTTCAGGCCGCTCCTGATCGTCGGCGCGCTGTACATGGCCTGGATCGGGATCGGCCTGATCCGCAGCTCGATCGTTGTCGACCATGTCGGCCCGGCCGACACGCGCTCCAACTGGGAAGCGTTCCGGCGCGGCGCGATCACCTGCCTCATCAATCCGAAGGCCTATCTGTTCATGCTCGCCGTGTATCCGCAGTTCCTGCGGCCGGATTTCGGCCCGCTCGCGCCCCAGGCGGCGGTCATGGCGGCGATGACGGCGGGAACCCAGTTCGCCGTCTATGGCGGACTGGCGGCCGCGGCGGGCCGCGCGCGGCAGGTGCTGGTCGGCAACGGCCGCGCGACCGTCTGGGTAGGGCGCATCGCCGGCCTCCTGCTCCTCGCCGTCTCCCTGCTCACGCTGTGGGAGGGGATGAGGGGGTGAGGGCCGCCGGTTGTCCGGCCGCGTGCGATATGGCCGGCTCCCGCGCTGCGGTCTCGTGGGCATGGAACATGCGCCGCATCAGCGTGTGCAGCAGGATGACCACGAGGATCGACGCGTAGCCGTCGATCGCATAATGCCAGCCCAGATAGACCGAGCTGAAAGCCACGAGGCCGACATAGGCGAAGCCCAGCAGACCGGCCGTGCGGTTGATCTCGCGCAGGAAGAGCGCATTCATCGTCGCAACGCCCACATGCACGCTTGGGAAGGCGGAGATGCCGCTTCCGAGCGCCGAGGTGCCGGCCTGATGATTGTTCCAGAGATAGGCCTGGAAAAGGGCCGCGGACGCGGAGCCCGGCTCTCCTTGTCCCAGAAAATCGAGAATCGCGGAAAACCGGGCCGTATCGCCCGTCACTCCGCCATAGAAGGCGGGGCCGGCCGACAGGAAGAGACAGGCGAACAGGCTGCCGATGACCGCCCAGACGGTGAAAACCATCATGAAATAGCGCGTCCGGACCCGGTCGGCCGCCTTGGCGGTCGCAATGACGAAAACCGGGATGAAGCCGAGGAGCGCCCACAGGACGCTATAGTTCCATTCGATGATCCGCAGCAGGAGCGGGCTGTTCAAAAGGTCGACCAGCGCCGGGCCGGGATCGTGGCCGAAGTGAATGAGCCTGTCGAAATCGGCCTGCAGACGGTCCTGCAGGAAGCCGCCGCGGATGTCCGGCATCAGGTTCTTGAAGGTCGTGAACGACCCCATGAAGATGACGAAGCTGAGGGTCGCGAGAAGGCCGGAAATGATCCGGCCGAGCGCCGCCGGGGTGAGGGCCGCGATGACGGCCCTTTTCCGCGTGCCCCAGTCGTTCGTCCGGTGGATGAGGATCACGAGCAGGACGACCAGCCCGAGCATCGGCAATGTCAGCAGGTATACGGGGGCCAGCCGGGCAAGGTAGGCATCGTGCGCGAGCGCCTCGACCTTGCCGAGCTGCAACGACAGAAGCACGACCGCCAGGGAATAGCAGAGCACCGCGGCATGGAACGGTGCCATGCGCCGGACGCCGGCCATGCTGGCTTGCAGTGTTCGATATGCCAATTGTCGCATGTCTCGGCTCATGGCGACCTCCGTGCCAGAAGCTCTAGCCGTTAACTCTCAAGATTTGCTGAATGGAGCCCGCGCAATCCGCGTAACCGGGAGGGACGGTCCCCGGGCGTGGCTCCCCGGGGCAGCGGCCGGGCAGTGCTCTGAAAAACACAATAATGTCAGATAAATGTTACTACCTCAGCGGATTTAATATGCAAATCATGCGCCGTCGGAATCCGCCGGAATGCCCGGCTCAATCAGGAGAGATTCAATGAAGTTCAAAACGGCCGCTGCCGCTGCTGCCATTCTCTGTCTCGGCTTCACTGCCGTTATCGCGCAGGAAACCCCGCAGGCGAAGCGCGAGCAGCTGATGAAGGGCGTCGGCGGCGCGACTGCTACGCTCGGAGGCATCGCCAAGGGTGAAAAGCCCTATGATGCCGCCGCCGTCCGCACGGCTTTGACGACGATCAGCGCCAACATGAAGGCCTTCCCCGACCAGTTCCCCGCCGGTTCCGAGACGAATTCCTCCGCAGCCCCCGCCATCTGGGAAAACGGGGCGGATTTCCGCGCCAAGGCATCGAAGCTTGCGACCGACGCGGAAACGGTTCTCGCTTCCATGCCTGCGGACCAGGCGGCGGTCGGCTCGGCGCTCCAGACGCTCGGCCCGAGCTGCAACGGCTGTCACCAGACCTACCGCGTGAAGAAATAGGCGCATTGTTTTCGGCATGGGAACGGCCGCAGCCTTCTGCGGCCGTTCCCATAGGGCATGACGAATCGCATGACTGAACTGGAGGAAGGCGATGGCCTCGACATGGTCGAAATTCCTGCTGGCGGGCGCCGTGGTGATTGTCGCTGGAGCAGCGACCGCCTGGGCGTTGACGAAGCCTGATCCGCACCCGGCTTCCTACTGGGCGAATGTCGGCGAGGCCGATCTCGCCAGGGGCGAGCAGCTCTTCTGGGCCGGCGGCTGCGCGAGCTGTCATGCGGCGCCCAACGCCAAGGGCGACGGGTTGAAGGTGCTGGCCGGCGGCCGGGAATTGCCAAGCCCCTTCGGCACTTTCCACATTCCCAACATCTCGCCCGATCCGGCGGCCGGCATCGGCAACTGGACGCTCGCCGAGTTCGGCAACGCCATGACCCGCGGCGTCGGGCCGGATGGCGAGCATCTCTATCCGTCCTTCCCCTACGGCTCCTATGCCCGGCTTTCGGCGGGGGACGTCAACGACCTCTTCGGTTACCTGAAGACCCTGCCGTCGAGCAGCTATCTCGCGCCGCCCCACGAGCTTCGGTTCCCCTACAACATCCGCCTGACGGTGGGCGGCTGGAAATATCTCTATTTCACCGACCGGCCGCGCGTGCAGCTTGCCTCCGCCGACGACAGGGTCAGACGCGGCCAGTTCCTGGCCGAAGGGCCGGGCCATTGCGGCGAGTGCCATACGCCGCGCAATGCGCTCGGCGGTTTCGAAGCCGACCGCTGGCTGGCCGGCGGCCCCAACCCGGAAGGGCGGGGCACCATCCCCAACATCACGCCGGGCTCGAAGGACATGGGCTCGTGGAGCGAGGCGGACGTCGTCAACTATCTCGAAACGGGCTTCACGCCGGACTACGATTCCGCCGGCGGCTCCATGGTCGAGGTGCAGCAGAACATGGCGCATCTGCCCAAGAGCGACCTCGAAGCGATCGCCGCCTACCTGAAGGCGGTTCCGGCACGGTGAGCGAATCTCCCGTGGCGAAATCGGTCGCCACCGCCTAGTGTCCCCGGAGCGGCAATCGGCGTGGATGGGAAGCGATATGACGCCACAGGATCACATGAAACTGTACGAAGCGAAGATCAACCTTCGCCGTTTCGAGGAGGTCGAGCCGCTCGTCTCGGCCGACGCGACCTTCTGGTTCACCGATGGCACGCATCACGGACTGGACGACATAAGGAATGCATTCGAGAAAACCTGGGCGCAGCTCGGGAACGAAACCTACTGGCTGGAGGACGTGGACTGGGTCGCCGTCGGCGATCAGGCCGCGAGTTGCATCTATCGCTTCCGCTGGAAGGCCGAGATCGATGGCAGGACCCTCGAAGGGGAAGGGCGCGGCACGACCGTGCTTTCCAGGGAAGGGCCGAACTGGAAGATCGTTCACGAGCATCTGAGCCGTTTCCCTGCCAAAGCGTCCTGAAAGTCCCGTTGGCCCGATGGTTCCGGCCAAGGCCGCCGGATAGGCCCTGGCCGGAATGGGTCAGGCGAGCGCCTGCATGTAGCGCATGCCGGTCACCGGCCGCGGCTTGAAATCCATCTGCTCGTAGAAGCGGTGGGCGGCGAAATTGCCGGTGGCGGCGCTGACCGAAAGATAGTCGCAACCGGCGTTCTTCGCGACTTCGCGGGCGCGCGAGACGAGATGATGGCCGATGCCGTGGCCGCGATGGCCGTCGCGCACGAAGAGATGATGCAGGTCCATGCCGCGCGTTCCTTCCTGCGCCCTGTAGAGCGGGACAAGGATGGCGTAGCCGATCAGTTCCGAACCGGTGTCGGCGACCAGCGCCGTGATCCACGGCATCGGGCCGAAGAGGTCGCGTTCCAGCTTTTCCGGCGTGATGGCGGCCGGATCGTTGTGATGGGCGGCAAGCGCCGCGATCATTTCGTTGAGCGCAGGCAGGTCGCGCGACTTCGCACCGCGGATGGTCACCACCGGCGGGCGGGGCAGCGAGATTTCGGTATCTTCGGTCATTTCCGGCATCCTTTTCCGGTCTTGCGTCGCCGTCAGGTGCCGTTTCTTACAACAAAGCCGCCTGACGGCGGCTTGTTGACATGATGATCTGTCGGCCGCCCTTTACAGGTAGGCCCAAAAGTACGAGCAGGAGAGAATGGTGCGCGTCTTGATCATGCGCGTTCAATGCTCCCGATCATGAAGCTTGTCAAGTGCCATCCGCGAAACGCTCCGCGGCGGCGATGATCGCCCCGGCCATGCCTCCGTCGCCCGTGGAATGGCCGGCGTTTTCGACAAGGACCAGCGCGCTGCCGGCCCACGCCCTGGAAAGCGCATGCGCCGTCGCGGGCGGACCCTGCAGGTCGAGCCTGCCCTGGATCAGCACGCCGGGTATGCCGGCGAGGAGATGCGCCCCGGCGAGCAACTGCCCGTCTTCCAGCCAGGCGCGATGGTGGAAATAATGGGCGCAGAGCCGCGCGCGGGCAAGCACGAAGCGGGGGTCTTTCCAGCGTTCGGGCAGTCCCGCCCCCGGATCGGCCGAGATCGAGCCCGCTTCCCAGGCGTGCCAGTCGAAGGCGGCCTTCTGCCGGATCGCCGGATCAGGGCTGTTCAGTAGGGCATGGTAGGCGGCAACCGGATGCTCGCCCCGCAGGTATCCGGGGATTGCGGCGACGAACCTCTCCCAGGCCTCCGGCAGGAAGAGCGAGAGGCCGTTGTAGAGCCAGTCTATCTCCTGCCAGCGCGTGGTGGTGACGCCGGCAAGGATCATCGCGCAGACGCGGCCGGGAAATTCCTGCGCGTAGGCGAGCGCCAATGTCGCGCCCCAGGAATGTCCGAAGACCAGCCAGCGCTCCACGCCCAGCATCTCCCTCAACGCCTCCATGTCGCCGGTGAGGTGCCGGGTGGTGTTGTCGGCGAGCGTATTGCCGAAATCACCGGCATCCGGCGTGCTTTTGCCGCAGCCGCGCTGGTCGAACTGGATGATGCGCCACACCTTCGGATCGAAGTGGCGTCTGGCGCTTTCCGACATGCCCGACCCCGGCCCGCCATGCAGCAGCAGCGCGGGCTTGCCGGCGGGATTGCCGGAGAGCGCGAAAAAGATCCGGTTGCCGTCGCCGGTTTCAAGGAAACTGGTCTCGTAGGGGGAAAGGGGAGGGAAAAGGGCGGACATGGGAAACCGTATTCTTGAAAAGCGGCCCGTACCGGCTTCCTGTTACAGATCCGTGACGGTTGTTCCAGGCTGCGGCCTCATGACGACAATCAGGGCCTGCTCCATTCACCGTCCTCGCGCCCGTTTGTGATATCCTGAATGAAAGGTATCAGTGCTCCCCGTCGCACAGCCCGTGGTCGGAAAGCGCCCGGATCACGTAGCATTCCTCGATCGAATGGCCGCCGTCGCAATGGGAGACGATCCGGTTGAGCTCGTGCTCCAGCGTCTTCAGCCGTTCGATCTTTTCACGCACGGCGGCGAGGTGGTCGGCGGCGATACGGTCCGCATCGGCGCAGGGTTCGTTGGGATGCTGGCTGAGCGCGATCAGCTCGCGGATCGCCGGGATATCGAGGCCGAGGTCGCGCGCGTGGCGGATGAAGGCGAGCCGTTCGAGGTCGCTCCGTTCGTAACGGCGCTGGTTGCCCTCGGAGCGCTCGGCCGCCGCGATCAGGCCCATCTGCTCGTAGTAACGAATGGTCGGCACCTTCACCCCGGTGCGTTTCGAAAGATCGCCGATCGACAGCATCGAAAAAATCCCTTGAAGCTCTGAAGCGCCGTGCACCCGGACGGGCGCACCAAGGACGCTCTAACATTTTGAATCTAGGGCATCTTGTCTGCGCTTAAGCGATTCCACCTAAACGCAGGATGCTCTAGTCGCTAGAGCAATTATCTAGTGCGTCACCCGGAACGGCACAAGCGGAGAGGTGACGATCATGAGCCCATGCTGCAGCCGGTGCCACGGCAGGTTCGAAGGATCTTGCGGGAATATCGGGCAGGTCTTCTGGTCGCTCGTCGCCGTCGTCGCCGGCCTGTGGTTCCTGCAGGCGACGGAGATGCTGCGGCGTTCGCGGGCAGGATGAGGGCGGAATGGCGGGCAGGATGGTGGTACGGCGCCGGGGATGCGGAAGGCGCTGCCGCCTTCCTCCGCATCCCCGGCGCCGATATCCGCGGTCGCCCGGCGGATGCGGGCCGCGACTGCGGGGATCGCGGCCGCGATATCCGACGGCACTACAGGGAAAACAGCGGGTCGTCCCTGGTGCCCTGGCGTGCGGTCCCGACGGGGGCCGGCGCGGCCGGATTGGCGGCTCCGGCCTCCATGTCCGCCTCCTGCTTCCGGCCATTGACGCCCGTGGCTTCGAGGATCGCCTTGCGGATTTCCGCTTCGACCGCGTCGCGGTCCTCCTGCGACATCGCCTTGAGGTCGCCCTCGGTCAGGCCGTGCTTGTCGAGATATTGTTCCCGGATGCGCTCGGCGAAGGTCTTCCTGGAGAGTTCCGTGAACTCGTCCTCGTAAGTGGTGGAGCGCGGTTCGCCGAGCCACGCATCGTCGGCGGTCTGGTTGAGGTCGACGCCCTGGCTTTCCATGCTCCAGAGCGCTCCGGCGAGCCTTGCGCCGAAAACCGTATCGCTGCCGGTGACGCCGCCCGTGACGCTGCCCGGGGACGATTGCCGCGGAGCCGTATAGTCGCCGCCGCCAGACGTGTTCCTGTCGCCGCCATTCTTGCCGTAACCGGCCAAAAGAGATGCATGATATGGGTTGGTGCTGCCAATCGTCGTCATCGCGACTCTCCTCGGTATGAGACTGATGTATGAGACTGATGGCGGCTTAGAAGGCCAATCCTGCACGAGGCTTTCTGGAGCGCCATGCGCCTGAATGGACGCATGACGAACACTCCAGTCTCTTGAACCGACAGATCGCGCTTTCCGAAAATCGGAAGCGATTTTCCGGCGATGCCGTAGCCGGGCTTGCCGTCCGCCTTGCTCTTATATAGGGTACCCCCCTATATTAATAGGAACTGGCAATGGCCCATACCATTCGGGAAAAGGCGAAGCTCCTGGCGCGCGTGCGCCGGCTGAAGGGGCAGATGGAAGCGGTCGAGCGGGCGCTGGAGAAGGAGGCGCCCTGCGGCGAGGTGCTGCAGCTTCTGGCCTCGATCCGCGGTGCTCTGGCCGGGCTGACGGGCGAGGTGATGGAGGATCACCTCCATGAGCATGTGCAGCACGCCGAGAATGAACAGCTAAGAGCCCAGGCGGTGGAAGAGCTTGCCGAGGCCCTGAGAACCTACATCCGCTGAGCGGGCGAAAAGGAGAGGCCGATGGCGCATTCCATCGAAGAGCTGAAGCACGAGCATGTGTTCCTGGGGGCCGACCATGAGCGCAACGAACGCAAGGTATGGCTGGTGATCGCGCTCACGGCGGCGATGATGGTGGCGGAGATCGTCGCCGGATCGGTGTTCGGCTCCATGGCGCTGACCGCCGACGGCTGGCACATGTCGACCCATGCCGGCGCCATGCTGATCTCCGCGCTCGCCTATCTTTATGCGCGCCGGGAGATCCGCAACCCGCGCTACACGTTCGGCACCGGCAAGCTCGGCGATCTCGCCGGTTTCGCCAGCGCCATCGTGCTTGCGCTGGTCGCGATCCTGATCGCCTGGGAAAGCTTTCTGCGGCTTGCGCATCCGGTCGCGATCGACTTCGATCAGGCGATCGCGGTCGCCGTCATCGGTCTCGCCGTCAACCTGCTGAGCGCCTGGCTGTTGCGGGACGATCATCACCACCAGCACGGCGGCCACCACGGCCATCACGGCGCCCATGCGCATGACGGCGGCCACCATCATGACGGTCACCACGGCCACCACGGCGGCCACGATCATGCCCGCCGCGCGGAGGATCACAACCTGCGCGCCGCTTATCTGCATGTGCTTGCCGATGCGCTGACCTCCGTGCTGGCGATCTTCGCGCTCATTCTCGGCCGGGGTTACGGCTGGATCTGGCTCGATCCGGTCATGGGCGTCGTCGGCGGTCTGGTGATCGCCCGCTGGTCCTGGGGGCTGATCCGCACCACGGCGAAGGTGCTGCTCGACGCGCAACCGGACGACGAGGATCTCGCGGGCGAAATCCGCCGGAAGGTGGAGACGGAGGAGGACAGGATTTCCGACCTGCATGTCTGGCAGGTGGGGCCGGGCCATCGTGCGGCGATCGTTGCGCTCGTCACGTCAAGCCCGAAGGCGCCGTCCTTCTACAAGGACAAGCTCCGCGACATCCGGGATCTGTCGCATGTCACGGTGGAGGTTACGCCGGCCGAAGCGGCGTAAGGGAGACGGATCGAAAAACAGGCCTCAGGCGAATTCCTGGTAGAGGTCCTCGACCCAGTCGTGCGGAATGGTCGGCGCCGGCTGATCGGCCGAATCTCCGCTCTCCATCACCCACAGGGCATTGGCGAGCGAGGACGACAGCAGCGTGCTGCTGCCCGTCAGGGCATTGGGGGAACGCTGAACAGACATCGCTTCGCGCGGAGGCGCTTCTTCTGTCTTCCGGTCCATCTCTTGTGTCCGGTTGGGATAATAATAGCCGCTAAGGCCGCTATCGATCTTCATGGCAGAGCGCCCGTGTTCAGAATGGTTAACAAATGGTTAACGCCTGAACCTTGCGCGAGGCTTGCGGCGACTGTGTCGGTTTGACGACAGGGGCTTGACAAGAAAGTGCAACCGAACCGTGCTTCGCTGCGGTTCTTCATCCGTTCCGCTGCAGGAACCTGTCGATGATCTCCGTCCGGAGCCGCTGATTGTTCCGGTACCATTCGTCTTCCGTGTGGAAGACCGGTTCGGCCGGGTCCCAGCCGCTCATGCTGAAATCGCTCTGGCGGGAAAAGAATGCGGTGAACTCCGCCTCGCTCGCCCAGGTGGCGATGGCGGGCCCCGGAAAATGCCCGTCCTGGATATCGCAGAGGATGACGCCGGCTTCCGTCCGGATCAGCCCCTGGCCGCAGAAGTCGCGATGGAATTCGTGGATCAGGCCTTCGCCGATCCCGGCCGCCTGCAGCCTCCGCCAAAGCCGCCGCGCCCGCTCCGCGCCAAGCGGCTTGTGGGAAAGCCTGTCGCGAAGCTCGACCCGTCGCCGATTCATCTCCTCTTCGCTGGCGTCGATGACAGGATAGGGCGGCCAGGCGGGAGCCTTGTTCTTCCGCTGCTTCCACAGCGACCATGAGATCGCGCCGAGCACATAGACGATGACGGCGTAACAGGCGATGGGAATGACGATGCCCGCCATCGCTTCGTTCGCCTATTCCATCGCGCGGGCCAGTTCCGCCAGCTTGCGGACGGTATTGAGATTGCGCGACGTGCCCGCCTTCAGCGCCGGCAGTTTCAGCTTCGATTTGCCCGACCCGATCGGATAATGCACGTAGATCTCGCGTCCGGCGACAACCGCTTCCTCGCCGTCCGGCGCGACCATCTGCTCCAGCGCACCGGCCGGCGCTGTTTCGGGCAGGAAATGGACGAACAGGAAATTCGGCCTGGCCTCGGGGAAGGGGGCTTTCGCGGCGATCTCCTCCAGCTCCTCCGTCGTGCGCACCATGACGCCTGGCCTTTTGCCGAATTTTTTCCCGAGCGCCGTATCGAGTTTTTCAGCGGCGACATCCTCCGGCTCGTCCGAGCGGAACAGCGCATTGCCGCTCTGGATGTAGGTCTGGGCGTCGGAGAAACCGAGCCCTTCGCAGATCGCCTTGAGCTCGGTCATCGGCAATGCGCCCGTACCGCTGACATTCACCGCTCGGAGCAAGGCTACATAGACGGTCAATTACTGTCTCCCTCGGGTCGCAAGCTTGCTTTGCTGTATTCTCGGTTGGCGAGAAGGCATGCTGTGTCCACCCCCTCTGCCCTGCCGGGCATCTTCCCACAAGGGGGGATCGGTTTCCCAAACAACAACGGTAGCGGCAGAGCATGGGGCTCGCCTGGTGGGAAAGCCATGCGGCTTGTGATCTCCCCACCTGTGGGGGAGATGTCCGGCAGGACAGAGGGGGCCGGCCCGGCAGACCGTCTCTCATCCCGCGCAGTGCCATTCACATCTTCCCCGCCACCTTGATCGCAAACGCATATTCGAAGGCGATCTCCTCCAGGCGCTGGAAGCGGCCGGACTTGCCGCCATGGCCGGCGGCCATGTTGGTCTTCAGGAGATAAGGCCCGGCCTCGGGCGCCTTTTCCCTGAGCCTGGCCACCCATTTGGTCGGCTCCCAGTAGGTGACGCGCGGATCGGTGAGGCCGGAAAGCGCGAGGATCGGCGGATAGGGTCTGGCGCCGACATTGTCGTAGGGGCTGTAGGCGGCGATCCACCGGTATTCCTCCAGGCTCTCGATCGGGTTGCCCCATTCGGGCCATTCGGGCGGGGTGAGCGGCAGCGTGTCGTCCAGCATGGTGTTCAGGACGTCGACGAAGGGCACGGCGGCGATGATGCCGGCGAATTTTTCCGGCGCCATGTTGGCGATGGCGCCCATCAGCATGCCGCCCGCGGACCCTCCTTCGGCGATGATGTTCGCGTAGGACGTGAACTTCTCCTGATTCAGATAGTCGGCCGCGGCGATGAAGTCCTTGAATGTATTCTGCTTGTGCTGCATCTTGCCGTTTTCGTACCAGGCGAAACCCTTGTCCTTGCCGCCGCGGATATGGGCGATGGCATAGACGAAGCCGCGATCGGCGAGCGACAGGGCGTTGGTCGAGAAACCGGCCGGAATGGTGATGCCGTAGGCGCCGTAGCCGTAGAGAAGGCAGGGCGCGGAGCCGTCGAGGGCCACGTCCCTGCGGTAGAGCAGCGAGACCGGCACCAGCTCGCCGTCATGGGCGGGCGCCATCACCCGGCGGGTCACGTAGTCGTCCGGATCGTGGCCGGAGGGCACTTCCTGCGTCTTGAGCAGCACCCGCTCGCGGGTCGTCATGTCGTAGTCGAAGAGCTGGCTCGGCGTCGTCATCGAGGAGTAGGAGAAGCGGATGACGTCGGTGTCGTATTCCGCCGCGCCCGAAAGGCCGAGCGAATAGGCTTCTTCCGCAAAGGCGATCGCATGTTCCTCGCCGGTCCTGCGGTCGCGGATGACGATCTGCGGCAGGCCGTCCTTGCGCTGCAGCCAGAGGAGATGGCGCGCGAACGCCATGTGGGAAATGATCAGCCGGCCCGGCTCGTGCGGCACGACCTCGGTCCAGTTCTCCTTGCCCGGCGCGCCGACGGGCGCGGCCATGATCTTGAAATCCTTGGCGCCGCCGTCATTGGTGAGGATGTAGAAGACATCCCCGCCTTCCGTCATCGAATATTCGACGCCTTCCTCGCGCGCCGCGACCAGCTTCGGCTCGCCCGTCAGGCCGGCGGTCGAAAGGATGCGGTATTCGGACGTCTCGTGGTCGTGGATGTCGATATAGATGAAGTCGTCGAGCAGCGAGCCGCCGACGCCCATGAAGAAGCCCGGGTCCTCTTCCTCGTAGACCAGCCGGTCTTCCGATTGCGGCTGGCCGACGATATGGTGGAAGACCTTCGAGGGACGGTGGTTCTCGTCCTGCAGCGTGTAGAAGAAGCTCTTGCCGTCCGGCGCCCAGACGCCGCCGCCGGAGGTGTTCTCGATCACGTCGGACAGGTCTTCGCCGGTCGCGAGGTCGCGGATGCGCAGCGTGAAATATTCCGACCCCTTGTCGTCATAACCCCAGATGCCGCGGCTGTGGTCCGTCGTATGGTCGATGCCGGACAGGCGGAAATAATCCTTGCCGCTCGCCTCCCTGTCGCCGTCGAGCAGGACCTGGCGGTCGCCGCCGTCGCGCGGGGTGCGGAAGTAATGCGGCTGCTCGCCGCCGGTGACGTAGAGCGTGCCGTAGGCGAAAGGCCCGTCCTTCATCGGCACGGAACTGTCGTCCTCCTTGATGCGGCCGCGCATTTCGGCAAACAGTGCCTTCTGCAGGTCCGCCGTGTCGCCCATCGCCGCTTCCATATAGGCGTTCTCGGCTTCCAGATAGGCGCGGATTTCCGGGTCGAGGATCGACGGGTCCTTGAACATCGCCTGCCAGTTGTCGGCCCTCAGCCACGCGTAGTCGTCGGTGCGGGTCACGCCGTGGCGGGTATCGGAGACCGGCTTCCTCGCGGCGGCCGGGGAGGCGCGAAGGCGGGCGAAAGGCGGTTTGCGGGAGAGGTCCAAGGAAGCGCTCCGGATTGTCTTTTTACGGGAGTGCCAGAGATAGGGGCCGCTTGCCCGCGAGGCAAGCGGCAGAAGCGGGAATGCTCAACCGGCCGCGGCCCGCCTCGAGGGCCGGGGCACGTCCCGGCCCGATCACATCATCCTGTTTCCCGCTCTGGTAGGTGGTCAATCCGGTTTCCATTTCCTAGTTTCCGCGCCGTCCGAGTCACATTGGATAGGAAATGACATGATGAGACACTGGTCGCTCGTAGCGCTCACCCTTCTTTCCGCCTTGCCGGCCCATGCCCTCGAGGCCCGCATCGTCAGGCAGCTCAATGCGCTTGCCCCCGATGAAAGGCGCGAGCAGCGTTGCGATATCGAGGCGATGAACCGCATCCGCGAGGAGGGGGAATTCAAACCCGACAAGGTGATTGCCTACACGTTCGCCGATCCGGTCGAGACGGACAATTCCATCCGCGCGCCGGGCGCGGTCTTCCGCAGCGGCGGCGACTGGTATCGCCTGAAGTTCGATTGCGAGACTGCCGAACAGGGACTGAAGATCATGTCCTTCGACTACAAGATCGGCTCCAAGGTTCCCCGCGAGCAGTGGGAGCGATATTACCTCTACGACTGATGCGGAAGCATGCCGGGTCATGCCGCGCCCGCCGTCAGCCCGGCAGGTGCGGCGTGGCCTTTCGTTCCGGGAAGAGTTCGGCAAGCACGGTCATCAGGATCAGGGAAAGCGGCAGCGCCAGCATGGCGCCGACCGCGCCCCACATCCATGTCCAGAACAGGATGGCGAGAAAGACGATGAACGGGTTGATCTCCCATTGGCGGCCCATGATCGCCGGGAAGACCAGGTTCTCCATGGCGAGATGCACGCAGAAGAAGATGACGGCCGGGATGAGCCCGATGAACAGGGCGTCGTGGGTGAGGATGCCGGCCACCGCCACCGAAATCGTCATCAGCGTGATGCCGAGAAACGGGATGAAGCTGGACAGGAAGGCGAACAGGCCCCAGAGCACCGGCATGGCGAGGCCGCCGAACCAGGCGATCAGGGTCATGGTGATCCCCAGTCCGAAATAGAGGATGCTCGCCGTCGCGAAATAGTAGCCGAGCACCTGGTCGATGGCGTTGAGCACGCGGATTGCGATCAGCCGCTGCCGCCGGGTCGGGAAAGCGAGTATGACGGTGCGCCGCAGCCTGACGCGGCCATAGAGGAACAGCAGCAGCGCGGCGAAGAAGATCAGCCCCTGGATGATCGCCGGAGTGAGGCTGCCGGTGACGACGCCCAGGATGTTGCTGGAATTCTCGATCAGCGACTGCATCGACATCGGCCCCGTCTCGAACGTGGCGGGCGAGATGTTCAGCCAGTGCTGCCGCTCCAGAAAGGGCATGATGCGGTTGATCGTCCGCTCGATGAAGTTGGGGCCTTCCCTGACCAGGATGGCGGCCGGTTCCGCCAGCGAGTTGACGATCAGGAAGAGCACCGCGAAGACGAGCGTCGAGAGGATGAGCGCGATGCCGAAGCGCGGCACGCCGGCCTGGCCGAGGCGGTCGGCGGCAAGCCCGAGGATCAGCCCCACCACGACGGCGAGCGTCACGGGGATCAGGATGAGCGACATGTAGTGGACGATGGCGAAGAAGACGATCGTGAAGATGCCGATCACCGCCCAGGCCATCGCGACGTCCAGCGCCTCGCGGCCGAGCCGGGGGCGGTGTTCCGTCATGTCCAGCTCTTCGCCGTTCAGGGCTGCGTCCTTGCGGGCCACGCCTGCTATGTCGACCGGATGTTTCTTCGGCTTGGCGCCGCGCGCAGTCAATATCGCCATCTGTCCCAGGGTCCCCCGTGATGCCCTTCAACGCAAAAGCGGCGCACCGGTTCCGGAGCGCCGCTTTCACGGGGAGGAGGGCGTATGGATCAGGCCGCGAGCGTCAGGCCGATGCCCCAAGGGTCCCTGAGCGAATAACCTTCGGCGGTCTTCGTCGTGGCGATCTCCTGGGCGTCGAGGGCGTTCAGCGCCCTGTCGAGCGCCGCCTTGTCGTTGAAGCGCACGCTATAGTCCGAGAGGCCGGTCATGTTGCCCTCCCGGGCGCGGGCGCCGCGGCTGTTCCAGATATTGGCGGCGATATGGTGGTGGTAGTCGCCGGTGGCGAAGAAGCTCGCTCCCGGATACCGCGCCATGATCTTGAGGCCCAGCACGTCGCGATAGAAGGCGTCGGCCTGCGGTATGTCGCCGACCTGGAGATGGATGTGGCCCACGGCCGTGCCGTCCGCCATGCCGTTCCAGCCTTCCTTCGGCGCGCTGCCGTAGAGTTCCTGCAGGTTCAGCCTTTCGGTCGCCATGGCGACCGTGCCGTCCGGATGGTAGGTCCATTCCTCCGGCTTGCGGTCGCGATAGATCTCGATGCCGTTGCCTTCGGGGTCGGAGAGGTAGAGCGCCTCGCTGACGAGATGGTCGGACGCGCCGTCCAGCCGCACGTTGTTATGGGCGGCATGCGCCAGCCAGTGGGCGAGCTCCCGCCGGTCCGGCACCAGGAAGGCGGTGTGGAACAGGCCGGCCGCATTGCGCGGCGCGCGGGAAACGCCGTTGCCGGTGGTCAGCGTCAGGAGCGGCCGGCCGGCGACGCCGAGCACCTCGCCGCTTGCGGTTTTCTCGATCGGCTTGAGGCCGATGACCTTCTGGTAGAAATCGGAGACGCTGGCCAGGTCGCTGACGACGAGATGCGCGTCGCGCACATGGGCGGGCCGGGACAAAGCGAAAGATTGAACAGCATCGGACATTTCGAAATCCTCATCGGTCGGGCGCTTCCGGCACCCTTTGGTTCCTATATGGCCGATCACCATCGTTCACGATAGGGCGCGAATTGGCGATTGATTGTCTACGAAATTGAAACGGTGTCCGGGCCCGGTTGACCTCGATCAATGCACCGGGAAACTGACAGGAAAGGAATATGGGAATAGAAAGGAAGAAAGGAAAAAAGGAAAAGGAGGCCGCAATGTACAAGAAGATCATCGTCGCGGTGGACATCGCCGAATTCGAAAAGGGCGAGCGGATATTGCGCAAGGCATCGACGCTGCTGGATGGGGGCGGGTCGCTTCTGCTGCTCAACGTCGTCGAGAATCTGCCGGGTTACCTCGTCTCGGATCTTTCCGTCGACCTGATCGTGAAGGCGCGGCAGGAAGCCGAGCAGACCCTGATCGATCTCAAGGCGAAGGCCGGGGTGACCGCCGAGATCGAGATCCGGGAGGGCTCGCCCGCGCGGGAGATTCTGGCCGCGGCGGAGCAGCGCAAGGCCGACCTGATCGTCGTCGCGTCGCATGTGCCGGATTTCTCGAACTATTTCATCGGCGCCACGGCCGACCGCATCGTGCGTTATGCCAAATGCTCGGTGCTGATCGACCGCTAGGTCGCGGCGCGTGCGGGCGGATGCGCAAGGGATGCCCTGAGTGAATAGCAGATCGACGCATCGTGCTTTCCGAAAACGGGTATCGATTTTCGGGCCGACGCCGCAAGGAGGATAAAGTCATGGATACAGCAAGATACGAAACCGTCCTGCGGGCGAGGAAAGCCGAACTGGAAAACCGCCTCACGCGTATCGAGCAGGATTTCACCGCGCCGCGCAATCCCGACGATGACGACCGCGCCATCGAACGGAACAACGACGAGGTGCTCGATGAACTGGGCGAGGTCGGCGAGCGTGAACTCATGGCGATCGACGCCGCCCTGGAGCGCATCGCCAAGGGCACTTTCGGCATATGCGCCCGATGCGGCCAGCCGATCGCGGAAAAGCGGCTCGACACCGTGCCGCATACGCCGCTTTGCCAGGCCTGCGCCGGCGAGGTCTAGGCCGGAAGGCTGCCGCCGGGAACCGTGGCATCGGCCTGAAAATCGGAAGCGGTTTTCGGAAAGCGCGCCGCGGCGCCCGAATATGAAGCGCTCATCTCTTGCCTTCCGCCTGCGCCGGGCTCATCTTGGGCGAAGAGGCGGGAAGGCAGGATGAGCGAGTTCTTCAATTTCGGACGGAAATACGATTTTCACGAGATCGTCGCGGATGGCATCATCAACGGCATCGGCATCGTCTTCGCGCTGGTCGGCGCCACCGCGCTGATCTTCTACGCCACGGTCTGGTCGAGCCACGGCGCGATTGCCGCCGCCTGGATCTACGGGCTGGGGCTGGTGCTCTGTCTGTCGATCTCCTTCACCTACAATATCTGGCCGCACTCCCGCACCAAGTGGGTCCTGAGAAGGCTCGACCACTCGGCGATCTTCATCCTGATCGCCGCCACCTACACGCCCTTCCTGCAGCGCGGCGCGCAGGACCCGTGGATCTTCGCCATGCTGATGGCGATCTGGACGACGGCCCTTGTCGGCATCCTGCTGAAATGCCTGTTTCCCGGCCGTTACGACAAGCTGGCGATCCTGCTTTACCTCGGCATGGGCTGGAGCGGCGTCATGGTGGCCGGGCCCATCTCGCAATACCTGCCGCCCGTGACGGTCTGGCTGATCATCATCGGCGGGCTCATCTATTCGCTCGGCGTCATCTTCCATGTCTGGGAAAGGCTGCGCTTCCAGAACGCCATCTGGCACGGTTTCGTGGTGGCCGCCGCCGCGGTGCATTACGGCGCGGTGATGACCTGCTTCAGCCTCGCCGGCGGCCTCTGATCGTCATCCGGGCCGGATGGGCTTCCTTCGATTTGAACGGCCCTTTGATTTGAGCAGATCGTCCGCTAAAGTGGATATATCGATATTATAGTGGACGGCAGGACATGACCACGACCCTGGTGCGGGCAGCTTCGGAAGCCGATCTTCCGGCGATCATGGAAATCTATAACGACGCGGTCGCCAATACGACGGCGATCTGGAACGAGGTGCTGGTCGATCTGGACAACCGCCGGGAATGGTTCGGGGCGCGGAGGGCGCGCGGGTTCCCCGTGCTTGTGGCCGAGGTCGACGGCAGAGTCGCGGGCTACGCGTCCTATGGCGACTGGCGCGCTTTTGACGGATACCGCCATACGGTCGAGCATTCGGTCTATGTCCAGCGCGATCATCGCGGGGGCGGCATCGGCCGCCTGCTGATGCGGGACCTGATCGCCGAGGCCGCCTCGAACGGCGTCCATGTGATGATCGCCGCGATCGAATCGGAAAACGCCGCCTCGATCCGGCTGCACGAGAAACTCGGCTTCCGCATTGCCGGAAAGTTCTCCGAAGTGGGCACCAAGTTCGGCCGCTGGCTGGACCTGACCTGTATGGAACTCAAGGTTTCCGGGTGAATGTTGGCGATAGCGGCGGCATCGGTGCATCAGGCCCCGACGGAGTACGCCATGACGGCCGTGGCGGGTCGGCATCCCGATTTTCCGGCAGCGGCCCGCCACGGCATGTCGCCGTCGCGTCAGCCGCCCATTGCCCTTCCTCCGACGGAAAGCCGCTCGGCCTCGTCGCGAAGGTCGAGCATGATGGTCGTGCCGTCGCGGACGGCGCGTTTCAGCGCGTCCTTCCGCTTCGGCTCGATCCTGATCTCGCCCGCCTCGAAGAGCTTTTGCAGCCGGCTGCGGGAGAGGGCGAGTTCTGCGGCCAGCAGCCGGTCGAGCTTGAGGCTGGCGGAAAAGGGCAGGGAAAGTGCGATATGGATCGCCCGCCAGTCATGGCCGGCGGAAAGCGCGCGTTTCCGTATGCCGGTCTCCTCGCTTTCCTCGATGCGGCCGGCCTTGGCCTTCAGCCCGCCCGCGTCGAATTCGAGGCGTTCCACGAAGCCGGGCGTGCTGGCCTGAAGCGCATCCAGCAGGGCCGGGTCGAGCGAGCGGACGCTCTGCCGTTCGAAGATCGGCCGGTTCCAGGTGCCGTCGCAGGTGGTGCATTTGTAGATGAGCCAGGCATCCAGCCGCTTGCCGTTGGCATTGAGGCGGATGCGCCCGCTGGAGCGGAAGGCTTTCTGCCCGCCGCAGGTCCTGCAGGCGAGAATCGGCCGGGGTGGGGATTTCGGGGTTACGGTCCATTCAACATGAAGGATTTTGGACATGCCGTTTTGATCTTCCGGTCAGGAAGTTCATGCGGAACGGCACTTGAGAGGCCCGGGGCGGGCGCGGCGTGGCGAAGGTCCGGACTGTTGGTGGAAGCGAAGCGTCGGATGGTTCAGGGCGGCTTTTCAAGAGCAGCACTGGCAGATCAATGCCAAACCGGTCTCAAGCCGCCACCCCGATGAACAGGTCTTGCATGCGTCGGCCGCTGGCCTGCCCGCATGGAAGGGTGAAACTGTCGAGACCGGGGATTACTTAGGCAAAATGAACCTCAAAAGCCGACGCTTATGGGTTGCAATTCATAACAGGTGAGAAGCGAAAAGCAAGCGACGGATGGCGGTCCGACGCTCCGCCCTGTATGAAGCGAAGCCCGAAGAGAAGAGTGACCGGGCAGTCACGAGGAGAGCGTCATGGACATCAAGCGCAGCGGCTCGCAGCCTTCCAGGAGGCAGCCGGCCGAATATTTCACCGGGGCGGTGCGTCTGGACCCGCTGAACGAAGCGCCGGCGCCGGCAAGAGCCGTCTGCGCCTCCGTCACCTTCGAACCCGGCGCGCGCACCAACTGGCACACGCACCCGTTCGGCCAGACGCTGGTCGTCACGGCCGGTTTCGGGCTGGCCCAGGTCTGGGGCGAGCCGATCCGGGTGATCCGCCAGGGCGACGTGGTCTGGTTCCCGCCCGGCGAAAAGCACTGGCATGGCGCAGCCAAGGCGACCGCGATGACCCATATCGCCATCCAGGAGGCGTTCGACGGCAAGACGGCCGACTGGCTGGAGCCTGTGACGGACGGGCAATATTCCGGCGAAATCGCCCCCGATTGAGGCGAGCAGATCCCCTCTTCAGGGGTTGCGCGCCATCGCGCGCGGATGCGACTTAAAAGTGTATGAAAACTGGGCTATGCTTCAGGGAGGTATGATGGCCTGCCGCCATGCCGCGATGCGCATGGGCGGCTTCGGGGGAGGGGACGATGGTGAATTACGCTGGCCTGCGCTTTGCTTTCAGGGAGGAGCCGGCGGCGGCGAAGCGCTGCGCCGAACGGCTGATCGGCATCCGCAAGACGCTGGAACCCTTGCGGGCGCGCAAGAAGGACAGTTCCCTGCTTCTGGCGACCTGGAACATCCGCGACTTCGATTCCAATGAATTCAGGTTCGGCCCGCGCCTGCCGGAGACCTTCTATTACATCGCCGAGATCATCTCCTGCTTCGACCTCGTGGCCGTCCAGGAGATCAACCGGGATCTTTCCGCGCTCGACAGGGTGATGCGCATCCTGGGCCGCGAATGGGACTACATCGCCACCGACGTGACGGAAGGGACGAGCGGCAACGGCGAGCGCATGGCCTTCGTCTACAACACCGAAAAGGTCTGGTTCCGCAAGATCGCGGGCGAGATCGTGCTGCCCGAGGGCCAGCTCGTGGTCTCCCGCAAGAAGGTCAAGGCGCCGAAGGACCAGCCGGATATCGAGCCGAAGATCGTGGAGATGGAGCAGCAGTTCGCCCGCACGCCCTTCCTCGTCGCCTTCCAGTCGGGATGGTTCCGCTTCAGCCTCTGCACGGTGCACATCTATTTCGGCGACGATTCCGGCGACAAGCTCAAGCGCCGCATTTCGGAGATCGAGCGGCTGGTGGAGTTCTTCGCGGACCGGCAGGACAAGGAAAGCAGGCTGGCGGAGGCGGACAAGCCGCATCCGGACCGCCGCGAGGCGGAAAACTACATCCTGCTCGGCGATTTCAACGTCGTCAGCCCGGAGCACGGGACGATGACGGCGCTGACGAAGGAGGGTTTCAAGGTACCGGAGGAAATCGACGGCGCCCGGATGCCGAACCGCGACCATTTCTACGATCAGATCGCCGTGCGCGTGAAGGACAAGCGTTTCAAGGTGCTGGGCGGCGGCATCGTCGACATGTACGCCGATGTTTTCCGCAGCACGCCGGACGACATGAAGCTCTACGAGCAATTCGTTCCGAAGAAGGACCCCGAGAAGAACAGCAAGTACCGCGCCCGCACCCCGGAACAGCTCTACGAGAAATGGCGCACATGGCAGATGTCCGACCACGCGCCGCTGTGGATCGAGATCCAGACCGACTTCGCCGAAAGCTACCTGCGGGAGATCGTCGACGGCAAATGAGCGCGGGGGCCGCAGACGGCGGGCACGGTCATCGAATGGCAATGCTTCTGCGCCAAGCTGCGGATGAATCGGGGTGGTCCCTTGCGTCCGGTGGGGTGCATGGGGGATGCTCCGCGTATCGAACCCGCGCATCGTGCCTCCGAAAGATCGATCCCGATTGCCGGACCGATGCTCCAGCCGCGAGGAAAGAACCGTGCCGGACGTCACCCGCATCTCGAACGATCATCTCACCGTCGATATTTCCCCGCTGGGCGCGGAGATGCAGGCGCTGTCCACGGCGGATGGCCGTTCCTGGCTGTGGAACGGCGACGCCGCCTTCTGGGCCGGCCGCTCGCCGATCCTCTTTCCCATGGTGGGCAAGGCGCCGGAAAACCGGGTCACGATAGACGGCGGGTCCTATGAGATGGCGCAGCACGGTTTCGCCCGGCGCAGCGGGTTTTCGCTCGCCGCTTCGACCGGCGCCATGTGCCGCTACGAGCTGGCCGCCTCGGATGCGACGCGGGCCGTCTATCCCTTCGAATTCCTGCTGGCGGTAACCCATGCGGTCGAGGGCCGCAGGCTGACGGTTTCGGCGGAGGTGGAAAACCGCGATGCGCGGGCAATGCCCTTCGGCCTCGGCTTCCATTCGGCCTTCGTCTGGCCATTGCCGGGGGCGGCGGGCCGCGCCCACGCCGTCACGCTCGACAATGGCGGGGAACCGGCGCTCGTGCGGCTCGACGGCGGGCTGGTGAAGAGCGGCAGACTGCCGTCGCCCTTCAAGGCAGGCCGGCTGACCCTCGATCCCGCGATGTTCGAGGCGGATGCGATGATCTTTCCCGAAGGGGCGGGCGAGGGGCTGGCCTACGCCGCCGAAGGCGGGCCGGCCTTGAAATTCTCCTTCGAGAACCTGCCGAACCTTGCGCTCTGGCAGAAGCCCGGCGCGCCTTTCATCTGCATCGAGCCCTGGCACGGCACGGCCGCCGAGCTTGGCGGTTCGGACGATCTGGTGAAGCGCCCCTACGGCCTGACGCTGCGTCCCGGCGAAACGACCCGGTTCGCATTCACGGTGGAACTGCCGGCCTGATCGCGCCGATCCGCATATGGGTCTTGCGAATCACATAAGTGCGTGCTTATCTGTTGGCATGATCGAGAACGAGATATTCCGGGCCCTGGCGGACCCCACCCGCTGCGCGATTTTCGAGAAGCTGGCGGCGGGCGGCATGAACGCCAGCGCCCTGCGCGAGGGCATGGAGATCAGCCAGCCGGCGATGTCCCAGCACCTGTCGGTTCTGCGCGGCGCCAGGCTGGTGCGCGAGGAGCGGCAGGGCCGTTTCGTGAACTATGAGGTCGATCCGGAAGGGCTGGCGCTCATCGCCGGCTGGCTGTCGAAATATCGTGCCTACTGGCCTCAGCGCATCGAAGCCCTCAAGCTCTTGCTGAAGGATATGGACCAATGAACGACGGAATGGCCGGGGAGCGGAAGGACGGTTTCGAAATCGAGTATGAACTGGACGCGCTGCCGCAAAAGGTCTGGCGCGCGATCAGCATTGCGGAGTTTCGCGAAAGCTGGCTGCCGAAGGATGCGCTGGCCGCCGCCGAGGCGACCTCGGTCACGCCAGGCCAGGAGGTTTCCTACAGGATGCGCGACAACGCGCCGCCTTTCCTTGAAAGCACGGTCACCTTCAGGATCGCCCCGAATGCGGCCGGCGGAACCAGCCTGCGGATCATCCACGAACTCACGGACGTGAGGTTCGGCTGCGCGACGAGGGCCGCCGCAAACAGCAACGGCCCGCCCTTCATGCTCGCCGCCTGACGCGGGGAGACATCCGACAAGTTCCGAAAACCCGACAGTTCCGAAAAGATTGGAGTTCGCCGATGCGCGAAGCGATGCAGCTCGTCCCCATGGTCATAGAGCAGTCCGCCAGAGGGGAGAGGTCGTTCGACATCTATTCCCGCCTTCTCCGCGAGCGGATCATCTTCCTCAACGGCGAGGTGAACGATGCCGTTTCCGCCCTGGTCTGCGCGCAGATGCTGTTTCTGGAAGCGGAGAACCCGAAGAAACCGATCAGTCTTTATATCAATTCGCCGGGCGGCGTCGTGACCTCCGGTCTCGCGATGTACGACACCATGCGCTACATCCGCGCTCCGGTGCATACGCTGTGCATGGGGACGGCCCGCTCGATGGGATCGTTCCTGCTGATGGCGGGGGCGCGCGGCGCGCGGGCCGCATTGCCCAACGCCAGCATCCTCGTCCACCAGCCGTCGGGTGGCTTCCAGGGGCAGGCTTCGGACATGCTCATCCATGCCGAGGAAATCCTGAAGACCAAGCAACGCATGACGAGGCTCTATGCCGAGCATTGCGGACGCAGCTATGAGGAATTCGAACGCGCGATGGACCGCGATCGCTTCATGACCGCCGAGGAAGCCCTGGAATGGGGCCTCATCGACCGCATTCTGGACGTCCGGGAGGATATCGCGGAACCTTGAGGCGAGGCGCGATGCCGCGGGAGTTCCGGTTGGGGCGAAGGTCCTCATCGGACGTCGCGTCGTCGCAGGACCGGCCCCCTGCGACAGGCGCACGGGGCATGAGCGCCTTCGGCGCCCATGCCGTGTCCGGGTTGCGTATCCGAGCGGCCGGCCTTGGGCCGATGTTACTTCAGCGGCTCGAAGGTCATCGCGTGGCCGTTGATGCAGTAGCGCAGGCCGGTCGGCGGCGGGCCGTCCGGGAAGACGTGGCCGAGATGGCCGCCGCAATTGGCGCAGCGCACCTCCGTGCGGATCATGCCATGCGTGGCATCCCGGTGCTCGGTCACGACGCCCGGCTTCACCGGCTCGAAATAGCTCGGCCAGCCGCAGCCCGAATCGAACTTGGTGTCGGAGACGAAGAGTTCCTCGCCACAGCCCGCACAGCGGTAGAGGCCCTTTTCCTTGCTGTTCCAGAAGGGGCCGGTGAAGGCGCGCTCGGTGCCCGCCTGGCGCAGGATGCGATATTGCTCGGACGAGAGCTGCTCGCGCCATTCGGCGTCGCTTTTGTGGACTTTCGGAGTGATCGTATCGGACATCGTGGAGATTCCTTTCGTTTTTCCCATAGATAGGTATCCGGGCGCCGGAGGGAAAGTCGTGTTTTTGTGCGTAGCGTCCGGTTCTGCTTGAGGCGGCCGATTGTTTCCCCTAGAAAACCAGTTCCTTCCGGAAGGGTATGGTCTCAGGTTTTTCAAGGTGGGAGATGACATTGGCTGCCAATGCGCCGGCATTGACGTTCATTGCGTTGTTCCTGCCCTTCCTGGGGGCGGCCTTCGCGCCTTTCCTCGTCCGTCGGTTCGGCGCCGGGGCGGCCTGGCTGCTTGCGCTCGCGCCGGCGCTCGTCTTCCTGCATCTGTGCGGCTTCCTGCCGGAGATCGCGGCCGGCGAGGTCGTGACGGGCGGTTATGCTTGGGCGCCGAGTTTCAACCTGTCCTTCTCCTGGTTCCTGGACGGCCTGTCGCTCAGCTTCGCGCTGCTGATCACCGGCATGGGGGCGCTGATCGTCGTCTATTCCGGCAGCTACATGAAGGGCCATCCGGATCAGGGCCGTTTCCTCGCCTTCATCCTGCTCTTCATGGGAGCCATGCTGGGGCTTGTCGTTTCCGACAGCTTCCTGATGCTCTTCGTCTATTGGGAACTCACCTCGATCACGTCCTTCCTGCTGATCGGCTTCGACCATGGGCGGGAGGCGGCGCGGCGCGCGGCGCTGCAGGCGCTGGTGGTGACCGGCGGGGGCGGGCTTTGCCTGCTCGCGGGCCTCGTCTTCCTCTGGAACGTCTCGGGCGTCACGCAGCTTTCGCTGCTCGTGCATCTGGAAGGCGGCCTGCGCGAAAGCCCGTTCTATCTCGCGACCCTCCTGCTGGTGCTCGGCGGCGCCTTCACCAAGTCGGCGCAGTTTCCCTTCCATTTCTGGCTGCCGAACGCCATGGAGGCGCCGTCTCCCGTCTCGGCCTACCTGCATTCGGCGACCATGGTGAAGGCCGGCGTCTATCTGCTGATGCGGCTGAACCCGGTCCTGGGGGCGACCCCGGCCTGGGAGATCCTGCTGCCCTTCTTCGGCGGCATCACGCTGATTGCCGGCACCATGCTCGGCCTGCGCCAGACCGACATGAAGCTCATCCTCGCCTACACGACCATGGCTTCGCTCGGCCTGCTGGTCATGCTGACCGGCTTCGGCTCCCCGCACGCGGTGGAGGCGGCGGTGCTCTATCTCGTCGCCCATTGCCTGTTCAAGGGAGCGCTCTTCATGGCGGTGGGCGCGGTCGATCACGAGGCCGTCGTCCGTGACGTGACGCAGCTCGGGGGCCTGCGTTCCGTAATGCCGATCACCTTCGGCGCGGCCCTGCTGTCGGCTCTTTCGATGGGGGGGCTGCCGCTCTTCTTCGGCTTCCTCGCCAAGGAGGAAATCTATGCGGCGCTCGCCGCCGGCAATCCGCGGGCGGTCTTCTTCACCGGCCTTGCGGTGATCGGCAACGCACTGATGTTCGCGCTCGCCTTCGCGGTGGCCCTGAAGCCGTTCCTGGGCGCGCGGACCGAGGCGACGCGCGACGTGCACGAAGGGCCGGTCGTGCTCCTGCTCGGCCCGGTCTACCTCGCCGTCCTCGGCCTGCTCGGCGGCATCTTTCCCGGCATCGCCCACCGCTACATCTCCTCGCCCATGGCAAGCGCCATCGCCGACGAGAAGGTGGTGATCGACATCACCACGGTGCCGCATCCGGGCATTCCCCTGCTGCTCTCGGTCGTCACCGTGGCGCTCGGCGCGCTCGTCTACTGGCGGCTGGACGCCGCCCGCGCGGCGATGGCCCGTGTCCTGGAAAATCTCGGCCCGGGGCCGGATCGCGGTTTCGATCATTTCGTGTCCGGGCTCGTCCGGGTTTCCGTCGCGGTCACCCGCTTCGTGCAGCCCGGCCGGCTGGAGATCTATGTCACCGCCACCTTCATCCTGCTGGCGCTGACACTGCTGGTCCCCCCGGTCGTCTTCGGCGAGCTGCCGGGCCTGCCGGACCTGCCGGCCGATATCCTCGTGCAGGAAGCGGCCTTCCTGCTGATCGCGGCGGTCGGCGTTTTCGCGGTGCTGAGGGCGAAGGACCGGCTGACGGCGATCGTCTCGCTCGGCATCCAGGGTTTTGCGGTGGCGGTCATCTTCCTGCTTTTCGGCGCGCCGGACCTCTCCTTCACGCAGTTCATGGTCGAGACGCTGTCGGTCGTCATCCTGGCGCTGGTCATGACCCGGCTGAGGCTTTCCTCGGCGGATCACCGCCCGCCCGGGCAATTGCTGTTCGACGCGGCCGTGGCGGCCGCCTGCGGCATCGGTTTCACGCTGCTGCTCCTGAAGTCGGTCGAGGCGCCGTTCGACGCCGTGCTGACGGATTTCTTCAACGCCTATTCGAAGGTCGTCGCCCACGGCGCCAATGTCGTGAACGTCATCATCGTCGATTTCCGCGGCACGGACACGCTCGGCGAGATCGCCGTGGTGATGATCACCGGCCTTGCGGTCCTGGCGCTGATCCGGGTGCGTGCGGGCGGGAAGGCCTCGCAAGAGGAGGAAGGGCGATGATATCCGTCGCTTACCCCCCTCTGTCCTGCCGGACATCTCCCCCACAGGGGGGGAGATCGAATCGCCGCGACGTCTCGCTCCAAACGAACGTTAGCGATGGAGGGAAACCGGCACGTTTGGCCAATCTCCCCCCTCGTGGGGGAGATGTCCGGCAGGACAGAGGGGGGCGGCCTGCTCCCTCGAATGGGCAGGACGGAGGGAAGCGGTCCTGCCCGGCGGCAGGGGCAGGGCGCGCGAAAGGTGTCCAGCCATGAACACGCTGATCCTGCGCACCGTCGCGCCCGTGCTTACCGCCCTGATGCTGCTCTTTTCGGTCTTCGTGCTCCTGCGCGGCCACAACGAGCCGGGCGGCGGCTTCATCGGCGGGCTGATCGCGGCTTCGGCGCTGGCGATCTATGGCATCGCGTTCGGGGTGGGGGCGGTGCGCCGCGCCATCCGCTTCCATCCGATGGCGATCGCCGGAGCGGGCCTGATGCTGGCGACGCTTTCCGGCCTCGTCTCGATTTTCGCCGGCGTGCCCTTCATGACCGGGCTCTGGGTCTATCCGGAAATCCTGGGCATCGAAGTGCCGCTCGCGACCGTCATGTCCTTCGACCTCGGCGTCTATCTGGTCGTCGTCGGCGCCATCACGTCGATCGCGCTCGCGCTGGAACAGGATTCGGGAAGGGAGGAGGATTGATGGAGGCGCTCCTTGCCGTTCTGATCGGCCTGTTCTTCACCGCCGCCGTCTATCTTCTGCTGTCGAAGCACACGGTGCGCATCCTGCTCGGCATCGTGCTGCTCGGCAATGCGGTGAACCTGCTTCTGTTCACGACCGGCCGGCTGACCCGCGAGGTGCCGCCGATCATCCCGGGCGGCGTGGACGCGCTGCCGGCCGGGGCCGCAAATCCGCTGCCGCAGGCGCTGATCCTGACGGCGATCGTCATTTCCTTTTCCTTCTTCGCCTTCCTGCTGGTGCTGACCTACCGCGCCTATCAGGAACTCGGCACCGACAATACCGACGAGATGCGTCTTGCCGAGCCGCGCGACGAAGAGCTTCCGCCGATGGGGTATTGAGATGGCTTCTCCTCCGACGGATCTTTCCGCCGCGCTCGTCCTCGCCCCGCCGCCCCTGGCCGAATGGCTCGTCGTGCTGCCGGTCGCCTGGATGATCGGCCTCGGCGCGCTTCTGATGATGGTGCGCAAATCCGTCCGCCTGCATGGGGCGATCGCGATCGCGGGCCTCGTCCTGCTCGTCCTCCTCGACGCCGCGCTCCTCTGGCGCGTCTGGAGCCACGGGCCGGTGACCATGGTGATGGGGCGCTGGCTGCCGCCCTTCGGCATCGCCTTCACGGCCGATCTCTTCGGCGCCGCCATGGCGCTGGCCTCGGCGGCGGCCGCGCTCGCCGCCGGTATCTTCGCGCTCGGCGACATCGACGCCAATGGCCGCCGCTACGGCTTCTTCCCCTTCCTGATGCTGCTGATGGCGGGGGTGACGGGTTCCTTCCTCACCGGCGACATCTTCAACCTCTATGTCTGGTTCGAAGTGCTGCTGATCTCGTCCTTCGGCCTGCTGATCCTGGGCTCGGAGCCGGAACAGATCGACGGGGCGCTGAAATATGCGATCCTCAACCTGATCGGCACCACCCTGTTCCTGATCGCGGTCGGATATCTCTACGCGATCTTCGGCACGCTCAACATGGCCGATATCGCCCGCAAGGCCGGGACCCTGCGCGAGACGGCGCCGCTTGCGACGCTGACGGCGCTGTTCATCCTGGCCTTCTCCATGAAGGCGGCGGCGTTCCCGGTGAACTTCTGGCTGCCGGCCTCCTACCACACGCCGCGCATCACCGTGTCGGCTCTCTTCGGCGGACTGCTCACCAAGGTCGGCGTCTATGCGCTGATCCGCGTCACCGTCATGCTGTTTCCCGTCGAGCGGGAGGAACTGAGCCTGGTGATCGCCGTCCTGGCCGTCTTGACCATGCTGATGGGCGCGCTCGGCGCCCTTGCCCAGAGCGACACGCGCAGGCTGGTCGGCTACGTGGTGATCGCCGGCATCGGCAACATGCTGGCCGGCGTGGCGATCGGCACGCCGGCGGCGGTCAGCGGCGCGATCCTCTATGCGCTGCACTCCGTCGCGACGATGACCGCGCTCTATCTGGTCGCCGGCGAGGCGGCGCGGCTGACCGGCGCCTGGTCGCTCTCGGGGCTCGGCGGGCTTTACCGGCAGGCGCCGTGGTTCTCGGCCGCGTCGCTTGCGCTTTTCCTGGCCGCCGCCGGGCTTCCGCCGCTCTCCGGCCTGTGGCCGAAGGTGGCGCTCCTGAAGGCTTCGCTCGACATCGGCGCGTGGTGGCTGGCCGCCGCCATCCTCGTTTCCGCCTTCGTCGTCACGCTTGCGCTCGCACGCGTCTTCCTGTTTGCCTATTGGCGGCCGCTGCCCGCACCCGTCGAAGGACAGCTTGCCGGAGAGGCGCCGTCCGGGCCGGGGGCGGCGGCCGGCAACTGGCGGACCGCCCTGCCGCTCGGGTTCCTGACGGCGCTCGTCGTTCTCTTCGGCCTCCTGCCGGAACCCCTGCTCGACCTGACGCAGAGGGCGGCGGACGCGCTTGCCGATCCGTCGGGCTACACAGGTTCGGTCTTTTCCCGGCCGACGACAGAGCGGGGTGCCGCACCGTGATCACCTACATCCTGTCGCTGGTCTTCGCCATCATCTGGGCCGCCATCACCGGCAGCGCGACGCTGCACAACCTGATCTTCGGCTTCGCGCTTTCGACGCTTTCGCTGTGGATCGTCCGCGACCAGACGAGCGGGCGCGGCTATTGGCGGAGGCTTGGCCGCATCCTGTCGCTCGCTCTCCTGTTCTTCAAGGAGCTGGGGCTTTCGGCCTGGAAGGTGGCGGTGCTCGTCGTCAGCCCGCGCATGGACCTGAAGCCCGGCATCTTCGCCTTTCCGCTCACCGTCGACCGGGATTTTGAAATCACGCTTCTGGCCAATCTCATCACGCTGACCCCGGGCACGCTCTCGGTCGACGTCTCCGAGGACCGCAGGACCCTCTTCGTCCATGCGATCGACTGCTCCGACATCGAGGCGACCAGGCGGGATATCGCGAACGGCTTCGAGAGGAAGATCATGGAGGCGTTCCGATGACGGTGGCCGAAACGATCCTCTCCTGGGCCCTCTGGTTCGCGTTCCTGGTGCTCGGCCTGTCCTTCCTGCTGACGGTCTGGCGGGTGATCAAGGGGCCGACGCTCGCCGACCGCGTGGTGGCGCTCGACATGCTGGTCGGCATCGTCATCGGCTTCATCGCGCTGATCGCCATCCGCACCGGCTTCACGCTTTACATCGACATCGCGATTTCGCTGGGGCTCGTCGGTTTCCTGGCGACCGTCGCCTTCGCCCGCTTCATCCTCGCGCGCGGCCGGGAAGGGGCGCCCCCCGAAGGCGCGGGCCGGATGCTGATGGCCGCGCCGGCGGCGCACAGGCGCAAGCCCGGAGAAAAGCGCAGGAGCGGGGCGGGACCCGCCGTGCGGCGAAAGGCACGGAAATGACTGATTCGCTGGTCGCCATCCTCACCGCTTTCCTGATCCTTTCCGGTGCCGGTTTCGCGCTCGTGGCGGCGGTCGGGCTCAATCGCCTGCCGGACGTCTATACGCGCATGCACGCGGCCTCCAAGGCCGGTACGGTCGGTTCCGGGCTCATGCTGCTGGCGGTCGCGCTGCATGCCGGCGATCTTTCGACATTCGCGCGGGCGCTTGCGGGCTTCTTTTTCTTCGTCCTGACGGCGCCGGTTTCCGCGCATCTGCTTGCCATGGCGGCGCACAAGGTCGGTTATCCGCTGTCATCGCAATCCGTTCGCGACGAAATGAATGATGATGCAAAATGAATATAAGCTGTCGGAAACGAGTTATAACCCTGTCATATTTGATGAAATTCTCGTCTATCCGTCAGTAAAGCCGATTTAGGGCTTCTATAGCCTTCAGAAAGGCCGGTAACTGTTAAATTTCGCACTTGGACATTTGGCGAAGCGGTGATACTCCATTAAAAGTAGAGTTCAGATGTTGTTCTAGATTAGGCGTTCCTGCGTCTTTTCCACCAATCCGGGAGATTTTTCGTATTGAAGAATCGCCGGACGTGGGTAACGGGGCGGGTTCTATCGAAAGCAATATCCGGCGAGAACCGTTTTTCTTCCGCATGAAGCTTAGGGGTAGGCTTCTGTCTTCGGACGGTGCGGGCACAAGGTTCTCCTCGACGGACTCTGCGAACGGGTAGGCTCGCGGAGGTCGCGGACCTGCCGGTCACTCAAACAGGAGACAGGAAATGACAGAAATCGCATTGGGCAAGGGCCAGGATCTGCTGGTCGAACTGACCGCGGACATCGTGGCTGCCTATGTGAGCAATCACGTGGTTCCCGTCGGCGATCTTTCGAACCTGATCGCGGACGTTCATTCGGCGCTGAGCAATACTTCCTCGCCGGTCCCGGTCGCGACGGCCGTCGAAAAGCCGAAGCCGCCGGTTCCGATCAAGAAGTCGATCGAAGACGATTACTTGATTTGCCTGGAGGACGGTCAGAAGTTCAAGTCGCTGAAGCGGCATCTGATGACCCACTACAACATGACGCCGGAAGAATATCGCGAGAAATGGGGCCTGCCGGCCGATTATCCGATGGTGGCGCCGGCTTATGCCGAAGCACGCTCCAGGCTCGCCAAGGAAATGGGCCTCGGCCAGCGCCGCAAGCGCGGCAAGGCGGCCTGAGCAAGGGTAGATCCCTGCGGCCATGGAGTGAATTGAATCCCGCGCAGCGAGGACCGATTGCAACAGCGACGGGCGGGTGGGATTTTGCATGGGAAAAATTCAAACGCGGACAAGGACCGGGCCTCGCGCCCGGTCTTTCCGTTTGATGGGTCGGGAAGGGGGATGAGGTGAGGAAAAAAATCCCATTATCTTTCCGCCGCTTGTCAAAAATATCAATAATTTCAGCGTGTGGTTGCGCCCGGTCGGTTTCTTGCATCCCCGTTCATGCTCTAGGGTGTATGAATTAATTCCTATTCATAGAGGAGTTGTCATGCCTTTGGAGAAACGTTTCGAGCCCCTCGCTGCGCGGCCCGGCCACCTGATCGCCGCCGCGGCCATGGCTCGCCCGCCGCAGCTTCCCGCCAGCCTGCCGCTGAGGACCGCCTGCCGGATCGTCCGCCAGATGGTCGCCGAGATGGTGCTGCTTTTCGGCGACCGCGTGATGCTGCGCCGCGACCGGCGGCGGATCGCGTGTCATGTGCGCCAGATCGCCATGTATGTCTGCCATGTGGCGCTGAGGATATCGATGAGCGATATCGGCGACGCCTTCGGTCGGGACCGCACGACGGTCAGCCACGCCTGCCATGTGGTCGAGGACCGCCGCGACGATCCGGCCTTCGACGAATTCGTCGGCGCGGTGGAACGCATCGTCACCGCCGTCTTCGGCCTGTCGGAGGTGGCTGCCCATGAGTGAGGCTGGGGGCAAGGCGAATTCCGATCCGGCGCTGCGGAGGCAGCTTGTGAAGCTGGTCCGCCAGCTTGCCCGCGGCGAATGCCGCGTGGAGGCGGTGGAGGGAAGCGGGCTGCGGCTGACGGGGGCCGAGGAGCGGTTTTATCCGGAAGCCATCGTTGCCGAGGCCCGGTCGCTCGGGCTGGCGCGTCTTGCCGGCGGCCGGCTTGCGGCGAGCGCAGAGGCAACCGCCTTCCTGCGCCGGGCGCTGGTGGCGGGCGAGGAGGCGTTCGTGGAGCAGCACGGCGGGATCGTCAGGACGGCGGCCGAGGTCGACGGCGTCCGCCAGCCGGTGCGGCGCGATCTCCTGGAATCGCCGCTCGGCGCGGTCGCGCGGCTGAAGGATCGCGACGGCAAGGCCTTTCTGCCGGCCGAAGCGCTGGAGGCCGGCGAACGGCTGCTGGCGGATTTCACCCGCGGGCAATTGCAGCCCCGCGTCACCGCGTCCTGGGAGCCGCGCCTTGCAAGCCGCGCGAAGGGGCAAGCCGGCGGCCAGGCCGAGATCGCCGACAGCGCCATGGCGGCCAGGCTGCGGTTCTCCAGGGCCATGGATGCCATGGGGCCGGAGCTTTCCGGCGTCGCGATGGATGTCTGCTGCTTCTCCAAGGGGCTCGAAACGGTCGAGCGGGAGCGCCGGTGGCCGGTGCGTTCGGCCAAGCTCATGCTGCGCACGGCGCTTCTGGCGCTTGCCCGGCATTACGCGCCGCCGCTGCCGGAGAACCGCCGGAAAACCCATCACTGGGGCACGGAGGACTACCGGCCGGCCCTGTGAGTGCCTGCCGCCGTCCCGGGATTCCCTCCGAAGGAGGCAAGGCAATCGCATAGGAGCAGGATATGCCGAGGCTCTTGTGGAATGGTAAGGGGGAAGCTTGCTCCCCTTCTCTCCCAGCGGGGGTCCGAAGGACGGGATGAAGGGGGCGAAGCCGGATAAGCTGGCGATGAGTTTGCCGCGTGTACACCTCCTCATCGCCTCGTGTCGCTCGGCACTTCTCCCCGCTGGGGAGAAGAGGGGGCAAACCGCACCTGCGCGGTTCCTCATATGCGATCGCGCTGCCGCTCGCGGGGAGGGGCATGCCGGCCGGGAGGGGTGTTGCTACGCGGCCGTCTTCACCCGCGCCTCTTCCCTGATCCTCTTCACCATCGAGCGCAGGCCGTTGGCGCGCTGCGAGGAAAGGTGCTCGACGAGGCCGATGCGGTCGAAGATCTCGATCGCATCCGTCGCGGCGATCTCCGAGGCGCGTTTCCCCGAATAGACGGCAAGCACGATGGCGACGAGGCCGCGCACGATATGGGCGTCCGAATCGCCCTCGAAGGTCATGACCGGATCGGCGCCGCCGTCGACATGGCTGACGAGCCAGACCTGGCTTGCGCAGCCCTGCACCTTGTTTTCCGGCACCTTGTCGTCGTCGGCAAGGTCGGGCAATTGCTTGCCGAGCTCGATCACATAACGATAGCGGTCCTCCCACTCGTCGAGGAAGGCGAAATCGTCGATGATCTGTTCGAGACTGGCCATGGGCGCTCCGGTTCGTCTGCGCTCCATATAGGCATTGCCGGGCGGGATGAAAGAAAAAAATCGCCGTGAGGAGTTCATTCCTCACGGCGTCAGCAGAATGCTGAATGACAGGGCAGGCAGGTCCGGCGCCGGGAACCGAGGCACTCAGGCCCGGCGCAAGCTTTGAAATCTGGTGGAACGCGTTTCCCCTTGAGGAATTGCGTAAAAATAAAGAGGTAGAGCATTTCAGGTGGTTCCGTTTTCACCGGAATGCTCTAGTGCGCAGGGCGCTTCTGCGGAACCGGCACGGTGCCGGTGGAGATCGTGTCGGCGGATTTCGCCGGGAAGGGCGTCGGGTCGGGGTCGGCGAGCACGGCGGTTTCGGGTTCCGCCTTCGCCTTGGCCCCGCCGGGGTGCCCGCCATTGCCGAACTGCCCGCCATTGCCGAACTGCTTGTCGAGCAGCTCGAAGGCGACGCGGGCGCCTTCCTTGGCCCTTACGCCGAGCACCGAAAAGGTCTCCGCACCCTTTTCGCAGACATCCGGCTTCTCGGCGCAGATCGCGCTCACATACCGGTAGGCTTCGGTCGCGGCGGTAAAGGCGTCGCCGACCTGGAGCGCCGAAGCGCCTTCAGTCTCGGTCACGGGCCGGCTGCTGAAGTAGGAAAGCACCACCAGCACGGCTGCGAACCAGAATGTTCCCTTGATGAGAAACCACATCGTCCTGTCCACCTGTCTTTTCCGCCGGTTCCATGGCAATTTCGGGGGCGATTCCGGGAAAGGCGTGAAGCGATTTTCCGTGTGGAACTGCGTCTGGAACCTTGCGAGCGCCGGGTCTGTGCCGGTCTTGAACATGGTTGTACCGCACGGAAGCAAACATCGCTTTGACGGAGCCGTTCGGTTTTTCGGCAAATTTATCTAAAATGCGAAATATCTGCATTTGAGCGGCCTTCGCTTCGAGCTTGCATCGAAGTTTAGCGAATGATGTTAAGCATAATTGCGGCAGCCGCCCGCAAACCCCCGGCTTTTGCGCGTCCGCCCTTGCCACAAAAGTTAACGCTCCGGGAAAATCGAGCCAAATCCGCCGCTTACGCCGCGTTAACCACAAGCGGAGAAGGTCGTCCGACATGTCCCAAAGCTGGACTTCCGGGCCTTTCGAAGGGGGTTTGGGCACCCATCTTTTATACTTTCCTTAAGCCGCGGGGGCCTATTGTCCCCGCAGTCAAGTGAGTCTCATCAGGGTTTGGTGTGCGCGTATTGAGTAACATTGCCGGAAAGGCGGTCCTGCTGGTCGACCGGACCGCAAGCCGCTGGCTCACTCGCCTCGGTGAAGGCGAGGTGGCTCGGGCTGCCGAAATCGCGCTGTTCCGCAGGCTGGCCTTTGCATGCCTCGCCGCGCTCGTCGTCGTGCCTGCCGCATTCTCGCTCGTTCTCACTCCCGCCCTGGCGCTGCCGGTCGGCGCCGCGCTGGTCCTCTCCTTCTTCCTGCTGGCGGTGGCCGCCTTTTTCGCCTTCCAGCGCCGGGTGGCGCTGCCGGCTCCCGGTCCGCAGCCGGAAGACGTCGCTTTCGACGCCTGCCCGGGTCTGTCGCTCGTCCTCGATCCGCAGGGCCTGGTGCTGAAGGCGGGCGGCCGCGACCGCCATGCTTTCCCCGCGAGCCTGCGCGAGGCTTCCGGCCAGCCGCTGGCCGAGGTCGTGCATGTGTCGGACCGGATCGGCTTCGCCCAGGCCTTCGACGTCCTGCGCCAGGGGGCGGCGGACGCGATGGTCGATATCCGCATCGAGCGGCCGTTCAGCGCCGCCGGACGCCAGTTCCTGCCCGTCCGGCTGGACATGACGGCCATTCGCGACGGCGAGGAGGAGCTCGTTTCCGTCTTCGCGCAGGCGCGCGATCTTTCCGAGGAGGAAGAGCTGCGCCTGGAGGCTGCCGCCCATGTGGCAGAGGCGCGCTCCGCCCACGAGGCGAAGTCGCGGTTCCTCGCCGCCGTCAGCCACGAGCTGCGCACGCCGCTCAACGCCATTCTCGGGTTTTCGGATGTGCTCGCCGGCGAATATTTCGGCAGGCTGGAGAACGACCGGCAGCGCGAATATGTCGGGCTGATCCGCCAGTCCGGCGCGCATCTGCTGTCTGTCGTCAACACCATGCTCGACATGTCGAAGATCGAAGCCGGCCGCTACGAGCTTCTGGCCGAGCCCTTCATGATCGCCGAGGCCATGGAAGCCTGCCGCGCCATGCTCGACCTGTCGGCCCGCGAAAAGGGCGTCACGCTGACGAGCCGCGCCTCGCGGGGTCTGGGCGAGGTGATCGCCGATCGCCGCGCCGTGCAGCAGATCCTCATCAACCTCGCCGGCAACGCCATCAAGTTCACCGGACCGGGCGGCGTCGTCTCGATCGACGCCATGCTTTCGGGCGACGACGTGGTGATCTCGGTGAGTGATACCGGCATCGGCATCGCCGCCGACAAGCTGGAATTCATCGGCCAGCCCTTCATGCAGGTTGAAAATGCCTATACCCGCGCTTACGAAGGGACCGGTCTCGGCCTCTCGCTGGTCAAGGGCCTGGTGGCGCTGCATGGCGGCCGCTTTGCGATCTCCAGCCGCCCGGGCGAGGGGACCGTGGTGACGATATCCCTGCCGGCCGATGGTTCGGGCGTCCAGGGCATGCGGGATGAAACCCGGGAGGAGAAAGTCGAATTCCCGCCGAGGCTGACTGCAGCCCGGCAGGCGCCCCAGGAAACAATCCGGAAGAAGACGGCCCAGAACGCGTCTCAGAACGCGGCCCGGAATATGCCCATGATGGACGAACAGGATTTTGTCGATGACCGCGCGGAAGCGAAAATCGCCTGACAGGAAAAAGCCCGTCAGGCAGCCGGGCCTTCTATCGAACCTTGCTTCGTCGGCAGGGCGGGCCATCGTGCGCCATCCGAGGCCCGTTTTCGGCATTGCCGCCTTCGGCGTGATCTTCAGCTTCGTCGCCGCCAATGCGCTCTGGTATCAGCCGGGCGGCCATCCCGCCCCTTTCCTCGCCACCCGCGACGCGAGCGATCCGAACGCCATCGCCGGCTATCGGCCGATGCGCCGCGCCGCGCCCGAGGACGTGACGACCTTCCGCATCGAGCGTGCCGATCCGGACGCGTCCCGGCCTGCCCCCGCCGCCGGTCCTGCGCCGGCTTCGGCCCCGGTTTCCGCTCCCGCGGCCGCCGTGCCCGCCGCTTCCCCGACGCCGCGCCCCCAGGCTGCGGAACAGGCCGCGCCGCAGCCCGCCGCACCCGCAGCGCAGAAGCCGGCCCCGACCGAGACCGCAAGGGCGCCCGCCGCAAGGCCCGCGCCGCAACCGATGCCGTCGTCTCCGCCGAAGGTCGTCCCCGTGAGCCGTCCGGCCGAAAGCGTCGCGGCCCGTGGCGAGGACCCCGTGGCGGCGGCGATCCGCGCCTCGGAGCGCGGTCCGGCCATGCGTCCGCCGGCCGACATACCCAACACGGGCTCGACCCCGCGCAGGCCCGTCGCGCCCGTTGCCCAGAGACCGGTCTCCTCTTCGCCCTCGACGGATCTCGTGCTGCAGATCCAGCGCGGCCTGTCGAATATCGCCTATGCGGATGTCACGGTGGACGGCGTCGCCGGCGAACAGACCAAGGCGGCCATCCGCCGGTTCGAGAAGCACTACCGGCTGCCGGAGACCGGCGAGCCCAACGATATGGTGCTGAAGAAGCTGAAATCCATCGGAGCGCTCTAAGCCCGCTCCCCTCTAAGCCTAGCCCTTGCCGGCATCCGGTTCTGCCGGAATGACGTGCCGGCCCGTTTGCCCTTCGCGCCGAAGCGCCGTAAGACGGGGCATGCGCCTCAAGTCAGATATCTTCGTTTCCGCTCTCGTCCGCCGCGTCTTCGGGCTCGGCGCTTTCGCCGCCGTCGAGAAGAAGGGCGCGGAGGAGGCCGGCGCCATCTTCATCCGCCAGCGGTTCCGCGACGGGCTGGAGACGCTCTACGCGCCGGCTCCGCAGAATTTCTTCGGCGAGGATGACGGCGGCCGCAAGTTCGAGGTGAGGGCGCAGAAGGCCGAGCCGGAAACGGTTCGCGAGATGCTGTCGCGCGAACTCCGCTTCGATCCGGATCTCTGGCTGGTGGAGCTGGAGACCGACGATGTCGCCGATCTTTTCGAGGTGGTGAAGGCGGGGGAATAGGGCTCAGCGCGCCCGGTACAGACCGTGGAGCGGCCTGCGGGCGCTCGCCGTCGTGCGGATCAGCCGCGGCTCGGCCTCGTAGTCACCGGCGTCGCGGTCGTTCGAGGCGACCGGCTGCTGCTGCGGCTCCGCATAGGTGTACCGGTCGGCGCGGCGCCAGGCTTCGACGCGCCTGCCGCATTCGTCCTCGTCGAGCGCTTCCCAGAGGACCTGCGCGCGGCTCACGCCGCCTTGCCCGGCGCTCAGGTGGTCGTAGAGCCGCTTCAGGATGAAGACGGCGTCCTCCTCCTCCATGGCGAGGCCTCTGAGCGTGGTGGCGAGCTGCTGGCCGGAAATATCCAGCATGATGCGTTCGGAAAGCCAGAAACTGGCCGAAAGCGCATCGGCGAGCACGGTGGCGAACAGGCCCATCTCGCGGTCGCGCGCAAACCGGACGAGGAGCGCTTCCTGGAGCGGGGAGAGATTGCGCAGGCCGAGCCGGTCGCCGGCCGGCCGGTCGATATGCCCGGCAAGCGCCTTGATGCGCTGGCGCAGCAGTTCCTCGCGGTCGAGCCGCCCGATGTCGTCGGCCAGATCCGGCGCGGCCTCATCGGGCCGGGTGTCATCGGGCAGGGGGGCGTTGAGCGCGGTTTCGCCCGGCACGGCCGCTTCCGCATCCTCCTCCGCGCCGCGACGGGTCGTGCGGTCGAAGCGCAGCCCGACAAGCGCGTCGATGACGGTCGGCGACAGCGCTTCGCGGCGCACGATGGCGCGGGCATGCGGCTCACCCTGCGTGCGGGCGATCGTGATCAGCGCATCGTCGGAAAGGCAGGTGGAGGAAATCAGGAAGGGCGCCGCCACGGTGATCGGCTGGCTGGCGATGAAGAAGGCGACCGCCGGCGGCACGGTCCTGCACTGCGACAGCGCGGCGACCGCCTCGCGGCGTGCCTCTTCGGACGAGGCGGAGAAGAGCGGGGCGAAGAGCTCGGCGAATTGTCGAAGCTCCGACCGCGAGGGGTACGGAAGACTTTCGAAACTCGTCACGGTGGCCATCAACACCACATCCTTCTTACGCATGGCCGGGGGCCTCTCAAGGTCGCGAAACTCGTTCGTCACGGGCAAACTCACGTCAACGCAATACAATCCGGAGGTGCCGCGATGCATTCAGGATTGCCGTAAGACCCACCCGATGCCGTCGTCGTACCTTGCCTGAGGTCACAAACTGAAACTTTCCCCGCAGGCGCCGCATCGCTCACGAAGCTGTGAGAACATCCGCCGGACGAGACGCCTTGGTTTAACCAGATGCTAACGCTCTGAGGGTTAACAGTCGGTGAAAACGGATCGTTTCGATACGTCCGTGACTTGTTGGGGTATCCGTCGTTTCGTCATGGGAAACACCGCGCCCGGCATCGGCCGGCCTGCGGTTGAACCAAACGGCCGCTTCTGCGTTTTTGCGACGGACAACAGACATGCATCGGTAGCAACTGCTATTTTAGCATTAACTGACTATTAAGGCTGGTCTGGCTGAATTTGGGGAGTAACCGGCGCGTATTGCCGGGTTTTCAAGTTCGGGATGGCCCCGCGTTTGAGGTCCGGCTTGCCCGGCCTTGGGGCCATCCCCCGAAGCGCATCGCATAGGGATCGCGACCGCGCTTCGAGCGGCAGGTTCAGGCGGAACCGGCCGTCAGTGCCGTAATGTCGCGGCGCCTCTTTGTCGACGCGGCGTCGCGATGAGAAAGGCGCGAATGTCCGAAGCCTGGCTTTCGGGAAGCGCCAGCCCCATCAAGAGGGCAGGGTGAAATCGGTCCGTCTTCATCCGTCTCGAATTCCTTGAAACGGAGACGAGCATGGCAGAGATCGTAGTGCTGAACAGATGGCGCAGTGAAAACGCACGCCGGCCGCAGATCAGGATCGGCGAGGCGGAGGACGCCGGCCAGCTTCTGCTGTTCACCGGCGTGCGTTACGAACGCTTCGACGATCTGGGCGACCGCAAGGCCGAAAACCACGCGGTCCGCGCCGACTGAGGCGTGCTTCCCGCGCGATGGCCTTTTCAGAACCGGCTTCTGGAACGCCATTCGAAGGGCGCGCAGGCCGCCTGGCTGAGGAATTGCGACGCGATATCCGCAAAGCTCCGCTGCGGGGCGAGACTTCTCAGGACCACATAGCCTTCCGCCTTGCCGGTTTCCACCAGGATCGACTGCGCGATCGGCGGGGGCAGCGACTTGCGCAGCGTGGTGATCTGCACGGGCGTGGCGACGACCACGTCCAGTCCGCCACCGGCCGATGTGCGGTCGTTGATGCTGAAGACTTCGTTGGACGACTGATCGTAGATGGCGAGCGACCAGAAGGGCACGTCCGCACCGGGCGCCGTCAGCCGCAGCGGTCCTTCGGCGACGTCGAAGGCGCAGACCGCCACCTCCACGAAGGGATCGTCCTTGGCGAGACCGGCCCGGTCCCGCTGCTCCCCCAGCCGATAGAAGCGATGGATCTCGCCTTCCGCAAGGACGCGCGTATAGGCGTCCCGTTCGCTGAAATCCGGCAGCAGGAGGATGATGACGAGATGCAGCAGCGCCGCGCCGATAAGGCCCGTGACCACGGCGAAAAGAACCTGCAGGGCAAATCCGGGCCTCGTTCTAGGCATTGCCGCACCCGATCCGCACGATGCGCGGCATGGTGAGGTCGATGAGCCCCGAACTGCCGGCGGTCGGCGTGTCGAGCAGGGTCAGCGTCAGGCGGAACGTCCCGCCGGCGGGCACGGCAAGCCAGTTGCCGGGCTCGGCGGTCGCGGAGATGGCTATATCGAAATTGCCTTCCCCGTCGCGCAGGACGGTGCGCGAATTCACCGCCATCGGCAGGTCGGAACGGGCCGGTGGCGGCGCGGCGCCCGGGGACGTCGCAAACAGCGTCCAGAAGCGCGCCGGCGGCGTATGTCCGGTGAGACGATAGGAGCAGTTTCCCGAAAGCCGCGCGCCGCTTTCGTCCGCCGCGGCGGTGAAGACGAGGCCTTCGGCGCTCGCATAGAGAAGCTTGCCGGCGTTTGCCCGGTGCGATTTCGCGTAAGGGTCGGCCGCGGCCGTCTGGACTTCCGGAAACGCCTCCCAGGACCCGAGCTTGATGGCGCCGAACCCGACGGTCGCATTCAGCGCCGCGAGGGTGGACCAGATCCCGCCGCCGAAGGCGATGACAAGCGCGATCGCGATGAGGAAGGGAACACGGAACACGGGTTTGCTTTGGCCCTCGGGATAGCTGGGCCAGAGGGTTAGCACTGATTCCCCCCGGAAGGAATGCGATGTTTGATTAAAAAGCGAAACGTCCCTGCGATGATGTCGGGGCAGCGGCGCCGACAGTGCGGCCTTGTCTCTCCCCTTGTGGGAGAGAAAGCGATCATCGAAGTTGATCGAGCCCGGCATGGGGAGAACGAGGCGGGCTTGATCTGCGATGCGTTTTCAGGTCGCAGGGCGCGCATCCTGTGCGTCTGGAGCGATGCTCTAATCCCGTTTTTCACCTTGGACGTATAGGCTTTGTTCAGGCGTTTTTCGGCCTTGTCGTCGGATGCCGCTTTCAATAGCTTTTCCCAGTCGTCCGGCGGATTGCCGTTGTTCAACATTTCCTTGAACACGGCATAGGCATCTGTCTTTGAACCATAGGTTCTCAGGGTGTTCTCGTCATTGACCCAGGCGAAGATTATCACCTTTGCCCGACTGCTATAGCGAAAGAAGAGACGGAAACGCGCGGCCCCAAATTTCGCCCGGAACCAATGCCGCCGTTCGGAGCCGAGCGTCTTGCCTTGGAGATACGACGTGGACGTCGGCTCCTGAGGAACTTTGTCGAACATGAGGGCAAGGAGTGCGGCCAGCAACTTGGCGTTCGCGGTCTCTTGGTAGCCCTCAGGGTTTTTCCGTGCCAGCTCGTCAACCGATGCGGTCAGTTTCTCCAACTGGTCGAGCAAAAGCGGATGAGCACGTATGGTCCAGCCATTGATGACAGGCATCGGTCAAATATTCACATCACCTACGATCGGATCGTCCAGGTCGACATGCATCCCTCTGGTCAATTCCACCATCCGTTCAATCAAAGCGTTGGGAAACTCCTGGACGTGCTCAGGATGCTTTTTCATATCTTCTGCAAGGAATGCAAGAAAACCGCCGATCACGGGGTCGTCATCGTCGTCCTCGATTTCCCTCTCGAGGGAGACATGCCTGTTTTCATCGACATAGAAGGCAACTCGCCCGCCATATTCGAGACCGAGCGCATCCCTTACGGGCTTCGGAATGGTTACCTGGCCTTTTTCGGTAATCGTGCCGACCTTCTTCAGTAGAGCGGGCATCTGAATCTCCCTTGTTGAGTTGAAATGTAAGGAAAATCGCTTACTTTGTCAAAGGTCAGATGAAGCAATCTGCGGGAGGAACTCGTGGTGATGTTGTTTTGTCCGGCGGCAACCGCCAATTGATCCATACGTTGGCAAGAGGCGGCGCAGGCTGCCCGGCCCTACCGCCGCAGCTCCATGTGGACGGTGGTGATGGCGGTGGCAGGCGGCCCGGCGGCGGAGGCTTCGCCCGTCTGGCGCGCATCGGCGACCTTTGCCGCCGGCGCAAGGGGGCTCGCATCCTTCAGCTTGGCGGCGATCTGTTTCAGGAGGCGGGTGGTCTCGGCCGAAAGCGAGCGCGGGCGGATGAGCGCCGGCAGGCCGGGCTCGTCGCCCTCCTTCTTCTTCGCCACCTCGGTTCCCTTGTGGTTGCCGGTCGGCAGCGGGTTCTCGATCCCGGGGATGGGCTTCAGCTCGATGCCCTGATGGGCATAGTCCATCAATGTCTTGAACGTCATGGCCGGCAGCGATCCGCCGGTCATGTTGTTCATCGAGGTGAAGTCGTCGTTCCCGAACCAGACGGCGGTCGTGTAATTGCCGGTGAAGCCGATGAACCAGGCGTCGCGATAGCTCTGCGAGGTGCCGGTCTTGCCGCCGGTCACGATGCCGCCGTCGAGTGCCGCCCGGCGGGCTGTGCCGATCACCGGGATCTGGGTCAGGATGCGGTTCATCGAGGACATGGCCTTTTCGGACAGGACCCGGGTGGCCGGCAGTTCGTCGCGGCTGAAATCGTAGAGCACGTCGCCGCCATAACCCACCACCTGCTCGATGCCGTGGCGGCGCGATTGCATGCCGCCCGCCGGCATCACCGCATAGGCCGTCGCCTGGTCGAGCACCGTGACTTCTGACGTGCCGAGCGGAATGGTCTTGTCGTTCCTGAGCGGCGTCTCGATGCCCATCGCCCTGGCGGTCTTAACGATCACGTCGGTGCCGAGATAATCCTTGGCGAGCCGGACCGGCACGGTGTTGAGCGACTGCGCCATGGCGGTCAGCAGCGTCACCTTGCCCTTGTAGGAGCGGCCGTAGTTCTGCGGCGACCAGCCGCGCCAGGTGATCGGCGCGTCGGACACGACCGATTCCGGCGTGAAGCCGTTTTCCATGGCGGCGGAATAGGTATAGAGCTTGAAGGATGAGCCCGGCTGGCGCAGCGCCTTCGTGGCGCGGTTGAACTGGCTCTCGCCATAGTCGCGGCCGCCGACCATGGCGCGCACGGCTCCGCCGTTCTCGATCATCACCAGCGCGCCCTGCTTGACCTTGTAGCTATCGCCGTATTCGCGCAGGTTGGATTCCATGGCCGCTTCGGCGGCCTGCTGCAGGCCGGCGTCGATCGTGGTGCGCACGACGACGGAATGTTCGTGGAACTTGCCGGCCGCGGCAAGCCGCTGCACCTCGTCGAAAGCCCAGTCGAGGAAATAGTCCGGCGCCTTGGCGTCCGCCCGGTCGATCACGCTTGCCGGGTTGCGCCGGGCGGCGATCACCTGGCCTTCGCTCATCAGCCCGCTCTGCACGAGGTTGGACAGGACCTCGTTGGCGCGGCCGCGGGCGGCGGGCAGGTTGACGTGAGGGGCATATTTCGCCGGCGCCTTGAAAAGGCCCGCGAGCATCGCGGATTCGGCCAGATTCACCTCGGTGATGTTCTTGCCGAAATAGAATTGCGACGCCGCCGCCGCGCCGAACGTGCCGGCGCCCATATAGGCGCGGTCGAGATAGAGCGACAGGATTTCCTTCTTCGAAAGGTTCGCCTCCAGCCACAGCGCCAGGAAGGCTTCCTTGATCTTGCGTTCGATCGATCGCTCGTTGGTGAGGAAGAGGTTCTTGGCGAGCTGCTGGGTCAGCGTCGAGCCGCCCTGCACGACGCCGCCCGCCTTGGCGTTCTCGGTCATGGCGCGGGCGAGCCCGATGAAATCGATGCCGAAATGGTCGAAGAAACGGCGGTCCTCGGTCGCCAGCACGGCCTTGATCAGGTGGTCCGGCAACTCGTCGATCGGAACGGAATCCTCGTGGATGATGCCGCGATGGCCGATGATGTTGCCGTAGCGGTCGAGGAAGGTGACGGCGAAATCGCCGCGGTTCCTCCAGTCCTCCTTGGTCTCCTCGAAGGCGGGCAGCGCGAGCGCCAGAAGCGCCACGAAACCGGCCGTGCCGAGCGTCATCGCCTCGCCGGCAAGCTCGAAGCCGAGCCGCTTCAGGCCGCGGACGCGGAAACGGCGGGAGAAGATGGTGATCTCCTCCCATATCTCTCCCAGCTTGAAGCCGAGGTTCCAGACGGTGGAATCGATCCAGGAGTCGATGCGCAGCAGGAGGTGGCGTTTCCTGCGCGGCCGCCCGGAAGGCAGTTCTTCGGGTGACTTTGGCTCGTCCTGCAACTTGGAAATCCCTGCCCTTTTTGATGAGATGTGCTTGACGCCGTCCCGCCGAGGGATCAAAGGCATGAGTTTCTCACCGTTATTCAGCAATAGCTGACAAATGGTTTATGCGCGATAGCCGAATCGCAACAGGTAAAGGGCGGCTTCGGACATTTGTTCCATGTTGCCGCAAAAGTGATCCGAGGAATGACTGACGAACCTTTCTGGAAGACGAAGCGGCTCGAAGAGCTCACCCAGGACGAATGGGAAAGCCTCTGCGACGGCTGCGGGCTCTGTTGTCTCAACAAGCTGGAGGACTGGGATACCGGCGAGGTGGTCTTCACGTCGGTGGCCTGCCGGCTGCTCGACGGGGAAAGCTGTCGCTGCACGGATTACGAGAACCGTCAGGCGACGGTGCCGGACTGCATCCAGCTGACGCCGGAGACGGTGAACGAGATCGCCTGGCTGCCGCCCACCTGCGGCTACCGGCTGGTGCGTGACGGCGAGGATCTCTACTGGTGGCACCCGCTCGTGTCCGGCGATCCGGAGACCGTGCATCTCGCCGGCATCTCCGCCCGCGGCCGCACGGTCAGCGAGACGGACGTGGACGTTGAGGACTTCGAGGACTACCTGGTGGACTGGCCGCTGACGGTCGGAGCCAAGGCTTAGCATTTCAGAACTGAAATGCCGCTTTTCTTGGAAAACATTTGCCTGCTTGCCGGTTTTTTCTTGGCAGGCTGGGAAAACGAGTTCTTACTTACGTAAGATTGCGAATATACCGTCATCCATGCGGGGTATAGACCTGAGCGGGATATTCCACATTCGTTCGATGGCAGTCCGATGAAAGCAGAGAGTACATTGGCGGACCGCCTCTACGAGGCAGCACTCGTTCCGGAGCTTTGGACGGAGGCCTGCGAGAAGCTGGCGGCGGAAGTCCGGTCGAGCACGGCGTCCATCTTCACCGTCGATGCCCTCGGCAACCACCGCTACGTGACGACGCCCAACCTGGCCGAGACCTTTGCCCGGTTCTCCGTGAGCGACCTCAGGTTCAGCAACGCCCGTCCGGTGCGCGCGATGGAGAACTCCCCCTTCTCGTTCGTGCGCGTCACGGACATCTTCACCGCCGAGGAATGCGCGGGCGACCCGATCCAGCGCGAATTCATCGAGCCCGCCGGCATGCGGTGGGAGGCGGGCTGGGTCTTCCAGGAGCCGACCGGGCACACGGTGGTCATAACCCTGATGCGCGCCAGCGGGCTCGACAATTTCTCCGACGAGCAACTGGCGCACCTGAACCTCCTGAAGCCGGACATCGCCCGGGCCGCCTACATGTCGTCGCGGCTCGCCTTCAGCGAGGCGCGTTCCATGACCGAGACGCTCTCCATGCTCGGCCTGCCGGCGGCCGTGATCGGCGACGGCGGCCAGGCGATCGCCATGAATCCGGAAATGGAGACGCTCTCCCCCCGCATCCGCACGGGCGCCGGCGACCGCCTCATCCTCGAAGGGCCGGGCGCCAATGCGCTCCTCGACGATGCGATCCGCCGGTACCGGGCGCAGGCCGTGCCGACCGTGCAGTCGCTGCCGATGATGCCCCACAATGGTGCGCCGGCGCTGATCCTGCATCTCCTGCCGATCCGCCGCGCCGCGCGCGACATCTTCTCCCGCTCCATGGCGGTGCTGGCCGTGACCGAGGTGGGCAAGGTCGGCCCGCCGGACATGCGGGTCCTCTGCGGCCTGTTCGACCTCACGCCGGCGGAGGCCCGCGTGGCGCGCGGCATCGCGATGGCGCAGACCCCGGAAACGGTCGCGGCCTCGCTCGGCGTCTCCCTCGAAACCGTCCGCTCGCACCTGAAGCGGATCATGGGCAAGACCGGCACCACCCGGCAGGCGGAACTGGTGCTGCTGCTTTCAGGCCTGTCCGCCCCCGGTTTCACCACCGGCACGGACAGCGACTAGCCCCGCCGCCGGGGCCTGCCTTTTGATCCCTAGACGTGCCCGCCCCAGTCGGCTGGCTTCTCGGGGAAGGCAGGCACGATTTCCGGCTCCGATGTGGCGCGCCGGAGCTGGAAGGCCTGATCGGCATTTCCGGATATTTCCACGGGAAAACCTTCGGAATCGGCAGCGAGCAGTCCGACGATGTCTGGTGGTGCGGACCGGACGTAGGTTTCGGCGCGATCGAGGGCGTATTCCAGCTTCTGGCGGATCGCCGCGGCATCATATTCCTCGGGAAGCCCTTTCACGGATTGATATTCTTCGGACGCCATCGACAGGCCCCGGTGGCGAATCTCGTCGATGATCCTCACGGGGGAGTAGTGCGGGGGCTTACCGGCAGCCGCCATCATGAGCGGCCCCAGGGGACAATATCGTTCTGCGATCATGACGAGATCGACATAGTCCCTTGCCTTGCGGCGGGTCGATGCCGCCAGCACCTTGTTGATCGCGAGGTCCGACTGATGAAGCCTTGCCCCCCATTCGTCATCACGGATCAACGGGAAGAACCGGTATCGGGATTCACTCATCCATTGAATGAGGGTGCTTTCGCCATCGCGGGATACGGATGCTTCCACGCAGCCATAGATGAGGACGTCGACGGACACGATGAAGCCGTTGGTGCGCAGTGCCTTCATGTCCCGTTCCGCAACGGGGCCGATCTCCTCGTCCGTATCGTGAAAGATATCGATATCGTCCGAAAGACGCGGCCAGTCGCGATTGAGGACGAGGCCGCCGGCCAGATAGCTGGTCTCGGACCGGTTCTTCGCGATCGAGGCCATGATGGCTCTTTGCAGCGCAGTGAGAGCCATGACTAGTTCTCCAATTCTGCGAGCATGCGTCTGCCGATCGCAAAGGCCCGGGCATCCCCGCGTTCCATCAGGGCATTGGCGATGACGCGGGACTTGTCCTTGAGATCGGGCAGGCGGTCGAGGTCGATATTGTCGAGAACCCGCAGCCTGTAAAGATCGAGCGCTTGATCGACCGACCGCTGCAGCCGCTCTTTCCTCTGCCGGTGCTCATCCCGCATCGCTGCGGCCTGCGAAAGGATATCGGCCCGTCTGTCCACGGGCACGAGGACTTCCACCCGCACGAGATCGGCGGCTCCTCCGGTTTCGCGATAGCGTTTGATCCGGTCCCGAACAGTCATGGCCAGCTCCTTCCGGCATCGAAGATAGGCGTATCCGGGATACGATACAAGAGTATTTGATTTCACCCCTTGACCTTCCCATGATGGGAAGCCCCACATAGGGCGGGAAACAGAGAGTCCGCCCATGAACCAGACCGTGAAACCGATCCACAAAGCCGAACCCCTCACCATTCCGGTCGAAGGGATGACCTGCGCCTCCTGCGTGCGCCGCGTCGAGAACGCCGCCGCCAGGGTGCCCGGCATCGATAAGAGCGCCGTCAATTTCGCCACGAAGAAGCTGACGGTGGAATCCGCAGAGGGTTTTTCGCCCGACGACCTCGAAAAGGCGATCCGGAAAGTGGGTTACGAGGTTCCGCCCGGCGCGATGGAGCATGCGCTGCGCGAGGCGGGCATGCTGCCGGCGGCATCCGCCGGCCATGCCGGGCACCAGCATCACCACGATCATACCGGCCATGAAGGCCACGCCGGCATGGATCACGCCCGGATGGATCATGCCCGGATGGATCATGCCGCCATGGCGTACGATCGTGCGGCCCATGCCGGCGGGCACGACCACATGCATATGCACCAGGGCGAGGAGGGGGCGCTGAAGCGCGACCTCGCCATCGCCCTCGTGCTGACCCTGCCGCTCTTCGTGCTGGAAATGGGCGGGCATGTCTACGATCCGTTCCACCACTGGCTGATGGGCGTCATCGAGACGCAGAACCTCCATTATCTCTATTTCGTCCTGGCGACGGCGGTGATCTTCTGGCCGGGCTTCCGGTTCCTCCGGCTCGGCCTGCCGGCGCTCCTGCGCGGGGCGCCGGAAATGAACTCGCTGGTCGCGGTCGGCGTGCTGGCGGCCTACGGCTATTCGCTGGTGACGACGTTCGCGCCCGGCCTGCTGCCGGAAAGCGCCCGCTTCGTCTATTACGAGGCCGCCACGGTGATCGTCACGCTCATCCTGTTCGGCAGGTTGCTCGAGGCGAGGGCGACGGGCCGCACCGGCGAGGCGATCAAGAAGCTCGCCGGCCTGCAGGCCAAGACCGCCCGCGTCGAGCGGGATGGAAAGACGGTCGACATCCCCGCGGGCGAAGTCGTGGCCGGCGACGTCGTGGTGATCCGGCCGGGCGAACGCGTGCCCGTCGACGGCACGGTGATCGACGGTTCCTCGAATGTCGACGAATCGATGATCTCCGGCGAGCCCCTGCCGGTGGAGAAGGCCGCCGGCGCGACGGTCATCGGCGGCACGATCAACAAGACCGGCTCGTTCCGCTTCCGCGCCGACAAGGTCGGCCGCGACACGATGCTCGCCCAGATCATCCGCATGGTCGAGCAGGCCCAGGGCTCGAAGCTGCCGATCCAGACGCTGGTCGACCGGGTGACGGCCTGGTTCGTGCCGGTGGTGATCGCCATCGCGCTCCTCACCTTCCTGGTCTGGTTCTTCTACGGCCCGAGCCCGGCGCTCGCCCATGCGCTGGTCAATGCGGTGGCGGTGCTGATCATCGCCTGCCCCTGCGCCATGGGGCTTGCCGTTCCCACCTCGATCGTCGTCGGCGGCGGCCGGGCGGCGGAGCTCGGCGTGCTCTTCCGCAAGGGCGAGGCATTGCAGGAATTGCGCAATGTCGGGCTCGTCGTGGTCGACAAGACCGGCACGGTGACCAAGGGCCGGCCGGAACTGACCGATCTCGTCACGGCGGAAGGTTTTGCGGCTGACGAGGTCTTGCGGCTTGTCGCAAGCGTCGAGGCGCAGTCCGAACACCCGATCGCCGAGGCCATCGTCAAGGCGGCCGAGGCGAAGGGCCTCGTCGTGCCGAAGGCGGAGACGTTCCGGTCGGTCACCGGCTACGGCATCGAGGCCGTGGTGGATGGCCGCAAGGTCGCGGTCGGCGCCGACCGGTTCATGCAGAAGCTGGGGCTTTCGGTGGAAGCGTTCGCCGAAGCCGCCGCGAGGCTTGGCGACGAGGCGAAGACCCCGCTCTACGCGGCGGTAGACGGCCGGGTCGCGGCCGCGATCGCGGTCGCCGATCCCCTGAAGCCCGCGAGCCGGGATGCGATCCGGGCGCTGCAGGCGATGGGCGTCGAGGTCGTTATGGTGACCGGCGACAACCGCCGCACGGCGGAGGCCATCGCCCGCCAGGTGGGCATCGGGAAGGTCGTCGCCGAGGTCCTGCCGGAGGGCAAGGTGAAGGCGATCCACGAGCTTCGGTCCGGCGGCCGGAAACTCGCCTTCGTGGGCGACGGCATCAACGATGCGCCGGCGCTTGCCGAGGCCGATATCGGCATTGCCATCGGCACCGGCACGGATGTGGCGATCGAAAGCGCCGACGTGGTTCTGGTCGGCGGCGAGCTTTCCGGCGCCGTCTCCGCCATCGCCATGAGCCGCGCGACGATGACCAATATCAGGCAGAACCTCTTCTGGGCTTTCGGTTACAACGTGGCGCTGATCCCCGTCGCGGCGGGCGCGCTCTACCCCGCCTTCGGCTGGCTGCTGTCGCCGATGATCGCGGCCGGCGCCATGGCGCTGTCGAGCGTCTTCGTGCTCGGCAACGCGCTGAGGCTCAAGGCGGTGAAGATTGGAGAATCGCGATGAATATCGGCGAGGCTTCGAACGCCTCCGGCGTTTCCGCCAAGATGATCCGCTATTACGAGGAGATCGGGCTGATCCGCCCCGTGGGCCGCACCGGCAACAATTACCGGGTCTACGGCGACGAGGAAGTGCATGTGCTGCGCTTCATCAAGCGGGCGCGTTCGCTCGGCTTCTCGCTGGAGGAGACCGAGACGCTGCTGAAGCTCTGGCAGGACAAGAGCCGGACGAGCGCCGCGGTGAAGGAGGTGGCGACCTCCCATATCGCCGATCTGGAAAGGCGCATCGCCGAGATGCAGGGCATGGTGAAGACCTTGACGCATCTTGCCGACTGCTGCGGCGGCGACCACCGGCCGAACTGCCCGATCCTCGACGACCTTGCGGGAGAAGCGCCCGCGCCGTCGGGCAAGGCAAGGCATCACGCTTGACCTTCCAACCGTTGGAAGGTGCAGAAGAGAGATATGTTGGAACAAGGAGATTTCCTGGAATGACTGCGATTTTCAACGTGCCGGACATGACCTGCGGCCATTGTGAGAAGACGGTGCGCGGCGCGCTGGGCGAAGCCCTGCCGGGTGCTGCGGTGGCGATCGATCTTTCGGCCCACAAGGTGACGGTCGAGGGCGACGCGGCGGCAGCCGAGGAGGCGATTCGTGAAGCCGGTTACACGCCGGAGCGCGTGGCGATGTGAGGCGCCCTGCGGCGCTGACCGGGCGGCATCTCCCGCCGCCCTTTTCATCTTCAATCCTGGTCCGGCTTCACCTTGGACTTGATGGTCTCCAGGGCGCGCTCCTCCCTTTCGATCAGCTGTTCGATCGTGCTTCTCCGGTTCTCGTCCGTTTCCAGCATCGAACGGAAACGTTCGATGTTTTTCCTTGCGATGAATTCCTGCACCACGACCCCCGCCCGAGCTGATGCTTAAGGTTGCAGGATAATAGCCTCTCGAAATTTTGACAAACGTCAAATTGCGTGGCGGCATACTCCTTTGGGGGGAACTCCTCCTGTTCTACCCCCGCGCGGTCAGGCGAAAAGGAAGTACCGTAGATTTGATTACGTATGTTTCCCAAGTTTTTAGAGGGTCTTCCTGAGCGTATTGTTGAAGATGAAGACGTGCGGGAGGACACCATGGTCTTGTTTGGGGATACGGAGACTTTCATAGCCGCCCTGATCGCCAGTTTTCTTCTGTCGGCGGGTTTCCGGCTTGCTGAAAACCTCGCCGCCAATGTCGCGGAGCTCCGGGCCTACGGATTCAACGAATAGGCGCCGTCGCGGTGGCGCGGTCGGACGGGTCCCGACGGAGCCTGTCATGAAAATTTTATATCTATGAAAGGCCGACGTTACACGACGGCAAAATTCCTGTGGCAAGGGAAGCGGCAGTTTTTGCGACCGTTCCTCGAATTGCCGGATATTGATTCATGCTCAAATCGTTGCTTTCGACCGTTGCCCTCGCCATCCTTCTCGCTTCCCCGGTTCCGGCCGCCGAACCCGGCGTCACGGTTGAAACGCCGTGCCCGTTCGGCGATTGCCAGGCCGGCATCGCGCTTGCTTTCGCCGGGGAATACGTGATCCCGACCGGCGCGCAGTTCGACGGGATCGAGCTCGGCGGCCTGTCCGGCCTCGAATACGATCCGGCGGGCAATCGCTTCATCGCCATCTCCGACGATCGTTCGGAAAAGGCGCCGGCCCGTTTCTACGAGCTTGCCATCGATGTCTCCGCGGCGGGGATAACCGATGTGAAGGTGCTGAAGACCGTGACCCTGAAGGACCGGAACGGCGCGGCCTTCGCCGCCAAGTCGGTCGATCCGGAATCGATCCGCCTGGGCAAGGACGGCCTCTACTGGTCGAGCGAGGGCGACGCCAAGCAGCTGCTGCCGCCCTTCGTGCGCGTTGCCGCCGCGGACGGCTCCTTCATCCGGGAATTCGAGCTTCCCGCCGGGTTTGCCCCGACCGCCGACAAGTCCGCCGGCGTCCGCGACAACCTGGCGTTCGAAGCGCTCGCCGTTTTGCCGGACGGCGATGTGATGGCGCTGCCCGAATCCGCGCTTTACCAGGACGGCCCCATCGCCGGGCTGGCGCGCGGCGCGCTCGCCCGCATGATCCGCTACGATGCGGCGACCGGCAAGCCGAAGGCGCAATATGCCTATCCGATCGAGCCGATCCCGCAGGCGCCCACGGTGGAAAAGGGCTGGAACGACAACGGCGCCTCGGAAATCCTGGCGCTGGACGACCATCGCCTTCTGGTGGTCGAACGCGGCTTCGCGCAGGGTTTCGGCAATTCGATCAGGGTCTTCATGATCGACATCGCGGGAGCGACCGATATTTCCGCCGTGGCGTCGCTTGCAGGCGCGGAGGCGCCGGTCGTGCCGGTCCGCAAGAGCCAGGTCCTCGACATGCGGGCGATCGGCCTGCAGCCGGACAATATCGAGAGCGTGACCTTCGCAAAGGGCACGGATGGCAGCGACATGCTGGTCTTCGTCTCGGACAACAATTTCTCCAGGGAGCAGAAGACGCAGTTCATCGCCTTCAAGGTCGTCAAGCGGCCCTGAACCGGCCCTGAACCGGTCACCGCCTTCACCGGATGGAGCGCCGTTCCGATCATCTGCGCCCGGGCGATTCCACCTGAACGCAGGATGTTCTAGAACTTCACGCCGATGCCGACATTGATGACGTGCTGGTTGAAGTCCGTGTCGAAGCCGGCCAGGCTGCCGTCGCCATAGTCGTTGTAGCGATATTCGATCCTGCCAAAGACGTTGTCCGTGAAGGCATAGTCGAGACCGGCGCCGACCGTCCATCCGTTCAGGGTGTCGTCGTCGTTCACGCCGGAGCCGTCGACGCTGATATTGGTCATCGTCCAGCCGCCCGCGGCATAGAGGAGCGCCCGGTCGAAGGCGTAGCCGACACGGGCGCGCACGCCCCCGGAAAAGCCGGTATCCATGTCGAACCCGCCCGTATAGCTGTTCTCGTTCCAGTCGTAGTTCAGGTCGCCTTCGACACCGGCCACGAAGCCGTTCGAGAACTGCCAGTTATAGCCCACGAAACCGCCGAACCGGCCGCCGTCGAAGCTGTCCGAACCGCCGCCGCCAGCCGTCGTCGCATCCCCTTCGCCCCAGGCATAACCGCCGTGGAGACCGGCATAGGGGCCGGACCAGGTGAACGATACCGGCGTTTCCACCGCCTCCGGCGCGGCGGGAACCTGCGGCACGGCATCCGCGGCAAACACAACGGAAGAGGCGGTCATGGCGGCCGACGCAGCGAGAATGAAAAGAGCCCTCATGGGATTCCCTCCGGTTGGTGACGGAAGGGATGTAGTGCGATCTGCTTGAAAAGCTATATCTAAAATATGGAATCCTGCAAAAGGGACTGTTCCAATAAGATATTGAAATATATCGACTTTTATTTCCATTTCGGGTCTTGACCTCAACTGCCCTTGAGGTTGTAGCGTGCCGGCAACCGTGACAAGGAGAAAGGGGCGGGCATGTTGCAGGAAATGGATGCGGGCTGGTCGAGGCTTCTGAGCGGCCGGGACGGGGCGATGCTTGCGCTGATCTCGGCGGGCATAGGGTTGCACGCGTTCAACCAGTTCGCCATCGTCGCGGCGCTGCCGCCGGCGGCGGAGCAGATTGGCGGGACGCAATATTTCAGCTGGGCCTACACGCTGTATTTCCTCGGTTCGATCGCCGGCGGAACCGGCGCCGCGGCATTGCGCGACCGGTTCGGCACGCGCGCCGGCCTCGTGGTTTCGACGCTGGTCTTCGCATTCGGCGGCCTGATGGCGTTCGCCGCGCCGGCCTTTTCCTGGATCATGGCCGGCCGGCTTCTCCAGGGCATCGCCGACGGCCTGATCGTGGCGGTCTGCTACAGCCTCATCCCCGCAAACTTTTCCTCCGCGCTGGTCGCCAGGGTGTTTGCGGTCGAGGCGATCGTCTGGGCCGTCGCGGCGATCGCCGGCCCCCTGGCGGGCGGGCTTCTGACCGAGGCCTATTCCTGGCGGGCGGCATTTCTGGCGGTCGCGCCCTTCGTCCTGCTCCTGCCGGTCTTCGCGTTCGCCGCGCGGCCGCGCGTGACCGAGGCGGCGCCGGTTCCGCTCTCCTTCGCCACGATCACGCTCTGCCTCGCCGCCTCCTTCGTCCTGTCCCTCTCGTCGGTCGCAACGGGTGGCGTCATGCAGGCCGTGGCGATCGCGGCGGGGGCGGGGCTGTTCGTGCCCGCGCTGAGGCTGGACGGCAGGATCGGTCCGAGGCTCTTTCCGGCTGGCGCCTTCCGGCTCGGTTCGGTGCTGGGGCACGGGTTCTGGGTGCTGTTCCTGATGTCTGCCAGCCATTCGGTCGGCAGCGTCTACCTCGCCGTGATGATCGGCGCGGTCTTCGATTTCCGCCCCTCGGTGGTGGGCTATCTCGTGGTGCTCATGGCGCTCACCTGGAGCGTGGTGGCGGTGATCGCGAGCCGGGTGGCGGCGCGCGAGGCCCGCCACGGGTGGATGCGCAGCGGCCCGTTGTTCCAGCTTTTCGGTTTCCTGTCGCTCGGCGCATCCTTCGCCACCGGTCATGTCCTCCTGCTGGTCCTCGGCCAGGTGGCGATCGGCGTCGGTTTCGGCACCGCCTGGGCAAATGTCAACCAGGCGGCGATGGAGGCGGCCGACCGGGTGGAGCGGGATCTGGCGAGCGCCCTCCTGCCGACGATCTCGACCGCGGGTTATGCGATCGGCGCGGGTGTCGCCGGCATGATCGCCACGGCGACCGGGCTGGTCTCCGCGCTCGCCACCGGCGATGCCGCCGGGCCGGCGTTCTGGCTCTACGGCACGGCCGCGGCCGGCGCGGCGCTGACCTTCCTGTTCGGCTTCGGCGTGCGGCTGAAGGAGGCGTAGAGCGCCGTGCGCCCGAACGCAGATCAGATGCTCTGGGGCCGGCGACGCCGGATCGCCGGCTTGCCCGACCGGCTATTGGCGCAGCCGGTCCAGCTCGCTGCAGGGACCCTGTTCGAAGAGGGCGACAACGGGCTGGTAGTCTGTGTCGATGCCGGCGGTATTGGCGACGATGAACAGGATGTGCCGGGTGATCGCCCGGAGATAGGGAAACGCGCTATAGATCCTGCCCCTGTAGAGAAACGACAGCCGGTCGAAATCGGTGGAAAGCTGCATCAGGTAGCCGAGGCTCTGCCCCTGCGGGTCCGCGGCGTTGAGGACGAGCTTGCAGGCGGCGGCATCCGCCGTCCCGTACGAGCCCTCCTGCTCGGTGCTGACGGGCAGGCCGATCGATCGCATCGGGGCGAGGACGTGCGCGCTGGCGACGCCGTGATACCAGCTCTGATAGGCGACTTGCCGCAGGTCGCCCGTCCGTTCCTTCAGCACGACCGGAACGACGAGCAGCAGGACGACGGCTGCGAACAGGCGGATCATGCGCGCACCTCCCGTCCCGGCCGTGCGGATGCGAAACAGATCATCCAGAGCGTGGTGACGAGGCCGACGACCTCTCCCGCCATGCCGTGATGCAGGGGTTCGTAGAGATCCATGAAGCGGATCATGGCGAAGAGGCGCGCCCAGTTGATCAGCACGACGCCGACAAGCCCGAGGGCAAGCCAGCCGGGATACCGCAGGGGGCTGATCTTCTTCACCGCCGAAAACGCCAGCCACGCGAGAAGCATGTAGGAAATTCCGTGGAAGGAGGAGCAGGCCCACAGGATCAGCACCGGATCGTTGCCGTCGCCCGGCACGACGAAATTGCCGCTGTTGCCGTATCCGGCCGCCAGCGCCGTCACATAGGCGTCGATGGAGAGCACCGGCGTGCCGATCGCCATCACCGTCATCAGGCCCCAGAATTTCGGCACGGTGAGATAGATGCAGAGCATTCCGAGCGTCCGGTCGGAGAGCAGGATGCGAATGCCGAGAATGGTCAGCGCCACCCAGGAAAACCAGCCGAGCGGGATATAGAGGAACAGCGCCACGGCAATGAGGATCGCCCGTTCCGCCCAGCGGGGGAGGGCGGCGTCGAGGGGCGCTCTCCAGACGGTCCAGGCCGTCCACAGCACCGAGAAGATCAGCACGGGATGCACGTCGCCGCCCGTGAGCATGGCCGGGACCACGCCGTCTTCGACAACCGTCTTGCGGATATCGTCGAAGACGGCGTTGCCGAAGGCGCAAAGGATGAGGATGGAATAGAGGGGACCCACGGTGCTCTCTTTCTCTCGACGGAGAAGTCCGCTGCGGCGGTGACCGCCGCAGCGGCTGCGTCAGCTCTTGTTCCTGCGCGCGGTGTAGAAGAACAGGCCGGCCGCCAGCGGAAGGCCCAGTGCCGCCAGCGGAAGCGGAGCACCCTTGCTGTGGCCGTAGCCGTGACCCTTGCCATTGCCGCCCTGGGCGGCGAAGGCGACTCCCCCGTTGATTGCCAGTAGTGTCACTACGGCAAGCGTAAACATACTCTTCTTCATGATTTCTCCCTAAGAGCAACGACATTGTTGCAGTAGAGCTATGAATGTAAGGGAGTATTTATACAAGGTGTTGCTCATAATATGCTTAAGATCGGAAGCCGGATAAATTTCTCCCCGGATTTATACTTGACGAAGATCAATTCTGGCCGCCGCAAGCGCCTCTTCGCCATGCCCGGCGAAGCCCGCCCGCGACTTCGGCAACAAAAGCGTCTTTCGCTTGTTCGGCAGGGGAGATTCCCCATATTGGGGGGACAGGGTGATTTCAAAAACCCCAGGAGACGCATTCCCGTGTTCCAGTTCGATAATTCCTATGCCCGCCTGCCGGACAGGTTCTTCGCCTCCGTCTATCCCGAGCCGGTGAAGGGGCCGAGGCTGATCAAGTTCAACCAGGAACTCGCAGACGCGCTTGGCGTCGAGGCGGATTTCTCCGATCCCGCGCGGCTTGCGGCGATCCTGGCGGGCAACGTGGTGCCGCCGGGCGCGTCTCCCATCGCCATGGCCTATGCGGGCCACCAGTTCGGCAATTTCGTGCCGCAGCTCGGCGACGGCCGGGCGATCCTGCTCGGCGAGCTCGTGGATCGCGAGGGCCGGCGCCGCGACATTCAGCTCAAGGGCGCGGGGCCGACGCCCTTTTCCCGCCGGGGCGACGGCCGCGCCGCATTGGGGCCGGTGCTGCGCGAATACATCGTTTCCGAGGCCTTTGCGGCGCTCGGCATTCCGGCGACGCGGGCGCTCGCCGCGGTCGCCACCGGCGAGCCGGTCTATCGCGAGAGGGTGGAGCAGGGGGCCGTCTTCGTGCGCGTGGCGGCGAGCCATGTGCGGGTCGGCACGTTCCAGTTCTTCGCCGCCCGCGGCGACAATGACGGCGTGAAACTGCTCGCCGACTACGTGATCGACCGGCACTATCCGGAGCTGGGGGGCGCGGAAAACCCCTACCTGCCGCTGCTGCAGGCGGTGGCCGGGCGGCAGGCGCGGCTGATCGCCCGCTGGATGGGTATCGGCTTCATCCACGGCGTGATGAACACCGACAACATGACGATTTCGGGCGAGACGATCGATTTCGGCCCCTGCGCCTTCCTGGACGAATACGATCCGATGAAGGTGTTTTCCTCGATCGACCAGATGGGCCGCTACGCCTATCGCAACCAGCCGGGCATCGGCCAATGGAACATCGCCCGGCTGGCGGAATGCCTCCTGCCGCTGCTCGACAGCGACGAGGACAGGGCGGTGGATGCGGCGAACGCCGTGCTGAAGGAATTCGGCGAACGGTTCCAGCGCCAGTGGATCGACGTCTTCCGCGCCAAGACCGGCCTTTCCTCCGCAGCGGACGGCGACGGCGAGCTGATCCAGGCGCTGCTGGCCGCCATGCATGCGGGCGAGGCCGATTTCACGCTGGCCTTCCGGCGGCTTGCCGACGCGGCCGGGGGGCGCGACGAGGCTTTCCTCGCCTGCTTCGCCGATCCGCGAGAGGCCGCCGACTGGCTTTCCCTGTGGCGGGAGCGGCTGGCTGCAGAGGAATTGCCGGGCGAGGAACGGGTGGCGGCGATGCGCGCCGTCAACCCCGCCGTCATCCCCCGCAACCACCGGGTGGAGGAGGCGCTTTCGGCCGCCAATTACGGCGATTTCAGCTTTTTCGAACGGCTTCTCGAAGCGCTGGAAAACCCCTTCGAGGAACGCCCGGAATTCGCCGACCTGATGACGCCGCCGAAGCCGGAGGAAAGGGTGCTGCGCACCTTCTGCGGAACGTGAGCACCTTCGCGGCTTCCATAAAAAAACGCTAAATAGGAAAATAGTCCTTGACGGCGTGACGGTGGTTTGATAGTGTTCCGCCATAGTCGAAGAATTGCGCCGACAGGCAGCCGGAAGGTTGTCGGAGCAAGGCTTCCAGTCATTGGCCCGGTTCCTGAACCGGGCCTTCTTTTTATCTGGCATCGGCAGGCATGGCGCGGGCGACCGGAAACGGACGCCGCCGCGCGGCCGTGCGCCGTAACATGCCTACCGGACGATCGGCCATGGATGAATTCGAGAATTTCGATCCGACGCTTTTCGGGCTCTGGACGGAACGCCCTGCCTATGGCGACGCGGTCGTCATGGATGACGGGCCGCTCGCCGGCGAGGTGCGCGGCGTGCTGCTGGAAACCAAGTCGGCGGAGGTCGCGGTGGCGCCGGCCGAGGAGTTGCGGCGGCTGCTCAACGAGATGACGGTCGAGATGCGCGACCAGTTTTCGGCCTTCCGCAGGATGCGGGCCTCGGCCGAAAAGGCGCTGGAAGACGGCGACGAGGCAGCGCAGAAGCTCGCCCGCGCCGACGTGAAGGCCGCGACCGACGCCATGTCGCTCATCGTCCGCACGCTGGAAAAAGTCGACAGCCTGCAGCGCCAGCTCGCCCGCGACCGGGAGATCGAGGCCGAGCGGGTGGCGGACGAAGGCGGATACGAGGAGGCCAGGCAGCGGCTGTTGAACTTGATCGAGGGAAAGGCGAATGCCAGGGCGGTCGTTCTTTACAACCAATGGAAGCTTTCTGGTCCTCCGGAGGGCATCGGGCTGCACGGCCCCGGAACCGACCCGCCACAAGAACCGGAATGAAAGACGGGCGGAAGGAGCCGAGGCGTGGGGCCAGCGGAAGCGATTGTCGAAGCTGGGCACGGTGCACAAATCGGCGATGAGCGCTGTGAACCAGCAGCATGAGGCCGATTGCATGGCTGCCGAAGACCCGGCCGGTCAGATTCTTGCAAGGATGGCTGGCCACGAGCCCGCCCGCGAAGATCCGGTCCCGGTCTCGATCTCAGTCCCGGTCCCGGTCGCGCCGGCCGCCAGGGACGCCCTGCCTCCGATCGTCATCGACGGAGTGAGCTTCCCTTGCGAACATGTGAACAGCTTCGGTCGCGACTGGACGGTGAACGGCCGTGACGAGCAGAAAGCTCCCGGGGGCGACTGGCGCACATGGCTGATCATGGGCGGCCGGGGCTCCGGCAAGACCAGGGCCGGCGCCGAATGGGTGCATGCCGTGGCGTCCGCGGGCAGCCGCTCCGGCCTGCGGATCGCGCTCGTGGCCGAGACGCTGGGCGACGCCCGCGAGGTGATGGTCGACGGGGTGTCCGGCATCTGCCGGGTCGCGCGCTCGAAGCCTCCGGAATTCGAGGTTTCGCGGCGCCGGCTCGTGTGGCCGAACGGCGCGGTGGCGCAGATTTTTTCCTCCGAGGACCCGGAGGCGCTGCGCGGGCCGCAGTTCCATTTCGCCTGGTGCGACGAGCTTGCCAAGTGGAAGCACGCCGAGGAAACCTTCGACATGCTGCAGTTCGGGCTCCGGCTGGGGGCCGATCCGCGCCAGCTCGTGACCACCACGCCGCGCCCGGTGCCAGTCCTCAAACGACTGATCGCCGATCCCGGCACGCGGCTGACGAGGATATCGACCGCGGAGAATGCCGGCAACCTTGCGCCGGGGTTCCTCGCCGCGCTGGAAGCGCGTTATGGCGGGACGAGGCTCGGGCGGCAGGAGATCGCCGGCGAACTGATCGAGGACCGCGAGGACGCGTTGTGGAAACGCGCCGGCATCGAGGCCTGCACGACGCGTTTCACGGGGGCGCTGAGGCGCATCGTGGTCGCGGTCGATCCGCCGTCCGGTTCGGGCAGCGGCTCCTGCTGCGGCATCGTGGTGGCGGGGCTGGAAGCGGGCGGCCGGGCGGTCGTCCTCGCCGATTGCTCCGTGGAGGGAATGAGCCCCGCCGGCTGGGCGCATGCGGTGGCGAAAGCCTTCTCGCGCTTCCAGGCGGACCGGGTCGTGGCCGAGGTGAACCAGGGCGGCGAGATGGTGGGGGCGATGCTGAGAAGCGTCGATGCGGCCCTGCCGCTGGCCATGGTGCGCGCCACGCGGGGAAAGTTCCTGCGGGCGGAACCGGTGGCCGCGCTCTACGAGCAGGGACGGGTCACCCATGCCGGGCGGTTTACCGAGCTGGAAGACCAGATGTGCGACTTCGGCCCCGAGGGACTGTCGTCCGGGCGCTCCCCGGACCGGCTCGACGCGCTCGTCTGGGCGCTGACGGCGCTGATGCTGGAAGGGCAGGGGGAACCGCGCGTGCGGGGCATCTGAGCCCGCGCGGCCCCGGTCGTCGGTACGGTGTCAGCGCTGGGGCTTGGGCTGCGGCGCGGCGTTTTCGCGCATCTGCTTCCATTCGGATTCGATGCGTTCGACGACATGCTGGGGGATCGACTTGGAAGGGGCGGCCTGCACGGGCTGCTGCATCATCATGATCTCCTTGTTCATCCGGGTTGTGTCGCGATCCTTAGATCGCTTCCCACGCTTGAGGTCTTTGTTTTTAAGCACACTGCGATCGCAAAACCGCTGCGCGTTCTTGCGCGACATGCCGCGGAAAGCCGACATGAACGTCGTGTGCCGGAGTTGGTTCCACACCGCCGGCGAAAAGTAAATCGCTCGCTAAACGCTTAAAACGATTTAGTTTTTCTAAACCGATTGAAACTTTTCCAACGCGGTAAAAGGATAGGCTTAACATGACGTCTGATCGGGCTGCCTTCTTCGATCTGGTCCGGGCGAAACCGTTCCGGGGCCGGCTGGGCGAGGGGCAGGTGCGGGGGCTGGGCGCGATTCTCGACGGCTGGAACCGGCTGTGGCCCGGGGGCCGGCGCGATGCGCTCGCCTATGTGCTGGCGACCGCCTTCCACGAGACGGCCGCGACGATGCAGCCCGTCCGCGAGACGCTGGCCGGCACGGACAAGACGGCGATCGCCAGGCTGGACGCGGCCTTCGCCGCCGGCCGGCTGGGATCGGTCAGGACGCCCTACTGGCGGCCGGATACGGATGGAAAAAGCTGGCTCGGGCGCGGGCTTGTGCAGCTCACCCACCGCAGGAACTACGAGGCGATGTCGAAGGTGACGGGCATCGACCTCGTCGCCGATCCCGCAAGGGCGATGGAAATGGATGTCGCGGTGACGATCCTCGTCGAGGGCATGCGGCGCGGCAGCTTCACCGGCCGGCGGCTCGACGACTATTTCAGGCCCGGCAGGGCGGACTGGCGCACCGCCCGCACGATCATCAACGGAAAGGACCGGGCCGGGCTGGTGGCGGGATACGGTCGCACGTTCCTGCAGGCGCTCGCGGGGCTTTGATGCGGGCCGCGGATATGATAGCCGGCGGTGCGTTCATCGGAGTGCATCATGATCCGCCACATCGTTTTCTTCACCGCGCGCAGCGAGAATGACCGACAGACCGTTCTGTCCGGCCTGTCGCTGCTGACCGAGATACCGCATGCCACGCTTCTGGAGATCGGCGTCAACAAGAAGAGCGACCAGCTCGGCAATGACGTGGATTTCGTCGTTTATGGCGAATTCGACGACGAGGCGGCGCTGGCCGCATACAAGGCGCATCCGCTCTACCAGCAATCCATCGAGCGGGTGAGGCCGGTTCGCGAAATGCGGCTTGCGGCCGATTACGACACCCAGACGGCGGCGCGCCGTCCGGTTTGAGGCCGGGGCCGGCGGCCCCCGCGACAGCATCGGCCCGAAGTCGGAATCGATTTTCGGCAGGCGCGATGCATGGATTGAATAGACCGGAGCGGCATCCCCGCCTTTCCCTTTGAGGGGAGGGCGTCCGTCCGCGTGAGATCGAGAGGCGAACATGAAATCCCCATTCCGGCGGGCGTGGTTTTCCACGCGCGGGCGACAGACCGTGCCCGAAATTCCGAAGACCGAGGCCAAGATGGCGCAAGGGAGCGCGGCCGGGTTCGCGCTTCTTTCGGGCGAGGGGGCGGCCCATTGGTCCGGCCGTTCCTACGCGGCGCTCTCCCGCATCGGCTTCATGCGGAACCCGGTCGCCTACCGCGCCATGCGGATGATCGCCGAGGCGGCCGCCGCCGTGCCCTGGCTCGCCTACGAGGGGAGGAGCGAGGCGACGGAGCATCCGGCGCTTGTCCTGCTGGCAAGGCCCAATACGCGGCAGGGCGGTCCGGATTTCTTCGAGGCGCTTTACGGGCACCTGCTGCTTTCCGGCAATGCCTATGTGGAGCCGCTGCTGATCGGCGCGAGCCTGCGCGAACTGCATCTGCTTCGCCCCGACCGGGTGAGCGTGGTGGAGGGTCGCGACGGCTGGATCGCGGCCTACGATTATCGCGCGGGCGGGACGACGCGGCGGCTGCCGGCGGAGGTTGCGGACGACGGGAGCCTGTCGCTCATGCACCTGAAGCTGTTCCATCCGCTCGACGATCATTCCGGCTTTCCGCCGCTCGGGGCGGCGGGCGCCGCGCTCGACCTTTCCAATGCGGCGGCGGCCTGGAACAAGGCGCTGCTGGACAATTCGGCCCGGCCTTCCGGCGCGCTGGTCTACCAGCCGAAGGACGGCGGCAATCTTTCCGCCGATCAGTACGAGCGGCTGAAGGAGGAGCTGGAGGCGGGATATTCCGGCGCCGTGAATGCCGGGCGGCCGCTGCTGCTCGAAGGCGGGCTCGACTGGAAATCGATGGGGCTTTCGCCGAAGGATATGGATTTCATCGAGGCGAGGAACGGCGCGGCGCGCGACATCGCGCTCGCCTTCGGCGTGCCGCCCATGCTGATCGGCATTCCGGGCGACAACACCTATGCCAATTATCAGGAAGCAAACCGCGCCTTCTACCGGCTGACGGTGCTGCCCCTGATCGCCCGCACTGCCGCGAGCTTCACCGCCTGGCTGTCGCAGGCGTATGGAGACGGGCTGCGGCTGGAGCCGGACCTCGACCGGATCGCCGGGCTTTCGGCCGAACGCGAGGCGCTCTGGGCAAGGGTGGGAGCCGCAGCCTTCCTCAGCGACGAGGAGAAACGCGAGGCGGTGGGGTATTAATCAGGCTGGAAGCCGTGTAGATTGTAATACGCCGTATTACAAATGGAGGCTCCCATGGCCGACAAGCCGGTTTTGTCCGATCCGATCACCATCCGTCTGCCGCTCGATGTTCTGAACGACATCGAGACGATCGCCGGGACGGCGGACCGCAGCCGCTCCTGGGTGATCGTGCGCGCCCTGAAATATTACCTGACGGCGGAAGGAAGCGAACTCCTGGAAATTGCCGCGGCACGTCAGGAGGTTCGCGACGGCAGGGTGATGGACATGGACGATCTGCTTGAGGAACTGGACATCCTGAATGCGCAGGATGGCAAATCCCGGCACGACGCTGCATGAAAAAGGGTCCGGATTTCCGCCATGGCGGCGGAGTATATCCGGTCGGAGCGGGCCTATCTTGCGAAATTCAGCATTCCGGCTGCCCGCGAGCTGGGCAGAAAGCTGCGCAATGCCCAGTCGTTGCTGCAGCGGCATCCGGAGATGGGCAGGGTCAAGCCTGGCTCCAACGGAGTGCGGCTCATGGTTGTCGCGCCCTATCTCATCGAATACGAAATCGATTCCGAAGGGGTTCTGATCCTGATCATCCGGCATGGCAGACAGGATGACCGGCAAGAGGAAGACGAAGACGTCTACGAGCGCTAGAAGGCAGGCTCGCGCCCGGAAGCGATGACGCTGTCGGGCCGGTTCCGTGTGTCGTTGAGTCTGCTCCGGCGACCTGACCCAACGCGTGAACCCGTGGACTCGACTTCGCAGCAGACGGCGTCAAGCGTTTCTGAAGATTGACGAAAAGCGGCCGGGCGCCGCTGGTCTTGTCAGCAAATCCAAAAAAGAGGGATTGAAAATGTCTGACCTCGGAAGCGATCCGGGCGTCGGCATCGCCAAGGTGTTGGGCGCCATGGCGGGAGCGGGCGTCTCGCTGATCTACCTTTTGCCGAAGACCCGCCACGAGGCGGCGAGCCGGTTCCTGACCGGCGTGAGCTTCGGGCTGATCTTCGGCGGCCCGACCGGCCTCTGGCTGACGACAAGGCTCGGCATCGCCGGCACGCTTTCGGGCGCGGAGGTGATGCTGGCCGGTTCGGCCGCGGCCAGCCTCTCCGCCTGGTGGGTGCTCGGCATACTGGCCCGGCTGGCGGAGAGATACGGCTCCCGGCAAGGCCGCGGCTGAGCAGCCTCCATTCCAATCATCGCAGGAGAATGCCAATGCACGCTTATCGCGGGCCGCGCCCGCCTGTACGCCCGACCGCGCGCAAATTCGCCAATCTGGAACTTGCCGGCGTCGCCGGCGACGGGACTTTTTCCGGCTATGCCAGCGTCTTCGGCGAGGTCGACCTCGGCAAGGACACGATCGAGCGGGGCGCGTTCCGCAACTCGCTCACCGAACGCGGGGCGCCGGGCGTGCGCATGCTCTACCAGCACGATCCGAACGAACCGATCGGCGCCTGGAAGACGATCCGCGAGGATGCCCGCGGGCTTTATGTCGAAGGCGTCCTGTCGCCGGGCGTCGCCCGCGCCCGCGAGGTGCTGGCGCTGATGAAGAGCGGCGCGCTGGACGGGCTTTCGATCGGCTTCCGCACCGTCAAGGCCCGCACCGACGCCAGGACGGGCGTCCGGCGGATTCTCGAGGCCGATCTGTGGGAAATTTCCGTGGTGACCTTTCCGATGCTGCCTTCGGCGAGGGTTTCCAACGTCAAGCATGCGCGGTTCTTCCGGGACCGGGAGACCGAGCTCGTCCGCCAGATGCGGCGGGCGGCGAAGATGATGATGCAGTCAACCTTCAAAGGAAAACGATATGACGGATGAGACCAGGATGATGGCAGGCGTTGCGCCCGAGGTGAAGACCGTGCCCGAAACGGTGACGGCGGCCTTCGACGATTTCATGGAAGCCTTCGAGGCCTTCAGGGAGGTCAACGACCGCAGGCTCGGGGAGATCGAGCAGAAGCTGACGGCCGACGTCGTGACGCGCGACAAGGTGGACCGCATCAACCGCGCGATGGACGACCAGAAGAAGGTGCTCGACCAGCTCGTGCTGAAGAAGGCGCGGCCGCAGCTTGGCGGCGGCGGTGGCGAAATGTCTGCCGAGGTCATGGAGCACAAGGCCGCCTTCGACGCCTATGTCCGGCGCGGCGAGGAAGGAAGCCTGCGCGAGCTGGAGGCCAAGGCCTTCTCCGCCGGCACGGGGGCGGATGGCGGCTATCTGGTCCCGCCGCAGACGGATGCCGAGATCGGCCGCCGCGTCTCCGTGATCTCTCCGATGCGGGCGCTCTCGACCGTCCGCACCGTTTCCTCGGCCGTGCTGAAGAAACCGTTCGCGACGGCCGGGCTCTCGACCGGCTGGGTGGCCGAAACGGCGGCGCGGCCGCAGACCGGCACGCCGCAGCTTGCCGAGCTGTCCTTCCCGACCATGGAACTCTACGCCATGCCGGCGGCGACCCAGGCGCTGCTCGACGATTCGGCGGTCGATATCGAAGCCTGGATCGCCTCCGAGGTGGACATCGTCTTCGCCGAGCAGGAGGGCGACGCCTTCGTCCGCGGCGACGGCCTGAACAAGCCGAAGGGCTTCCTGTCCTATACGACCGTGGCGGAGGCCTCCTGGAGCTGGGGCAATATCGGCTACATCGCCACCGGCACCGGCGGCGGCTGGAAGGTCACGGGGCCGTCCGACACGCTGGTCGAGATCGTCTACACGCTGAAGGCCGGCCACCGCCAGAATGGCACGTTCATGATGAACCGCAGGACCCAGGGCGACATCCGCAAGTTCAAGGATGCCGACGGCAACTACCTCTGGCGCCCGCCGGCAAGCGCCGGCCAGCCGGCCTCGCTGATGGGCTATCCGATCGCCGAGGCCGAGGAGATGCCGGATGTCGGCGCCGGCTCGCTGTCGGTCGCCTTCGGCGACTTCCGCTCCGGCTATCTCGTCGTCGACCGGGCGGGCGTGCGCATCCTGCGCGATCCCTATTCGGCCAAGCCCTACGTGCTTTTCTACACCACCAAGCGCGTCGGCGGCGGCGTGCAGAATTTCGAGGCGATCAAGGTGGTGAAGTTTGCGGCAAGCTGATGCTGGCACGCGAACCAATAGCCAATAGCCAATGGGGGCGGCCGTTGGCCGCCTTTCCGCCCGGCTCGGTTCTATTCGCCAATTCCTGTTCGCCTCCAGAGGACCCCAATGACCTATGTCCAAACCATTCCGCCATCGGCGGAGCCGCTGACGCTTGCCGATGTCAAGGCGCATCTGCGTCTCGACGGGCCGGACGAGGACGCGCTGCTGGATTCGCTCATCAGCACCGCCCGGGAGCATCTGGAGCGGGAAATCGGGCTCTGCCTCCTCACGCAGGGCTGGCGGCTTTTTCTCGACCGCTGGCCGCGGGACGGCGTGATCCGCATCGCGAAGTCGCCGGTACAAGCGATTCATAACGTTACGGTTTACGACGCGGACGGGACCGCGCTTGAAGTTCCGCTGGAAGATCATCTGCTCGACGGCGAAGGCCGGCCGGCTCGGCTGTGGCTTAGGGCTCCGCCGGAGCCGGGCAGGGCGGTCAACGGCATCGAGATCGATTTCTCGGCGGGTTATGGCGAGGCCGGCACCGATGTGCCCGACACGCTGAAACGGGCCATGTCGATCCATGTCGGCCATATGTTCGCCTTCCGCGGCGCGATCTCCCCCGACCAGCAGCCGGCGGGCATTCCCGATGGCTACGAACGGTTGATCGCGCCCTTCCGGATTCGGAGGCTCTGATGGTCGTTTTCTTCGATCCCGGCCAGATGACGGCGCGGCTCGACCTCGAAGCGCCGGAGAGGGCGGCGGACGGACAGGGCGGCGCCGTCGTGAACTGGCAGGTGGCAGCCTCGCTCTGGGCGCGGATAGAACCCGTCTCCTTCCTGGTGACCGAAGAGGCCGCCGCCGAGCGCGGCACGATCACCCATCGCATCTGGATACGGTTCCGCGAGGACGTCGCGGCGGGCCAGCGGTTGCGCAAGGGCGCGCGGACATTCGCCGTGAAGCTGGTGCGCGACCCCGACGAGACCCGCCGCTATCTCGTCTGCCAATGCGAGGAGGAGGCCCGATGACGGCCGGGAACGCACTTCTGAAGGCGATCCACCAGCGGCTGTCCGGCGACGCGGCGCTCACCGCGATCGTCGGCGCGGACGGCATCCGCGACCGGCTTCCGCCACGGCCGAAGCTCCCCTGCGTGGCGTTCGGCGAGATGGAGACGCGGGACTATTCGACCTCGACGGAGGACGGCGAGGAGCATTTTCTGACGCTGGAAATCTGGTCCGGGGGCGACGGCCGGAGGGAGGCGCTGGAGATCGCGGGCATCGTCCATGCCCTGCTGCATGACGCGGCGCTGCCGCTGGAGGGGGCGGTGCTGGTGAGCCTCCTGCGGACGGGCCTGCGGACGAGGAGGGAGCCGAAGACGAAGTTCTATCTGGCCGAGATGCGTCTGAGGGCGGTGACGGAATAGGCTTGCGAAGGCCCGTTCTTCCCCCTCCGCGCCGGAGCCGTTCAATCCGGACGCCAATGCCGAAATCAGATTTAACCGGAAAGGATTTGGACCATGGTGGCGCAGAAGGGCAAGGACCTGCTGCTGAAGATCGACAACGGCGGCACGTTCCTGACGGTCGCCGGGCTGCGCTCGAAGCGGCTCGCCTTCAATGCGGAGACGGTCGACATCACCGACGCCGAGAGCGCCGGACGCTGGCGCGAACTTCTGGGCGGAGCCGGCGTGCAGAGGGCTTCGCTGACGGGCGCCGGCATCTTCAAGGACCAGGCGAGCGACGATCTGGTGCGGACGGCCTTCTTTGCCGGCAGCATCGTGAACTGGCAGGTCCTCATTCCCGCCTTCGGCACGGTTGCGGGGCCGTTCCAGGTCACGGCGCTGGAATATTCCGGCGAGCACAATGGCGAGATCCGCTTCGAACTGGCGCTGGAATCGGCCGGCAGCCTGACATTCGGAGCGCTGTGATGATCGCGGGCGGGCGGGCGAACCGCAGGCGCGGCGAGGTGGAGGCTGTGATCGATGGCGAGCGCCGCATCCTTTGCCTGACATTGGGGGCGCTGGCGGAGCTGGAGACCGCCTTCGCGGCCGGCGACCTCAACGGTCTGGCCGAGCGCTTTGCCTCCGGCCGGCTGAAGGCGGCGGACATGATCCGCGTCATCGGCGCCGGGCTGAGGGGCGGGGGCAACCTTTTCTCCGATGACGAGGTGGCCGCCATGAGCGTCGACGGAGGGATCGGCGGTTATGCGCGCATCGTCGGCGACCTGTTGGCCGCGACCTTCGGTCCCGAAGGGGAGGAACTGCCGGCAAACCCTTGAAAGCCGCAGCAGGCAGGCAAGCAGTTCCGGAACAAGCGCCAGGCGGTTTTTCGTCCGGAATTGCGGCCGGGGAGAAGACGGTTCGGGCAGAACCGTTTCCCTGGGAGGCGGCGATGCATGCCGGCTTCTGCCTGCTGCGGCTTCCGCCAAGGGATTTCTGGATGCTGACCCCCGTCGAATTCCTCGCCATGACCGGCGGCTTGCGGCCGCGGGGCGGGGCCATGGAGCGGGCGGGGCTGGAGGCGCTGATGAAGGCGTTTCCCGATGGGGCCTAGGCCCTCGGGGCGGGGAGACGGAGGGACGATCATGGAAGACGACGAGAACACATTCGCCGGCACGCTCTCCAGTGCCGAGGCGCTGTCCGGCGTGATGGCCGATCTGGAGAGCCGGTCGCAGCGCTTCGGCGCGGCGCTGACCGGAGCTTTGAGATCCGCCGCAAGCGGTGGAAAAGGGCTTGAGGACGTGTTGCGCGGCCTGGGCGGCCGGCTGAGCGATATCGCGCTCGCCGCCGGCCTGAAACCCCTGGAAAGTGCGCTCGGCAATGCCGTCAACGGGGTGATCGGCGGGCTGGCCGGATCGGTGACGGCCTTTGCCGATGGCGGCGTGGTGCGTTCCCCGAGCTTCTTTCCGATGGGCGGCGACATGGGCCTGATGGGTGAAGCGGGCGCGGAGGCGATCCTGCCGCTGAGGCGTGGACCGGACGGCGCGCTCGGAGTGGCCTCGACGGGCGGCGGGGCCGCGCCGCAGATCGTCTTCAACGTGACTGCGACCGACGCCGCAAGCTTCCGCAGGAGCGAGGGGCAGGTTTCCGCCATGCTGGCGCGCAGCGTCGCGCGCGGACGAAGAGGACTTTGAGGGGGTGCGATGAGCGGTTTTCACGAAGTGCGGTTTCCGCTGCGGCTGGCGCTCGGGGCAACCGGCGGGCCGGTGCGGCGCACGGATATCGTCAACCTGTCCAACGGGCGGGAGAGCCGCAACCAGCGCTGGCGGGATTCGCGGCGAAGCTATGACGCGGGCTCGGGGGTGAAATCGCTCGCCGATCTCTACGCCGTGCTGGAATTCTTCGAGGCGCGCGGCGGCCAGCTCCACGGCTTCCGGTTCCGTGATCCGGTCGACTGGACATCCTGCGGGCCGGGCGGGGCCGTTTCGGCATCCGACCAGGCGATCGGGATGGGCGACGGCATGAACGCAGCCTTCCAGCTCGTGAAGACCTATTCGGACAGCGCCGGGAGCTGGGTGCGGCGGATCGCCAAGCCCGTGGCGGGGACGGTCGCCGTTTCGGTGGATGGCGTGGCGAAGCCTGCCGGCTCATTCGTCGCAGACGCCGCGACGGGGATCGTCACGTTCCTGGCCGGGCACGTTCCGGCGGCGGGCGCGGTGGTGCATGCCGGTTTCGAGTTCGACGTGCCGGTGCGCTTCGATACGGACCGCATCGAGCTGAACCTTGCGCATTTCGATGCCGGACGCATTCCGGCCATTCCATTGACGGAGGTTCTCGCATGAGGGCGATACCGGCGGCGCTTGCCGCGCATCTCGCGAACGAGGCGACGACGACCTGCCACTGCTGGCGGGTGACGCGGCGCGACGGAGAAGTGCTCGGCTTTACCGAGCACGACCGCGATCTCGTCTTCGACGGCACGACATTCACGGCGGCAAGCGGCTTTTCCGCGAGCGAGGCGGAGGCTGCGGCGGGGCTTTCGGCAAGTGCCGACGAGGTGACGGGCGGGTTTTCCGGCGAGGCGATCAGTGAGGAGGACCTCGCGGCCGGGCGTTACGACGGCGCGCGCGTCGAACTCCTCCTGGTGAACTGGGCAATGCCGGAACAGCATATGCCGCTGAACGTTCGCGAGATCGGCGAGGTCTCGCGCGCCGGCGGGCAGTTCCGGGCCGAGCTGCGCAGCCTCGCGCATCGGCTGAACCAGCCGCAGGGGCGGGTTTACGGCCGCCGCTGCGATGCGAGCCTGGGCGATGCGCGCTGCGGCGTCGACCTGTCCATCTGGCGCGGCGAAGGCATGGTCGTCGAGATGCGCGATGCGAGCCGGATCACGGTATCGGGCCTTGGCGGGTTCGAAAGCGGGTTCTTCCGGCAGGGCATGTTGACGTTGTCGAACGGCGTGACGGCGGATGTCGACGTCCACGAGAGGGTGGCGGATGGTTCGGCGGAGCTGACCTTCTGGCTGCCGCTGCAGGAGCCGGTTGCGGTGGGCGATGCGTTCACGGTCACGGCGGGCTGCGACAAGTCTTTCGCGACCTGCAGGGCGCGTTTTGCGAACCATCTGAACTTCCGCGGCTTTCCGCATGTTCCGGGTGCCGATTTCGCCTATTCCTACGCGGATGGGGAGCGGGTCCATGACGGCGGTCCGATCTTCGAATGAGTGCGATGGGCGACAGGGTCGTTGCGCTGGCGGAAGGATGGATCGGCACGCCCTACCGGCATCAGGGGGCGGCGAGGGGCATCGGCTGCGATTGCATCGGGCTGATCCGCGGCATCTGGGGAGAGCTTTACGGCGATGAGCCCGGGCCGGTGCCGGCTTACGCGCCCGACTGGGCGGAACGGAGCGGCGAGGACCGGTTGCTGGACGCGGCGCGCCGGCTCTTCGGCGGGCCGCTGCCGATCGGCGAAGCGGAGCCCGGCGACCTGCTGCTGTTCCGCTGGCGGCCCGATTGCGCCGCCAAGCATGCGGGCATTCTCGTCAGGCCGCGGCATTTCATCCATGCCTATGAGCAATCGGCCGTGACGCGCTCGGCGCTCGTGCCTTCATGGAAGAGGAAAATCGCGGCGGTGCACCGGTTTCCCGATGTAAGTGGAGATTGAAAAAATGTGCGAACTCGCATATTTTCATGAAATGGTGAGCGAGGCTGCAACCCCGCTCACCGTGGACTTACCTTTTGAATACGGCCCGGACGGCTATAGACCAGCCCGTCCGGGTTATCCGCAAGGTAAGTGTAATGCTAATCGGCACAAGCCTCGTCGCATCACCTCCATGTTCCAGAGCAAGGCCTTTGCCTAGGCCGGTGGGGCCTATCCTCACCGGCACGCCGGCTGGCGCGGCGCTTGCTGCTTCTGCTCTCGAACGTCCCAACGCTATCACAATCTGAACGCGCATCCAGTGGCATTTGCCGGATAGCCGCGAGGTATTTCCATGGCCACTATCCTTTTCCAGGCGGCGGGCGCGGCACTCGGCGGCGTTTTCGGCCCTTTCGGCGCGATTGTCGGGCGGGCGGCGGGTGCGCTGGCCGGCGGCATGGTCGATCGCGCGCTGATCAATGCCGGTACGACGATCTCCGGGCCGCGGCTTGCGACCGCACGCATTCCGGGTGCGGACGAGGGGACGGCGGTCAACCGCCTTTATGGCACGGCGCGGATCGGCGGCACGCTGATCTGGGCGACCCGCTTCGAGGAGGAGGTGACGCGCGAGCGTTCCGGCGGCAAGGCGACAGGGCCGCGCGTCGAGACATTCCGTTATTTCGCCAACCTGGCGGTCGGTCTCTGCGAAGGGCCGGTCGCAGGCGTGCGGCGCGTCTGGGCCGACGGTCGCGAACTCGACCTGACGGCGCTCGAGATGCGCGTCCATCGCGGCGACGAGGACCAGCTGCCCGATCCGCTGATCGAGGCGAAACAGGGCGAAGGCAATGCGCCGGCCTATCGCGGGTTGGCCTATGCGGTCTTCGAGCGGTTGCCGCTCGATACGTTCGGCAATCGCATTCCGCTCCTGCAGTTCGAGGTGCTGCGGCCGGTGGGCCGGCTGGAACAGCAGATCCGCGCGGTGACGATCATCCCCGGCGCGACCGAGCACGGTTATGCGACCGCGCCGGTGACCGAGAAGACCGCCGAAGGCAGCGCCCGCATCCTCAACCGCAATGTGCTGACGGCCGGGACGGACTGGCAGGCCTCGCTGGACGAACTCCAGGCGCTCTGCCCGAACCTCGGGCGCGTGGCGCTGGTGGTGTCGTGGTTCGGGACCGATCTCAGGGCGGGGCATTGCCGGATCGTGCCGGGCGTGGAGGTGGCCGCGCGGCGGGAGGAGAGCGTTGCATGGTCGGTCGCGGGCATGTCGCGGGCCGAGGCGCATCCGGTGAGCCGGAACGGCGGCCCGGCTTTCGGCGGGACGCCCGGCGATGCAAGCGTGCTGCAGGCGATCGCCGATCTCAAGGCGCGGGGCCTGAAGGTCTATCTCTACCCCTTCCTGATGATGGACATTCCACCCGGCAGCGGCCTGCCCGACCCCTATGGCGGCGCCGGGCAGGCGGCCTATCCGTGGCGCGGCCGGATCACCTGTTTTCCGGCTCCGGGTCGGGAGGGAAGCACGGACGGGACGGCGGCTGCGCGGATGCAGGTGGACGCATTTGCAAACGGCGCGGAGGGATACCGCCGCATGGTGCTGCACTATGCGGATCTGGCCGCCGCAGCCGGCGGCGTCGACGGTTTCATCATCGGTTCGGAACTGCGCGGCCTGACGCAATTGCGCGACGAGACCGGTGCCTTTCCCTTCGTGCAAGCGCTGGCGGGCCTGGCCGCGGACGTGCGGGCAGTCGTCGGCGCGGCGACAAGGCTCACCTACGCCGCCGACTGGAGCGAATATTTCGGCCATCATCCCGAGGACGGTTCCGGCGACGTATTCTTCCACCTCGATCCGCTCTGGGCCTCGCCGGATATCGACGCGGTGGGCATCGACAACTACATGCCGCTGGCCGACTGGCGGGACGAAGACCTGTCTGCGGAAAATCCCGATGGTTTCAGGCTGGCGGACGATGCCGGGGCGATGGCGGGGCAGATCGCGTCGGGCGAGGGTTTCGACTGGTACTACGCAAGCGCGGCGGACCGGCGGAACCGGCTGCGCTCGCCGATCACGGACGGATCGGCCGGCAAGCCCTGGGTCTTCCGCTACAAGGACCTGTTCGGCTGGTGGTCGAACCGCCACTACGACCGGGCAGGCGGAGTGGAGAAGACATCGCCCACCGCCTGGACACCGGGGATGAAGCCGGTCTGGTTTACCGAACTCGGTTGCCCGGCCGTCGACAAGGGCGCCAACCAGCCGAATGTCTTCATCGATCCGAAATCGGCGGAAAGCGCGGCACCCTATTTTTCCGGCGGCGGTCGCTCCGACAGCATGCAGCGGCGGTTTCTGGAGGCCCATCACGGCTGGTGGCAGGGCGCGGACGCCCCGGCGGGCATGGTGGATTCCCGCCATGTCTTCGTCTGGACCTGGGATGCCCGCCCCGCGCCCGCCTTTCCCGAAGACCTGTCGGTCTGGAGTGACGGAGGCAACTGGCGCACCGGCCACTGGCTGAACGGGCGTCTTGGCGGCGCGACGCTTGCGGATACGATCGCGGCGATCCTCACGGAACACGGGTTCGGGGATTTCGACGTCTCGGATGTGGGCGGCGACCTGACCGGCTATGTGCAGGGCGAGGTGACCTCTGCCCGCGCTCTCCTGGAGCCGCTGCTCGACGTGTTCCAGGTGGATGTCGCGGAAGACGGAGGACGGTTGCGCTTCCGGTCGCGGCTGAAGGCGAGCATGGCGCCGAGGGAGGTCTCGGTGGTCGCCGATAGCGACGGCGAGCCGCTCTGGTCGGAACATCGCGGCCACGACAGCGATTTCGCGGCCGAAGCGGTGCTGACCTCGTACGATCCCCGGCTCGACTATGAGCAGGCGAGCGTCCGGTCCCGGCGGGCGCGGGCGGAAAGCCGGCGGACGTTGAGCCACGACCTGCCGGCCGTATTGCCGGGGGAGACGGCTCTCGGCGCGGTGGAGACTTTGCTGCGCACCCAGCGGATCGGACGAAGGACGGTGACGTTCGCACTCTCTCCGGCGGATATCGCCGTGGAGCCGGGCGATGCGATCCGGCTCTCCCTGCCGAATGGCGGCGGGCCAGACGGGATATTTGTCGTCGAGCGGATCGAAGAGGGCGCGGCGCGGCGGATCGAGGCGCGGCATTACGCGGCCCTGCCTTCATCGAACTATGCCGGCGAACTGGAGCGCAGGAGCGGTAGCGGAACGGTTTCGGATGCTTTCGCGCCGGTCGTGCATTTCCTCGACCTGCCGCGCTTCTCCGCCGGCGATGCGACGGGCTTCGCGCGCGTCGCCGGTTTCTGCAGGCCGTGGCGGCGCATGGCGCTCTCCTCGTCGGCCGGGACCGAAGGATATCGCGCCCGCACGGTCCTCGACCGGCCGGCGAAGGTAGGCGTCCTGGCGGCACCGCTTGCCGGCGGCATCACGGGGCGTTTCGATCACGGAAGCGTAGTCGAGGTCGAGCTTTTCTTCGGCGGGTTGTCTTCCGCTGCCGAACTGGCCGTCCTGAATGGCGAAAACCGCATCGCGGTGAAGGCCGGAAACGGCGCCTGGGAGATCATCGGCTTTGCGAATGCGGAAGAGGTGGCGCCGAACCGCTGGCGGCTCGCGAACCTGCTGCGCGGCCTTGCGGGTACGGAAGACGCGATGCTCGCCGGCGCCCCCGGCGGGGCGGCGGTCGTGGTCCTCGACGAGGCGGTGGTGCCGGTGGGACTGGCTGCGGAAGAACGCGGCCTCGCGATGAACTGGCTGATCGAAAGCCTGGGGCAGGCCGGCGGCCGTTCGGGCCCGCATGTTTTCGCGGGAGGCACGCGGGCCGAAACACCGCTGGCGCCCGTCCATATCCGGGGGGAACGGCAGCCGGCCGGCGACGCCCGCTTCACCTGGGTCCGGCGAGGCAGGATCGAGGCCGATGGCTGGGAGGGCGCGGACATTCCGCTGGACGAAGCGGGGGAGCGCTATCGTGTCGAGTTCCTCGATGGCCCGGTCGTCAGGCGCGCCGTCGAGGTGACCGAGCCCGCTTTCCTTTATCCGGCTGCCGACGAGATCGCCGATTTCGGCTCGATCCAGGCAAGCCTCTCCCTGCGCATCCGGCAGATGGGACGCGGCGTGCCGCTTGGCATTCCCGCGGACGCGGCGATCGAACTGGCCGTCTGACCGGCCGCCCTCCGGTTGGGAAGCCGCGGTCATGGCGGCTCCCGCTGACATGGCCCAGATCCGGGGCGGGGTTACTTCGCCATGTCGCGCCAGGCACTCTGGCCTACCAGCCGGCTCATCCCGGCAAGATACTGGTCTTCCGAGGTCGACCAGCGAAGCCGCGCATATTCCTCGACATCCGGCCCGACCACGTAACGCAGGCGGCGGGAAGGTTCGGTCGCGGCGGCATGGATCGCCTTGACGACCGATTGTTCCTCGGTCGATGCAAAAGGATAGTTCATCATCGACTGGAGGGCGTGGTCGAAATAGGCCTTGTACCCGTCGGGCACGGAGGCGGCCTGTGAGGCCGCCATGCCGGTGGCGGTGAAGTTCGTGTTTCGCATGGCGCCCGGTTCGATCAGCTTTATCCCGATGTTCTGCGATTCCAGCTCGTAGGACAGCGATTCGGAGAGGCCTTCGATTGCGTGCTTCGAGGCCACGTAGGCCGAAAGCAGCGGGACGGCGACAAGGCCCACGGCGGAACTGACGTTGACGATCGTGCCTCCGCCTCGGCGGCGCAGATGCGGCAGCGCCGCCTGCATGACATTCACCGTACCGAACACATTGGTCTCGAATATCCGGCGGAAGGCGTCGTCCGGCGTCGCCTCGAAGATCGAGAGCATCGTTATGCCGGCATTGTTGACGACCACGTCGAGGCCGCCGAAGCGCTCCACGCCGGCTGCGATTGCGGCATCGACGCTCGCGCGGTCGGATACGTCGAGGGCGTGTACGAGGACCCGGTCGGGATAACCGTCGGCGATATCCGGTTCCGGCTTTCGCATGGTGGCGACGACATTCCAGCCCTGGGCGGCGAAATGACGGGCGGTCATCCTGCCGAGGCCCGATGAGCAGCCGGTGATGAGAACAGTCTTGGTCATGGGATAGTGGCTCCATTTGCTGATAGGCACGATCTATCCCGGCGCAACGAAACGTTCTATAATGGATTGTCTGTTATTCATTATGGATCGTCTCAATGGATGCTTTAACCGATGTCATCGGGCTGCTGCGCCCAGGCACCGTGCTGCTCGGCAGCATGTCCGGTTTGGGAGACTGGGGTGTCGAGGTGCCTGAACAGCCGGGACCGACATTCTATTTCATCACCGAGGGGCGGTGCTGGTTCAAGGCTGGGGAGGGGGATCTGATCGAGCTGCATGAGGGCGATTACATCCTCTCCGTCAGGCCGATGAATGATCGGTTTCTCAGCGGGCCGGAAATGGAGACGGTCCTGTCGGACGAAGCCTTCAAGGCCCGCCATTCCGTCGATGGCGAGATACGGCTGGGTGATCCGGGCAGCGGGCCGCTGACGCGGATTCTGGGCGGTCTCGTCCGGTGCGACCCGGCCAATGCCGATCTGCTGATCGGGCTGCTGCCGCGTTTCGTGCATGTGCCGGCATCGGAACCGGGAGGCGCGCGATTGCGCACGCTCGTTTCGATCGTCCGGGAAGAGGCGGAGGACACCCGGCCCGGCCGGGACGCGATCCTCTGCCGCCTGATCGAGGTGATGCTGATCGAGACCCTGCGGCGCGAGTCGGCGTTTTGTTCGTCGCATGCGGGCCTGCTCGGCGGGCTTGCGCACCCCCAGCTCGCGCAGGCGCTTGCTCATGTCCATGCCGATGTTGCCCGCGGCTGGACGGTTGACGAGCTGGCGCGGCGGGTCGGCATGTCGCGCTCGGTCTTCGCACGCCGGTTCTCCGAGGCCGTGGGGCTCGCGCCGGTCGAATACCTGCTGAACTGGCGCATGGCCCTTGCCAAGGATGCGCTTCTGCGCGGCGGCCAGTCGCTTGAGGAAATCGCGGAACGTATCGGCTACAAGTCGGCGAGCGCGTTCAGCACCGCTTTCAGCCGTAGGATCGGCTGCCCTCCCAGCGAATACGCCTCCGCCTCCCGCGGCTCACGTTGATCCCGACCGGTCCCTGCCGCCGCCCTTCTTCGATATCTGCAACCCGAACAATCAAAAATGGAGACGAGAGCATGGACGGCATGAAGGAATGGTATCAGTCGAAAACGGTCTGGGGTGCGCTGGTCGCGGTCGGCGCATCGCTTCTGCAGATCGCCGGAATCGAGCTTGGCCCGGATATGCAGGCGGATCTCGCCGATATCGCAGTGACGCTCGCGGGTGCGGCCGGCGGTCTCCTTGCAATCTACGGACGGATATCGGCCGATGCTGGAATCAGGGGAAAATAGGCGCCTGAAGGAAAGCATTACGGACCATTCATTTGCCATTCAGCCGCCTTTGGCTACATATTTCACCACATGCCTTGGACATGAATCCTGTTTGTCTTGTGAGTGGAAATTGTAATCATGGCGCGACTGCCGATCATCGCGATACTGGCCGCCGGCATTGCCGGGTTTCCCGGCCTGCAGCCGGAAAAGGCCTCTGCGCGTGATTACCTTCTGCTCGTTGCGGGCGATTGCGGGTCGGCGGCGTCTCGCGTCTTGCGGGAAACCGGCGGCCAGCTTCTTTCCGCCCAGCCCTCTTCCGACGGCCAGACCTGTATCGTGACGGTACTCGTCCAGGGCAGCGGCAGCGAAAGACCGCGCAAGGTGACCGTAAGGGTTCCGATGTAGGCGCATCCTGCGCCGATATCGGCGGGGCATATGATTCGAGGGGCGGTGCATGCGCATTCTGGTGGTCGAAGACGACGTCAATCTCAACCGGCAGCTTTCCGATGCCTTGAAGGAGGCCGGTTACGTGGTCGACCAGGCGTTCGACGGCGAGGAGGGGCATTATCTCGGCGATACCGAACCCTATGATGCCGTGATCCTCGATATCGGCCTGCCGGCCATGGACGGCATAACCGTGGTCGAGAAGTGGCGTGCGGAAGGCAAGGGCATGCCCGTGCTGATGCTGACCGCCCGCGACCGCTGGAGCGACAAGGTGGCCGGCATCGATGCCGGCGCCGACGATTATGTCGCGAAACCCTTCCATGTGGAGGAGGTGCTGGCGCGCGTCCGCGCACTGATTCGCCGCGCCGCCGGGCATTCCTCTTCCGAGATCGTGTGCGGGCCGGTGCGGCTCGACACCAAGGCGTCCAAGGCAAGCGTCGACGGTGTGGCGCTCAAGCTCACCTCGCATGAATTCCGGCTGCTCTCCTACCTGATGCACCATATGGGCCAGGTCGTTTCGCGTACAGAGCTTGTGGAGCATATGTATGACCAGGATTTCGACCGCGATTCCAATACGATCGAGGTTTTCGTGGGCCGGCTTCGCAAGAAGCTCGGCGTCGATCTCATCGAAACGGTCCGCGGCCTCGGCTACAGGATGCAAGCCCCGACAGATGCGCATTAGGCTTCGCCCCATCGGACCAAGGTCGCTGACGGCACGCGTGCTGCTTCTCGCCACGGCCTGGTCCGCGCTGGCGCTGGTGGTGATCTCGATCGTCATCTCGCAGCTCTACCGGCAATCGGCGGAGCGCGCCTTCACCGATCTCCTGCGCGCCCAGCTCTACAACGTGATCAATTCGATCACGATCGGCGACGACAACCAGCTTTCCGGCAGCCCGCAGCTCGGCGACCTGCGCTTCTCGCAGCCCGAAACCGGCTGGTACTGGATCATCGAGCCGCTCGGCACGTTTGCGGCCAGACCGCTCTCCTCGTCGTCGCTCGGCACGTCGAACATCAGCGTGCCCTCGATTCTCGCCGTGCCTTTCAACAACCGCTACGAGCGCTTCTATCCCGCCACCGACGCGTTCGGGAACCACGTTCTCGTTGCGGAAACCGAGGTCGTGCTTGATGGCGAAGGCCGGGCGGCGCGCTTCCGGGTGTCCGGCAATCTGGGCGTGGTGGAGGAGGACATCCAGGCTTTCTCCCGCAATCTCTATATCGCGCTTGCCGTCTTCGGCTTCGGCAGCCTCGTGGTGAACGGTCTCGCCATTCTCTACGGCCTGCAGCCGCTGGACGGCGCCCGCCGCGCGCTCGAAGGGGTCAGGCGGGGCGAGGCGGAGCGGCTGGAAGGCGAGTTCCCGCGCGAGATCATGCCGCTCGCAAACGACATCAACGCCTTGATCGAAAGCAATCGCCGCATCGTCGAGCGGGCGCGCATGCAGGTCGGCAACCTCGCCCATTCGCTGAAGACGCCGATCGCGGTGCTGCTCAACGAATCGCGGATGCTGGACAAGGTCCAGTCCGACCTGGTGCGTTCGCAGGCGGAAGCCATGCAGGCCCAGGTGCAGTCCTACCTCAACCGCGCGCGCATCGCCGCGCAGCGCGAATCCCTGCTGGCGCGCACGGATGTGGAGCCGGTGCTGGAGCGGCTGGTGCGCGTCATGCGCCGTCTCAACCCGGAAAAGGAATTCCATCTCTCCGTTTTCCCGCCCGGCGTGGCGCTGGCCATGGAACAGCAGGACGTCGAGGAGACGGTCGGCAACTTGCTCGAAAACGCAGCCCGCTTCTGCAAGACGGGCGTCTGGATCACCGCGACGCCGACATCGGGGCCGCAGACCGCGGATGGCGATTCCGCGCGGCGCCAATGGGTGGAGATGGCCGTCGAGGACGACGGGCCGGGCCTTGAGCCGGACCAGATTCGCGAGGCGATGAAGCGTGGCCGGCGGCTCGACGAGAGCAAGCCGGGGGCAGGCCTCGGCCTGTCGATCGTGCAGGAGATCGCCGGCGAATATCAGGGTACGTTCGAACTGTCGCGCGGTACGCGCGGCGGATTGAGAGCCCAGCTTCTTCTGCCCGGCCTGACCAGGGATGCGGCATGACGGCGGCAGGTGCACGAAGCGCTGTCAGGGCAGGCAATCCATGTGTCCGCGGGGCAACACCCGGCCGATCCATGCCGGCGGTTCATGGACGAATAGATCGCCTGCTATATCTTTCCGTCGGAAGAAGCATCATTACAGTCTGCTGATATGCGAGGAATGAACGATCTCTGGATTCATGAATTTTCCCAGTAGCGCCATAATGATGCCATGCCGGGACGGGAGCAGTCTCGGCAGAGACAGCCGAATGAAGACGAAACGCGACCCGATTCCCGACGAGATGCGATCCCTGAACCTTCGAAATGCCGTTTCACTGCTTGTCGTCGCCGGTGTCCTCGCCGGTTGCGGCACGTCGTCGCGCGGCGGCACGGGTGGGCCGCGCAGTCTTCTTTCGCCGAAGCCTGCCGCATCCACCTCGTATATTTCCGAGTTGCAGGGCGGTATCGTCGGGCGCACCGGAGTGACGCTTTCGGCAAGCGACCGCTCACGGGCGCTGGAGGCGGAGTACCGGGCCCTGGAGGAAGCGGCCGTCGGCCAGACCATTCCCTGGAAGGGCGACGATGCAAGTGGTCAGGTCGTGGTCAACGCCCCCTATCAGGTGGGAACGCAGAACTGCCGCCAGTACCGGCACACGGTGACGGCCGGCGGGCGCGAGGCGACGGCGCGCGGCGCCGCATGCCGGAATTCCGACGGGACGTGGACGCCGCTGACCTGAAAGGCCTCCGCTTCGGCCGCACTTTGACCCAGGTCATGGAAGCCGGAGCGCCAGCGCTCCATATACCTGCCTAAACTTGCGGCGAAACGCCTCAAATTTGCGTCAACGCGGGCTCCACGGTTGGAAAGCACGCCTCGTTGCAGTAATGGGCCATTATGGTTTTATGGATCGTCCTCGCGCTTCTGACCGCGGCTGTCGCTGCTGCCCTGATCATGCCTTTCGCCCGTGGGGGCCAGGCGGGGTCTCCCGACCGCGCCGGTGAGGTGGAAGTCTATCGCGACCAGTTGAAGGAACTGGAGCGTGACCGCGCCCAGGGCCTCATCGGACCGCAGGAGGCTGAATACGCCAAGGCCGAGATCGGCCGCCGCCTGATCGCCGCCGCGGGGGCGGACGAAGGCAGGCCGCCTGCCGAGCCGCAAGCGCGGAGATATGCGCTGGTGACCTCTCTGGTGACGCTGCTGCCGCCGGTCGTCGGCCTCTGTCTTTACATCGCGCTGGGCAGCCCGGGCCTGCCGGACCAGCCGCTCGAGGCGCGTCTTGCCAATCCCGGCAACAACGTCGCCCTGCTCGTCGCCAAGGCGGAGCGGCATCTGGCGCAGAACCCCAATGACGGCGCCGGCTGGGATCTGCTTGCGCCCATCTATTTCCGTTCCATGCGGCTCGGCGATGCCGAAATGGCCTATCGCAACGCGATCCGCCTTCTTGGCCCCAACGCGCTCCGGCTGGCCGGTCTCGGCGAAACCCTCGTTGCCTCCAACGACGGGATCGTGACCGAGGATGCGCGCGCCGCCTTCGAAGAGGCGGTGAAGCTCGATCCCGGCAATCCACGCTCGCGCTTCTATGTCGGCCTCGGCCTGGAGCAGGCCGGCCGCGCGGCGGAGGCGCGGGCGATCTTCGAAGGGATCGCCAGGGATTCGCCGGCCGGCGCGCCCTGGATGCAGCTCGTCAACGAGCATATCGCCAAGAACGGCGGCGCGGGTGTTCCGGGCGGGGAGACAGCCCGCGCCCCCGGCAACCCGACGCAGGAAGACATGGCGGCGGCCGGGGCCTTGTCGCAGGGCGACCGGCAGGCGATGATCCGCGGCATGGTGGACAGCCTTGCGGAGAAGCTGAAGGAAGACCCCGACAACCTCGAAGGCTGGCTCAGGCTGGTGCGCTCCTATTCCGTGCTGGGAGAGAAGGAAAAGGCTGCGGAGGCCCTGAAGGACGGGCTGAAGCAGTTCCCGTCCTCCGGTGAACTGGTTGCGCTGGCCAACGAGATGGGGCTGACCGTCGAAGGAGTGACCCAATGACGCGCAAACAGAAACGGCTTGCGGTGATCGCCGGCGGCATGAGCTTCATCCTCGTCGCGGTGCTGCTGGTCATGTTCGCCTTCAGCCAGTCGGTCGCCTATTTCTTCATGCCGGCCGACCTCGCCAAGGCGGACGTCAAGCCCGGCACGCGCATCAGGCTCGGCGGGCTGGTGGCGGAAGGTTCCCTGAAGCGCGGCCAGGGTTCGACGGTGAGCTTCACGGTGACCGACGGCACGGGCGATGTGCCCGTGACCTACACGGGCATCCTGCCGGACCTGTTCCGCGAGGGGCAGGGCGTGGTTACCGAAGGCGCGTTCGACGCCGCGTCGCACGGTTTCGTGGCCGACAGCGTGCTTGCCAAGCACGACGAGAATTACATGCCGAAGGAGGTCGCAGACCGGCTGAAGAAGGAAGGCGTGTGGGAGGACGGCAAGGGCGGCGGCCAGGGCAGCGGCCAGGCGGCCGTCAAGCAGCCGGCCGGGGAGGCGACCCGATGATCATCGAGATCGGCCATTATGCGCTGGTTCTGGCGCTTGCCACCGCGCTGATCGTTTCGGTCCTGCCGGTCATCGGCGCGCGACGTGGCGACGCGGCCATGATGGCGCTCGGCACCACCGGGGCGCTCGTGACGTTCGCGCTGGTTTCCTTGTCCTTCGGAGTGCTGACCTGGGCCTATGTGGTTTCGGACTTCTCGGTGCGCAACGTCTGGGAGAATTCCCATTCGCTGATGCCGCTGATCTACAAATATTCCGGCGTGTGGGGCAATCACGAGGGCTCCATGCTGCTCTGGCTGCTGATCCTCGTCTTCTTCAGCGCGCTGGTGGCGGTTTTCGGCCGGAACCTGCCGGATACGCTGAAGGCCAACGTCCTGGCCGTGCAGGCCTGGATCTCGACCGCCTTCCTGCTCTTCATCCTGCTCACCTCCAATCCGTTCCTGCGGCTCGATCCGGCGCCGGCGGAAGGACAGGACCTCAACCCGGTGCTGCAGGATTTCGGCCTCGCCGTGCACCCGCCGCTGCTGTATCTCGGTTATGTCGGCTTCTCCGTCTGCTTCTCGTTCGCCGTGGCGGCTCTGATGGAAGGGCGCATCGACGCCGCCTGGGCGCGCTGGGTGCGGCCGTGGACGCTTGCCGCCTGGACGTTCCTGACGGCCGGCATCGCCATGGGGTCCTACTGGGCCTATTACGAGCTCGGCTGGGGCGGCTGGTGGTTCTGGGACCCGGTCGAAAACGCCTCCTTCATGCCCTGGCTTGCGGGCACGGCGCTGCTTCACTCGGCGCTGGTGATGGAAAAGCGCGAGGCGCTGAAGATCTGGACCGTGCTGCTTGCGATCATGACCTTCTCCCTTTCGCTGCTCGGCACGTTCCTGGTGCGGTCCGGCGTGCTGACCTCCGTACACGCATTCGCGACAGACCCGACGCGCGGCATCTTCATCCTCTGCATCCTGGCGCTCTTCATCGGCGGGGCCTTCGTGCTGTTTGCCTGGCGGGCGCCGATGCTGAAGGCGGGCGGGCTGTTCGCGCCCATCTCGCGCGAAGGCTCGCTGGTCCTGAACAACCTGATCCTGACGGTCGGCACGGCGACGGTTCTGACCGGCACGCTCTACCCGCTGGTCCTCGAAACGCTGACCGGCGAGAAGATCTCCGTCGGGGCGCCCTTCTTCAACATGACCTTCGGGCTGCTGATGCTGCCGCTTCTTGTCGCCATGCCTTTCGGGCCGATGCTCGCGTGGAAACGGGGCGATCTGCTCGGCGCCCTGCAGAGGCTCTACGTCTTCGCGGCCCTTTCGCTGCTCGCCGGGCTTGGCTTCTACTACGCCCACAATGGCGGGCCGGTGATGGCGATCTTCGGGCTCGCGCTCGGTTTCTGGGGCATGTTCGGCGCGCTCGCCGATCTCTGGTATCGCGGTAATTTCGCCAAGGTGGGGTTTTCGGTCGGGCTCAAGCGGCTTGCCGGCCTGCCGCGTTCCGTCTTCGGCACGGCGATCGCCCATTTCGGTCTCGGCGTGACGGTGCTCGGCATCTTCGCCGCCTCCGTTTTCGGAACCGAGACGGTGGTGGAGATGAAGCCGCGCGCGTCCGTGGACGTCGGCGGTTATTCCCTGACCTTCGACGGCATGCGCGAGGCGGTCGGCCCGAACTATACCGAGGAGCGGGGGCATTTCACTGTGGGCCGCGGCGGAGTGGCCGTGGCGGACGTCTGGTCGTCCAAGCGTCTCTATACGGCCCGGCGCATGCCCACGACGGAAGCGGGCATCCTCACTTTCGGGCTGAGCCAGCTTTACGTGTCGCTCGGCGATCCGATGGAAGGCGGCGGCATCGTCGTGCGCATCTGGTGGAAGCCGTTCATCCTCTGCATCTGGGGCGGTTGCCTCGTCATGATGTTCGGAGGTTTCGTATCGCTGTCGGATCGGCGGCTGCGCGTCGGCGCACCGAGCCGGAAGGCGAAACCGGTCAAGACACGGCTGGAGGCGGCGGAATGACCGTGTTCGGGCAGACAGTGTCTTCGTCCTTTGGACCGTCGGGACATTTCCCCGGTGGAGGTCGACAGGTCGCTGCCGGTGCGGCAATCTCCTGCTTCTCCCCAGCGGGGAGAAGTGCCGAGCGAATGCGAGGCGATGAGGGCGCTGCAGGGCACACGCTCGCCCATGGGATATCGATGGCTTCACCCCCCTCATCCGACCCTTCGGGCCACCTTCTCCCCGCCGGGGAGAAGAGGGGAAGGCGCCGGTCTGCCGGCTTATGTCTTCGGTCGCTTTTCCTTCTCCTGATCGTTTTCCTCGTCCCCCTCCCGGCCTTTGCCGTCAACCCCGACGAGATCCTTTCCAATCCCGTCCTCGAACAGCGTGCCCGCAATCTTTCGGCGCAATTGCGCTGCATGGTCTGCCAGAACCAGTCGATCGACGATTCCAACGCCGAGCTTGCCCGCGACCTGCGCGTCCTGGTGCGGGAGCGGCTGACGAACGGCGATACGGACCGGCAGGTGATCGACTACGTCGTCTCGCGCTACGGGGAGTTCGTGCTCCTGAAGCCGCGCTTCGGCGCCAAGACGATGATCCTCTGGGCAATGCCGGTGCTGCTGCTTCTGGCCGGCGGCGTCGCCATTCTCGTTTTCGTCCGCACGCGCCCGAGCCAGAAGGCGGTTGCGGCCCTGACGTCCGAGGAACAGGCGCGCATCGACGAGCTTCTGAAGAAGTAGGGTCGGCCGAACATTACCAATATTTCATTCGGCCGCCACCTGCAGTTAACGTGTTGCCGCCTATATCTTGGTCATCCACCGCCCGCTGGACCTCCAGGCCAGCCTTAATGACTGAAAGAAAAAGGTAGCTCCTAAGATGCGCAATATCGGACGTCCCTCTCTGAAGACCGTCTTGAAGACCACCACGGTTGCTGGTCTTGCGGCGATCATGCTTTCGAGTGGAATCCCGGCTCAGGTCGTGCAGTCCTTCGCGGCTCCGGTCAGCGTCACCGCCCCGCAGGCTCCGAGCTTCGCGGACGTCGTCTCCGCCGTCTCTCCCGCCGTCGTTTCCGTTCGCGTCCAGTCCGACACCCAGGTCGCCTCCGACGACAACAGCAATTTCTCCTTCAATTTCGGCGGTCGCGGTTTCGACCAGCTTCCGGACGACCACCCGCTGAAGCGGTTCTTCCGCGAATTCGGCGGCCCCGATTCCCGTGGTCCCGGCGATCGCGGCCAGGACCGTGCCGAACGCGGCGGCCCGCGTGATCGCGACGGCAACCGTCCGCATCGCCTGCGCCCGACCGCGCAGGGCTCCGGCTTCTTCATTTCCGAGGACGGCTACCTCGTCACCAACAACCACGTCGTTTCCGATGGCGCCGCCTACACGATCGTGCTGAACGACGGGACCGAGCTCGAGGCGAAGCTTGTCGGCAAGGACAGCCGCACCGACCTCGCCGTGTTGAAGGTCGACGCCACCAGCCGCAAGTTCACCTATGTCACCTTTGCGGACGACGCCAAGGTCCGGGTCGGCGACTGGGTCGTTGCCGTCGGCAACCCGTTCGGCCTCGGCGGCACCGTGACCGCCGGTATCGTCTCGGCCCGCGGCCGCGATATCGGTTCCGGCCCCTATGACGACTATATCCAGGTCGATGCGGCCGTGAACCGCGGCAATTCGGGTGGCCCCACCTTCAACCTCTCCGGCGAAGTGGTCGGCATCAATACCGCGATCTTCTCGCCCTCCGGCGGCAATGTCGGCATCGCGTTCGCGATTCCCGCCTCCACCGCCAAGGATGTCGTGGCCGACCTGATGAAGGACGGCAAGGTCGAACGCGGCTGGCTCGGCGTGCAGATCCAGCCGGTGAACCAGGACATCGCCGAATCCCTTGGCCTCAAGGAAGCCTCCGGCGCTCTCGTCGTCGCTCCCCAGGAAGGCTCGCCGGGCCAGAAGGCCGGCATCAAGGAAGGCGACGTGATCACGGCCGTCAACGGCCAGCCGATCAAGGATGCCCGCGACCTGTCGCGCCGGATTGCGGGCCTCGGCCCGAACAACAAGGTCGAGATCGCCCTGTGGCGCGATGGCAAGTCCCAGACCGTCTCGGTCACGCTCGGCAACATGCAGAGCGACGAGGCCGCCGCTGCGGACCCCAAGCAGCCCGACGCCCCGGCTCCGTCCAGCGAGAAGACGCTTGCCGATCTCGGCATCACCGTCTCGCCGGCCGAGGATGGCTCCGGTCTCTCCGTGACCGATGTGGACCCGGATTCGGAGGCTGCCGCGCGTGGCCTGAAGACCGGCGAAAAGATCGTGTCGGTCAACAACCGGAAGGTTGAGAACGCCGCCGACATCGGCAAGGTGATCGAACAGGCCCGCAAGGACGGCCGCACCCGCGCGCTGTTCCAGGTGGAAGGCGGCGGCAACAGCCGCTTCATCGCCCTGCCGATCAACGAAGGCTGATCCTTTTCTGCTGCATTGACCGAGGGGCGCCGCCGGCAACGGCCGGCGCCTCTTGCTTTGAGAGGAAGAAACATGGAGACGAGTGTCCGTTATTCTGCCGAAACCACCGAATCCCATGGTGCAAAAACGGGCGGTGACGCTATTGTTCCGCACATGAAGATTCTGGTGATCGAAGACGATCTTGAGGCGGCCGCCTATATGACCAAGGCCTTTCGCGAGGCGGGAATCGTGGTCGACCATGCGAGCGACGGCGAAAGCGGCCTCTTCATGGGCACGGAAAACTCCTACGATGTCATGGTCATCGACCGCATGCTGCCGCGGCGTGACGGCCTTTCCGTCATCAGCGAGCTCCGCAAGCGCGGCGTCAATACGCCGGTGCTGATCCTTTCCGCCCTCGGCCAGGTGGATGACCGCGTGACCGGCCTGCGTGCCGGCGGCGACGACTACCTGCCGAAGCCCTATGCTTTTTCCGAACTGCTGGCCCGTGTGGAAGTGCTCGGCCGCCGCAAGGGTGCGCCGGAGCAGGACATGGTCTACCGCGTCGGCGACCTGGAACTCGACAGGCTTTCCCACGAAGTGAAGCGGGCCGGCAAGGAAGTGCTGCTGCAGCCGCGCGAATTCCGGCTTCTCGAGTATCTGATGAAAAACGCCGGCCAGGTGGTGACCCGCACCATGCTGCTCGAAAACGTCTGGGACTATCATTTCGACCCGCAGACGAACGTCATCGACGTGCATGTCTCGCGGCTGCGCTCGAAGATCGAAAAGGACTTCGACAAGCCGCTGCTCAAGACCATCCGCGGCGCCGGCTACATGATCAAGGACGAAACCTAATTGCTCGCACGCGCCCGCCTGATGTTCCGCTCGACGGCCGTGCGGTTGTCGGCGCTCTATATCCTCCTTTTTGCGCTTTGTGCCGCCTTCCTGGTTTTCTACGTCACGGCCATGTCCGAGCGGCTGCTTGCGCAGCAGACGCGCCAGACGCTGCAGGAGGAAGTGCAGGATATCGAGCGGGCCTTCGAGCGCGGCGGGGTTAATCTCCTCGTGCGCATGATGGAGCGTCGTGCGCGCCAGCCGGGCGCGAACCTTTACGTGATCGCCGGACCGAATGGTGAGATACTGGCCGGCAACGTGGCATCCGTGCAGCCGGGCGTCCTGGACGAACAGGGCTGGACGGAAGCTCCCTTCACCTACGAACCCTATTCCGAGGTCGATGGCCCGCGGCGCCACCTCGCGGTCGCCAACGTGCTGCGTCTCGACAATGGCCTCAGGGTGATGGTCGGGCGCGATCTCGGCGATCCGGGTCGGTTTCGCGGGATCGTTCGCCGGGCCCTGATGGTGGCGCTGACGATCATGGGGATCGGCGCGCTGGTGATCTGGTTCGGCATCGGCCGCAACGCGCTGAAACGCATCGACCGCATGTCGGCGGCGAGCCAGAAGATCATGGCGGGCGATCTCTCGCAGCGCCTGCCGGTGGGGAAATCGGGTGACGAGTTCGACCGGCTGTCGGATTCGCTGAATGCCATGCTCGGCCGTATCGAGAAGCTGAACGAAGGCCTGCGCCAGGTCTCCGACAACATCGCCCATGATCTGAAGACGCCCCTGACCCGGCTGCGCAACAAGGCGGCCGATGCGCTCGGCGAGGATCGCGAGGATGTGCGCCGTGCCGCGCTGGAAGGCATCATCGCCGAATCCGACCAGCTTATCCGCACGTTCAACGCGCTTCTGATGATCTCACGCGTGGAAGCGGGATCGATCGCGGCCGAAATGTCGGATGTCGATCTTTCGGCGATCTCCGCCGACAGCGCCGAACTTTACGAGCCGGTGGCGGAAGAGGCGGGTCTCTCGCTCACCACGGCGCTCGAGCCGGGGCTGATCGTCCATGGCAACCGCGAGCTTGTCGGCCAGGCGATCTTCAACCTGCTCGACAATGCGATCAAATATGCGGCCGAAGGCAAGGGCGAGGCGAAGGTCGGCGTGAAGCTCGCGAAAAAGGACGGCACGTTGCGGTTGTCCATCTGCGACAACGGTCCCGGCATCCCGCCCGACCGGCGCGACGACGTGCTGAAGCGGTTCGTCCGCCTCGACGAGAGCCGCTCCAAGCCCGGAACGGGCCTTGGCCTTTCGCTGGTCGAGGCGGTGATGGAGCTGCACGGGGGCTCGCTCGAACTTTCCGCCACCCATGAAGGGGACGTCGAAGCGCCCGGCCTCACGGTCACCATGGTCTTTCCCGCGCCGAAGCCCTAATTGGGATAATGGACGAGGGAAAGATTCGAGGAGGCTTCGGTGGCGGACAAGACGAACCGGCTTGATGCGGTGAAGGCGGACGTCATCCGCCCGCTGAACCAGACGGAAACCAAGACCGCCCTGAGCGCGCTGAAGGAGATGGGCAGGAGCGAGCCGTCGGTCGCCGGCCTTCTCGGAAAGGAAAGCCCGCTTAGGGATTTCATCACCGCCGCCTTCACGCTTTCGCCTTTCCTGCGCGACACCGCGGCCGTTTCTCCCGCGCTTCTCGCGACCGCGATCGGCGAGCCTCTGGAGCCGGCCCTGCAAAGGCTGGTCGAGACGGCCAGGAACGCCTGGCGGCCGGAAGGCGGCGGGACGCCGTCCGAAAGCGAGGTGATGACGGCGCTGAGAACCGCGAAGCGTGGCTTGAGCTTCCTTGTCGCGCTTGCCGATCTTGCCCGGATATTCTCCGCCCGGGATACGACCCGCTGGCTGAGCGCCTTTGCCGACGCGTCCGTGGCCGGCGCGATCGATCACCTGCTTCTTGCAGGCCATGAGAGCGGCAAGCTGAGGCTTGCCGATCCGTCCGATCCGGGCCGGGGCTCGGGCCTGATCGTGCTTGGCATGGGCAAGCTCGGCGGCCGTGAGCTGAACTATTCCTCCGACATCGATGTCGTCGTCTTCTTCGATCTCGAAGCGGGCACGCTGGTCGATCCGCTGGACGCGTCGGAAATCTATGCCCGGATGATGCGGCGTCTCATCCGCATCCTGCAGGAGCGCACGGCGGACGGCTATGTCTTCCGCACCGACCTGCGCCTGCGTCCCGATCCCGGCTCAACGCCGCTTGCCGTTTCGCTCGACGCGGCGCTGATATACTACGAGGGCAGGGGACAGAACTGGGAGCGGGCCGCCTTCATCAAGGCGCGGCCCGTCGCGGGCGACATTGCCGCCGGCGAGAATTTCATGCGGTTGCTCACGCCGTTCGTCTTCCGCAAATATCTCGACTACGCCGCGATCGCCGACATCCACTCCATCAAGCGGCAGATCCACGTCCACAAGGGCCATGGCGCGATCGCCGTGAAGGGGCATGACGTGAAGCTCGGCCGTGGCGGCATCCGCGAGATCGAGTTCTTCGCGCAGACGCAGCAGCTGATCGCCGGCGGCCGCATGCCGCCATTGCGCGCCCGGGAGACGGAGACCGCGCTTCGGGCTCTTGCCGAGGCGAAATGGATCACGCCGGAGATCGCCGAGGAACTCACCGGAGCCTACTGGTTCCTGCGAGACGTGGAGCATCGCATCCAGATGGTGCGCGACGAGCAGACCCATAACCTGCCGGAGACCGATACCGAGCTGAAACGCATCGCCTTCATGCTGGGTTTTGCAGATATCACCGGGTTCTCGGCCAGGCTGGAGGAGGTGCTGCGTACGGTCGAAAGGCGCTATGCCCGGCTCTTCGAGCAGGAGGCCAAGCTTTCGGGCGGCGACGGCAACCTCGTCTTCACGGGACAGCAGGACGACCCCGGAACATTGAAGACGCTCGCCGCGCTCGGCTTCACGCGGCCGGCGGACATGTCCCGCATCATCCGTACATGGCATTACGGGCGCTACCGCGCGACCCAATCGGTCGAGGCCCGCGAGCGGCTGACGGAACTCATGCCGGCCCTCCTCAAGGCCTTCGGCGAAAGCCGTCGCGCCGACGAGGCGCTTTTGCGGTTCGATCATTTCCTGAAGGGATTGCCCGCCGGCATCCAGCTCTTTTCGCTGATCGGCAACAATCCGCCTCTGCTGGCGCTCATCGTGACGATCATGTCGTCGGCGCCGCGGCTGGCCGATATCATCGCCTCAAAGCCGCATGTCTTCGACGGCATGCTGGACCCCGGCCTGATGGCCGAAATGCCGACCCGCGACTATCTTTTCCATCGCCTCGCCACCTTCATCGGCGGCGCGAGGGCCTACGAGGAACTGCTGGACCGCCTGCGCATTTTCGCCGCCGAGCAGCGTTTCCTGATCGGCATCCGGCTGTTGACCGGTACGATTTCCGGGGAGCAGGCGGCTCGCGCCTTCACGCATCTCGCCGACCTCCTGATCGAAGCCGCGCTGAAGGCCGTCATCGAGGAGATCGAGCTGGCGCATGGGTCCTATCCCGGCGGGCGTGTTGCGATCATGGGCATGGGCAAGCTCGGAAGCTTCGAGCTCACGGCCGGTTCCGACGTCGATCTCATCCTTCTCTACGACTACGACAGCGAAGCTGCGGAAAGCGAAGGGCCGAAGCCGCTCGATTCGATGCGTTACTTCACCCGGCTGACGCAACGGCTGATCTCCGCCCTTTCCGCGCCGATGGCCGAAGGAGTGATCTTCGAGGTGGACTTGCGCCTCCGGCCCTCCGGCAACAAGGGACCGGTCGCGACCCGCATCAATTCCTTCGGCAAGTATCAGCGGGAAGAGGCCTGGACCTGGGAGCATATGGCGCTGACGCGCGCGCGGCTGGTCTGCGGAGACGAAAGCCTCGCGGAAGAGACGAAGCAGGTGATCGCCGAAGTGCTCTCCGCCAAAAGAGGCGTTGCGAAGATCGCTTCGGATGTCGCCGAGATGCGCAAGCTGATCGAAGCGGAAAAGCCGCCGCGCGACATCTGGGATTTCAAGCTCATCCCCGGCGGATTGATCGATATCGAGTTCATCGCGCAATACCTGCGTCTCGTCGCGCCGGCGAAGGGCATGGTGCCCGACACCTACGGCTGCAGCACAGCCGAAGCCCTGCAGATGCTCGGCGAGACGCTGATGAAGCCGGCCGATCTCGATGTCTGCCTGGAGGCGCTGCGCCTGTTCACCGAGCTTTCCCAGATCATCAGGCTCTGTGTCGACGGCCCGTTCGACCCGCATGATGCACCCGCCGGCCTGCTGGAACGCGTCTGCCGGGCAGGCGATTGCCCCGACATGGGAACGCTGGAAGGAGAGGTCAAGCGGCTGTCCAAAGCAGTGCGGGATGTGTTTCGGACATCCATAGGTAAATTGCAAAAGTAAACTTCTACCAAAAATTTTATCACCGGAAATTGTAATCCCTATTCCATAAACTTTATTTGTGTGTATTCTTCCATAAGTTGTTGATTGGGAGGGGTGCTATGCTGGATAGAGTTTCGAATTCGGCTGCGAACTCGGATTTTCCGGTTGCGGCGGCGGTGCTGGATATTCGCTATCCGGAGAAGGTGATCAAAAGAGGGGAATTCAACTCCCTTCCCGTCAGGCGGATACAGGAGCGCCTGAACGAGACGCTGAAGGCCAATCTGATAGAGGATGGAGACTTCGGTGAAGCTACGGAGAACGCCGTCCGGCTCTTTCAGGCGCGGCATGCGGGGATCGGAGGCGAGGAACTTGAAGTCGACGGAGAAGTCGGCCAGACGACCTGGGCGGCGCTTTTCGGGGCGGAGTCGATATACAACTACGGCGGGTTGCCCGCCCGTGGCGATCTCCGCAGCCTGGTGATCACGATCGCGGCGTCGCAGATCGGCGTCACGGAGCGGCCGATAGGATCGAACCGGGGGCCGCAGGTCGACGAATATATCAGGGCGGCGGGGCTGGACCCCGCGCAGGGCAACTATCCCTGGTGCGTCTGTTTCCTGCAGTGGGATTTCCGCAAGGCGGCCCAGACCCTCGGCACGCCGTTGACCATTCCGAGGACGGCCGGCGTCCATGCGCTTTGGGAACTGGGACAGCGGACGGCGAACGACGTCGTTCGCGCCGGCGCCGCAAAGCCCTCCGCCATCCGGCCGGGAATGATCTTCCTGATGGACACCGGAGGAGGCAAGGGGCACGCCGGACTGGTGGAGGCCGTGGAGGGAGACCGCCTCGTCACCATCGAAGGCAACACCAACGACGGCGGATCACGCGAGGGTTACGGTGTCTTCAGGCGCCGCACCCGCAAGGTCGCGATGCCGGGGCTGCTCGGATATCTGGACTTTTGTTCCTGATGGCCAGGAGGTTCTAGACACTGTCGGGGATGGGGGAAATATAACGATGAGCGAAGAGGTTTCCGGCAGGCAGGCGAATGTGGTCGAAGGCTGGTGGGAGAGGAACTTCAAGAACCATCTCGCGGCGCTGGTATTCGTCTGCTCGTTCGGCGGCGTTTTGCTGACCGCGAGTTGGACCCTCGGTCAGAGCGCCGAAATTGGACGGCAGATATTCAACGTTCTCGCGCCGCTCTTCGGAACCTGGGTCGGAACCATCCTGGCCTTCTATTTCAGCAGGGAGAATTTCAAGGAGGCCAACGACGCGGTCAGCCGGCTTGTCGACAGGGTGACGCCGGAACAGCGCCTGGCCCGGACACCGGTACGCGACGTGATGAAACCACGCGCATCGATCAAGGCGCGCGATTTGAAGGAGGGCGAGGAAGAAGGCAAGATTGCGGTTCGGGAACTGATGAAGCTGGTCGGCGAAGGTTATTCGCGGGTGCTGATATTTACCCCTCGTGGTGTCATCAAATACGTGATCCATGAAAGCACCCTCAATAAGTTCATCGCGGACCGGTCCGCTCCAATCGAGGCGGGCGCACCGCTTCCGGCCCCTCCGCTCGACGCCAGCCTTACGGAATTGCTGGCGCACAGAGCGGGCAGCCAGACGATCGGGGAAATCGCCAGGCGCTTTGTGTTCGTGAAGGAGGAGGCGACGCTTGCCGATGCGCGTGCCGCGATGCTGGCCGTGAAAGGATGCGAGGATGTCTTCGTGACGAAGAGCGGAAAGCAGGATGAGCCGGTTCTCGGCTGGCTGACCAATACGGATATAACCCGCGATCTCTGAGCGGGAAAAGGGGGAGGAGTGAATGCGGCAGGGCGCGTCTGCCCTGCCGCTTTCCTTCAGTTCCGCAAAACCGTTGTCGCCGCCGGGATCAGGGCGATTTCAGGCGCGACCGGCCTGGACCCTGAACCCCGATCCGCATCAAGAACGTCGGAGAGGGGCGCTGGAACCGCTCAGACTTTTCGGCATCCTGCCCTGGCGACCGCCAGGGGGCGGTCCGGAATGTGCAGCGAAACGACCGTGCCTCTGCCGACCTGCGAGCGGATGCGCATCGTGCCGCCATGGAGCGAGACGAGGGAGCGGGAAATGGCGAGCCCCAGCCCCGATCCACCCTTGCTCTTGGCATATTGGCTTTGCACCTGTTCGAAGGGCTGGCCGATCTTGCTGAGCGATTCAGTCGGGATACCGATGCCCGTATCGGCGATGGTCAGCACGACGCTCTTTTCCAGCTTGCGGACGCGCAGTTCGATCTTGCCGCCCTCGTTGGTGAATTTCACCGCATTCGAAAGCAGGTTGAGCATCACCTGTTTCAGTGCCCGGCGGTCGGCGACCATGTTGAGGTTGTCGCACAGGCGCCGGCAGATGGAGATGGTCTTGTCCTGCGCGGCGATCGACGTCAGCCGCAGGCTTTCCTCGATCAGCGGTTTCAGGTCGACCGCTTCGCACTGGATGCGCATATGGCCGGCCTCGATCTTTGACATGTCGAGGATGTCGTTGATGACGTTCAGGAGGTGCTTGCCGCTGTCATGGATATCCTTTGAATATTCCAGGTATTTCGGTGAGCCGAGCGGACCGAACATGCCGTTGACGAGGATTTCCGAGAAACCGAGAATGGCGTTGAGCGGCGTTCTCAGTTCATGGGACATGTTGGCGAGGAATTCGGATTTGGCCTTGTTGGCCGCCTCGGCGCGTTCCTTCTCCGCCTGGTAATTGGCGTTGGCGATCGAAAGCTCCGCTTTCTGCCGCTCCAGCTTCTTCTGCGAGGAGGAGAGGTCGCCGATCGTCGCCATCAGCCTGCGCTCGCTGTCGCGCAGCCGTTCCTGGTGGCGTTTGAGGAGCGTGATGTCGGTTCCGACCGAGACGAGGCCGCCATCGCGGGTGCGGCGTTCGTTGATCTGCAGCCATCGCTCGTCGGCAAGCTGCACCTCGGTGGTGCGGGAAAACCCGCTACCGTCGGGATCGGCGACGCGCCGTTCGATGACCGGCCGTGCCGCCGCCGCATTGACGGCGGCGCGTTCTGTGCCTGGCACCAGCACGCTATCCGGCAGGCCGTAAGCCTGCTGGAAGTGGGTATTGCACATGACCAGCCGGTCGTTCTTGTCCCACAGTACGAAGGCTTCCGAGGTGCATTCGATCGCGTCCGCGAGCCGCTGGTCGGCCTCCGCATAGCGCTGGGCGAGACGGTGCTGCTCGGTCACGTCCATGGCAATGCCGATGACATGCGTGCGGCCTGCCGCCGTCTTCACGATCTGGGCGCGGGCGCGCATCCAAACGTAGTGTCCCGCCGCGTGGCGCATGCGGAAGACCTGGTCCACCTGCTTGGCATTGCCGCGGCCGATGGCGCGGGCCAGCGTATAGATGTTGCCATCGCTCGGATGCATCATCCGCGCGGCATCCGCAAACGAGATGACGTTGCCGGCCGGCGGCAGGCCGAGCATCTCGTACATGGAGCCCGACCAGAAAAGCCGCTTGTTGGCGACGTCGAAATCCCACAATCCGCAGCGTCCGCGCGACAGCGCGGTTTCGATGCGCAGATTGGATTCCACGAAGATGTCGTCGGCCTCGCGGGCGCGTTTGACCTGCATGTAGTAGGCGTAGAGGATGATCAGCAGGATCGCGGAGATGCCGGTGAACAGCGTGACGTTCAGGGACACCTCTCGCCGCCAGAACTGGTTGAGACCGGCAAGCGACTGGGCCGCGACGATGAGGGCGCCCTCCGTGCCGACCGGTTCGATTGCGGCGTAATGGGGAATGTCGCTGAAATAGGTCTCGATGACGCCGTCCCCGTCGCCGAACCGGCGCAGCGCCGCGGTTTCCGGCAGCACGGAGGTGAGGCGCCGGCCGACATAGGCCGCGGCCTCTTCCGAACCGCCGAAGATGCGTCCGGCCTCGTCGGCGAAAAGGACGAAGGCGCCCGTGCCAAGCATTTCCTGCGGCAGGACGGATCGAAGCTTCGCTTCCGCCGCCGTCCGGTCATGGCTGGAGAAGATCGCCGCATCGCCGGAAAGCGCCGTGCTCGCCGCCGCCGCCATCAACGCCGTCGATTGCCGCGCCGCATCTTCCATCCGCCCATGCTCGGCCATGATCCCGAGAATGCGCGAGGCCGCGACGACGGCCAGGAAGGCGATAATGAGAAGGGGAATGGAACGTTTCAGAACAAGCTCCACCCGCGGGATCTGCCGCGAGATGGGTTTGACGGAAAGCCGCGCCTCATCCGGGATGATACGCCCCAAACTCGAGAAGCTCGGAAATTTGAAACGCAACCGTCCCTCGGCCGCGGTTACCCGCTGCACGTCCGACATCGTTTTCATGTAGTCCCTCGTGGTGATTCGAGGCGCCGCTCGCCCGAATCTGACTTAATGAATCATTAGTGATTCTTCGTGTCCAGAGGGTTGCTAATATTTTTTTAACGATTTGATTTCATTGCGAATCGGATGGGCCGCCATCCTGCCCGAAGCGCTTCGGGCGTGCGGCTCGGCATCAGCGAGGCGGCAAATCACCTGCCAAGGGCGAGGCGACTAGCTGTTGTCATAGGCATCGAGCGCGATCGGAAGGGCCTGGATCACGGCATTGCCGACCGCAGGCAGGCCGGTCAGAATGGCGCTGACGATCTCGTCGCGGGTGGCTCCCAGCGATTTGGCATGCGCCACATGGAAGGCCAGGCCGCTTTCGAGCCGAACGGCGGCGAGAATGCCGATATAGACAAGCTCTTCCGTCCTGGCATCCAGCGTCGAGGCGTCTCCGAGTTTCCGCACGGCCTCGAGCCAGGCGCTCTGATGGGCGGGTGCTTCCTTCATGAATGTCTGAAACGCATCGCTGACCCGAGTCATGTCGCTCATGTGAAGCCGCTCCCAACCTAAGAACCGTCCAGATCGGCGGAATTCTCCGCACGCCGGCGAATGATGCCGCAAGATCGGACCTTGCGGCATGACATTCGTCAATGCGGAAAACATTCGACTTCCCGCAGCGGACCATTGAGATCGGCAGCGTTCGACCGTTCTTCAGGCGGCCGGGCTTTCCATGAGGCTGGTGCGGGTGGCGGCGATGGAAATCGCCGCGAGCAGGATGATCACGACGCCGTAGACATAGGCTGTCAGGGACAGGCCGAGCACAGGCGCCGCAAGGCCGGCGATGATCGCGGGAACTGCGAATGCGAGGTAGCTTTCGACCAGGAAAGCGGAGAAGAGCCCGGCCCGCTCATAGCCTTCGGCAAGCGGCAGGACGATCTTCAGGATGTTCGAGAAGATCGATCCGAAGCCGAGACCTGCGGTCGCCGTGCCGAGAAACAGCAGTCCGACCATCTTTTCCTCCACGCCGACAAGCGTGATGGCGACGCCGATCATCAACCCGGTCGTGCCGGTGAAAAGCACCCGCTGCGGCGTGAGCGAGCGGAAGACGAAAACCGACGCGGTGGCGCTCAGCATCAGCGTCGCGACGACCGATCCGCCGACGAAGGGCGAGGTGATGCCCGTCACGACCGCGACCAGCGTCGGCATCAGGGAAAGATAGAAGCCACCGAGCGACCAGCCGGCGACATTTACCGGGGTGACCTTGAGCAGCAGCCCGCGAGCGCGGCGCGGCACGCTGATGCGAGGCCGCATCGCGGCGAGCGCTCCGGGGCGGCCGGCGGCGGTCTCGGGCATGAAGGCGAGCATGACGAGGCCGGCAAGGGTGACGACAAGCAGGATGGCATAGACGAACTGGGTCGGGGCAGGCGCGAAGGCGACGAGCGTGCCGCCGGCCAGCGTGCCGATCATCAGGCCGAGGAAGGCCGTGATGCTGTTGAGGATCGGACCATGCCGCTTGTCGGTGTCGAGGATGGTGGCTCCGAAGGTCGGGAAGGCCACGCCGGTGGCGAAGCCCTGGACGATACGGCCGGCGATCAGCATGGCGCCGGATTCGGCGAGCATGAAGATCGCCAGCGCTGCGGCGTTGAAGACGAGCGCGACGAGGATCATCGGGCGCCGGCCGACATAGTCGGAAAGCCCGCCGAGCGTCAGCAGCGCCGCAAGCAGCGCGAAAGCATAGGAGCCGAAGATCAGCGTGATCATCCCCGGGGAGAGATGGAAAAGCTCCTGGTAGAGGTGGTAGAGCGGCGTCGGCGCGCTGCTGCAGGCTGAAATCAATACGGCGAGGACGAAACTGTAGACCGTCATCCGGAACGCAGACGGAGATGCGGCCGAAGGGAGGATGCTGTTCATGGTTCTCACCTTAACGCAAAATCTTAGCGTTAGCGGGATATAGTTGCACTTCGTCGCTAATGCAATATCTTTGCATTAAGGATTTCAGTTTCGGCAGATGCCGCCAAGGAGAAGAAATGGCCAGGGAGATGTTGCGGCAGGGCGGACGAAGCGCGCGCATCCAGGCCGAGGTGCATCGCACGGTTCAGGAATTGCTGAAGGAGATGGACCGCGGCGAAATCACCGTCCCGATGATCGCCGAGAAGGCGGGGGTGACGCCATCGACCATCTATCGCCGCTGGGGCGACCTTTCGGAACTCCTGGCGGACGTGGCCGTCGCCCGGATGCGGCCGATCGCCGATCCGGAGGATACGGGTGCGATGGCCTCGGATCTCGAAGCTTTCATCCTGCAATATGCGGAGGAAATGTCGTCCAAGGTCGGCCGCGCGATGATGTCGGACATACTTGGAAGCCTGGAAGGCGACGCCCCGGTGAAATGCTGCCAGTATACCTATCATCACCTGGAGACATTGCGGGAGCGCGCGGCGGCGCGCGGCGAGGTGCCGTTCGAGGCGAACGAGGCTATCGACTTCGTCGTGGCGCCGATCGTCTACCATATCCTGTTCGGCGACCGGGAGCCGACGCCCGGCTATTGCCGGGCGCTGGTAAGGCGATTCTTAAAGAGCTAGGGCCGCACGCTGCGGCACCCTGGCCTCATCCTTTCAGCATGCGCTCGACGATGTCGCGTACGTCCGTGGAGAGGGTTTCGGACCGTTCGATCGTCATCAGCGCGGAGCGGGCATGGTCGGCGCGCTGCGGCTCCAGCGAGCGCCAGGAGCGCATCGAGGTGAGGATGCGGGCAGCAAGCTGCGGGTTCCTCGGATCGATCGCAAGGATCTGCTCGGCAAGGAAACGGTAGCCTTCGCCATCCGGATGGTTGAAGCCTGTCGGGTTGGAGAAGGCGAAAGTACCGATCAGGGAGCGGACGCGGTTCGGATTGTTGGCGACGAAACGCGGATTTTCCATCAGCGCCCTGATGCGGGCAAGCGCGCCCGCGCCTGGAATGGTTGCCTGGATCGAGAACCACTTGTCGATGACGAGCGCGTTGCCGTCGAACCGTTTCAGGAACGTGTCCAGCGCGGCGGTGGTTTCCGGCGTGTCCGGGAAGCGGTGCGCGAGGACGGTGAGCGCCTGCGCCAGGTCGGTCATGTTGTCGGCGGTGGCGAAGGCCTCCGCAGCGCGGGCCGGAGTGCCGTCTGCATAGGTCAGGTAGGAAAGCGCGATATTCCTGAGCGACCGCTTGCCGGCACTTGCGGCGTCCGGCGTATAGGGGCCGGCCACCTTCATGCTGTCGAAAAGCGCAAGGAAGGCCTTGGCTCCGGCCTTGGCGACCGCGGACAGGATCGCGTTGCGGCCGGCATGGATCGCATCCGGATCGTTGTTGCCGCCGAGCTCGCGGGCGATATCGGCCTCGCTCGGCAGGGTCAGCACCTGGGCACGGAAGGCAGGTTCCAGCGTTTCGTCGGCGGCCGCTTCGAGAAGGGCCGAGATCAGCGCCGGATCGCAGCCGATTTCCTTGCCGTCGCGGGCATCGCGCGCGGCCTGCATCAGGTTCGGTATGGCGAGATCGGTGAGTGCCTGCCAACGGGCGAAAAGATCCGTGTCGTGGCGGGCGATATGGGCGAGATCCGCCGGCGTCTGGTCCAGATGCAGGTTGATCGGCGCCGAGAAGGAGCGGTTCAGCGACAGCACCGGACGGGAGGAAATGCCGGAGAAGGTGAAGGTCTGCTTGCGCTCGGTCAGGTGCAGCACGTCGCCGGTCACTTCGCCGCCCTTCACCGCCGTCGGCGTCGCAAGCGAACCGTTGTCGAGGATGAGCGCGAAGGAGAGCGGAATATGCATCGGCTCCTTGGCCGTCTGGCCGGGGGTCGCCGGGATCATCTGCTCCAGGGACAGCGTGAATGTTCCGCTCGCCTGCTCATAGCTGCTGGAGACGGTGACGAGTGGCGTACCGGCCTGCTGGTACCAGAGCGAGAACTGCTTGAGATCGCGGCCGCTCGCATCTTCGAAGCATTTGACGAAATCCTCGACCGTCGCGGCCTGGCCGTCATGGCGCTCGAAATAGAGGTCCATGCCCGCCTTGAAATCGGCCTTGCCGAGCAGGGTCGCGATCATGCGGGTGACTTCCGAACCCTTTTCGTAGACGGTCGTCGTGTAGAAGTTGTTGATCTCGCGGTATTTCGTCGGCCGGACCGGATGGGCGAGGGGACCCGCATCCTCCGGGAACTGCTCCGATTTCAGGTGCCGCACCTCGGCGATGCGCTTCACCGGACGGGAGCGCTGGTCCGCCGAGAACTCGTGGTCGCGATAGACCGTCAGGCCTTCCTTGAGGCAGAGCTGGAACCAGTCGCGGCAGGTGATGCGGTTGCCGGTCCAGTTGTGGAAATATTCGTGGGCGATGATCGCCTCGATATTCGCGTAATCCTGGTCGGTCGCGGTTTCCGGGTCGGCCAGCACGTATTTGTCGTTGAAGACGTTGAGGCCCTTGTTCTCCATGGCCCCCATGTTGAAATCGGACACGGCGACGATCATGAAGATGTCGAGGTCGTATTCGCGGCCGAACCGCTCCTCGTCCCATTTCATCGAGCGCTTCAGCGCATCCATGGCATAGGCCGCGCGCGGCTCCTTGCCGTGCTCGACATAGATCTTCAGCTTCACTTCGCGGCCGGACATGGTCGTGAACGTGTCCTCGACCACGCCGAGATCGCCGGCAACCAGCGCGAACAGATAGCTCGGCTTGGGATGCGGGTCGAACCAGGCGGCAAAGTGGCGGCCCTCGTCGTAGTTGCCGCCGCCGAGGAAATTGCCGTTCGACAGGAGATGCGGATTGGCAGCCTTGTCGGCGATGATGGTGATCGTGTAGGGCGCCAGCACATCCGGCCGGTCGGGGAAATAGGTGATGCGGCGGAAACCTTCCGCCTCGCACTGGGTGCAGTAGACGCCGCTGGTGCGGTAGAGCCCCATTAACTGGCTGTTGGCTTCCGGATTGATGAAGGTCGTGACGGTGATTTCGAAGGGTGTCTCGGCGGGCAGGTCGCGGATGACGAGGCTTTCCGGTGTCGCGTCATATTGGCTGGCCGGGATTTCGTTCTGGTCCAGCAGCAGCCCGGACAGCGTCAGCTCGTCGCCATCGAGCACGAGCGGAGCCGAGGGATCGACGCCTTCGCGCCGGTGGAAGATCAGTCGCGCCTCCACCTTCGTATTGGTCGGATCGAGCTCGAAAGTCAGATCGACGCGTTCCAGGACAAAATCGGTAGGGCGGTAGTCTGCCAGATGAATGATCTGGCCCGTGTCTGTTCGCATGTTGCTTCCTGAACCGGCTCTTCGAAAATGGCATCAGGAGCTTGAAATGCTCCTTTTAACTGGCACTCGCCGCTGCCGTGCGGCATACTTGCATGCAATGCTAAACGATTGTTGAAACTTTGGCTAAATTAAACCTCTTTTTGCTTCCGTATATTTCGCGGAAGTTTTCAGAGGGTCACGGATATTGATCGACCTATCATCAGTTTTGATCCCGCTCGCCGCACTTTTCCGTTACTTTGCCGACAAACTGAATCTCCCCGCCATTCCGCCAGGCTCCGTTTTCGATGCGGCCTAAGTTTCAATGAGTTGTTGATGGCCGCCGATGCCCTGAATCCCCTGCGGGGGATCATGTTCAAAGTTTCCTCCGTGGTGGTTTTCGTGATGATGCAGACCTGCATCAAGTCCGCAGGTCCCGATATTCCGGCCGGCCAGATCACCTTCTATCGTTCCGCCTTCGCGCTCGTTCCGATCGTTGCCTATCTGGCCTTCCAGTCGGAATTGCGTGGCGCGTTCCATACCGACAGCCTGTCGGGCCACATAAAGCGCGGCTTTCTCGGCATCCTCTCGATGGTCTGCGGCTTTTATGGCCTCGTGCACCTGCCGATGCCGGATGCGATCGCCATCGGCTATTCCTCGCCGCTGCTCGCGGTCGTCTTCGCGGCGATCTTCCTGAAGGAAACCGTGCGCATCTATCGCTGGACGGCGGTCATGGTCGGCATGGTCGGCGTGGTGATCATCTCATGGCCGAAGCTCACCATGTTCGAGGAGGGCGGCATGGGATCGGAACAGGCGACCGGGGCGGCGGCCGTCATCCTGTCGGCGGTGCTGGCCGGTTTTGCGATGATCCAGACACGGCAGCTCGTGCGCACCGAGAAGACGGCGACCATCGTCCTCTATTTCTCGCTGACGGCGGCACTGTTTTCGCTGGTGAGCCTGCCTTTCGGCTGGGCGACGATGACGGTTTCGGAAAAGCTGTTCCTGATTGCCGCCGGTTTCTGCGGCGGCATCGGGCAGGTGCTCCTGACCGAGAGTTATCGCAATGCGGACGTTTCGACGGTCGCGCCGTTCGAATATACCTCGATCCTGCTCGGGATCGGCATCGCCTATGTCCTGTTCGGGGATGTGCCGACGGTCAGCATGCTTGCGGGAACTGCCATTACTGTTTCGGCGGGGATATTCATCATCTACCGCGAGCATCGGCTCGGGCTGGAAAGAAAGGCGGCGCGCAAGGCTTCGCCGCCGGGCACGGGCGCCTGAAGGCAGCCCGTCAGAGCGGAATCGCCGCGGTTGCGGGATTGACCTTTTCGGCGCTGAGACGGGTAGCGCCCGCACGGCTGAACTCGCGCGAGGCGTTCACTGCCGCGCCGATCTGAAAGAGGTTCTCGCGCAGGGTACGGATCGGATGGAGGATGGCCGTCATGATCGTTCTCCCGGTCTTCGGCTCGATCAGCGTTCGCGGAAATCGGCGAAGATCGCAGCCGGACGCGTGATGCCGAGCGGACGTCCCAGAGCGCGGGAAGTCATCTGCTCGTTCGTTGCCGAGCCGAAACGGTGATAGCCCTGCGTAGACCGCGGCTGCAGGCCGGCGATCCGGAGGGTTTCGAAGCCCGAATGGATCGGGCGGAAGCGCGTCGTCATTGCCTTGGTTCCTTAAACCTATTCCTCCCAAGACACGGTGCTAATATTGCGATGCAGCATCGATTCTGCAATGCGGAAGAACGCTGCGCTGCCATGCGTCATATGCATAGCGATCTTCATATTTTCGTAACCTTGTGTCATTTCGGCACATCTTCGCTCGAAATACGGGCAATCAATGGGCGGAAAGCCGCGATTTGAAGGTCAGGAGATCCTGCCAGGCGAGCGCCTTGTTGGCCGGTGCGGCAAGAAGTTCCTGCGGATGCAGTGTGGCGATCGCTGCGGCGTTCATGCCGCCGAACGAAATCTCGCGCCATTCGCCCCGCATCGAGTGGATCGTGCCGTTGCCGCCGAAGAAGAAGCGGGCGGGGAAATTGCCGAGCAGCAGCAGGAGCTTTGGCTCCGCAAGCGCCACCTGCCGTTCGAGAAAAGGTCGGCAGATATCGAGTTCGGCCTGGGAGGGCATGCGGTTGCCCGGCGGCCGCCAGGGAATGATGTTGGTGAGCACCACCCCCTCGCGCGAAAGCCCGATCGCGCCGAGCATCCTGTCGAGAAGCTGCCCCTGCCTTCCCGAAAAGGGCGTTCCGTCGCGGTCGTCGTCGGCGTTCGGCATCGGGCCGATCACCATGATGCCGGAGGCGGGATCGCCGCTCGCGAACACGGTGGATCGCGCGCCGTTTTTCAGATTGCAGCCGTTGAAGGCTTCCAGCGCCGTCTTGAGTTCGGAAAGCGAGCGGGCGCTGTCGGCGGCGAATCGCGCGGAAGCCACAGCCTCGCCGTCGGGCACGGCGACCGAGAGGGAAGGGGCGGGGGCGGCGGGACGCATGGCCGGGGCGGGGCGATTCCGTGCCGGAGCACCCTCGGTGCTGCGTGGCGCCGTTGTCGGCTCGTTGCGGCCGGATTCGTTCTGGACGGGCTGTTGCTGCCGCGCCGTCGCGGGCATCCGGGCTTCCGCCTGTGCCGCCTTCTGGGCCGCGAATTGCGCGAAACGATCGACCGGTTCGTCCTCGACGAGCCATTCGACGCCCGAATCCGCATAGAAATGCAGAAGGGCGGCAAGCTCGGACGGATCAAGATCTCTCGCGGCGCTCATGAGGTCACCCTATAGCATGTCGCCTCGAAGGGGGAAGACAGCGCGGCATATCGATCTCTCCGCAAGGAGGGGGAAAGGAGTTTGCGGCTCCGTCACGCCGCCCACTGTTGAACGTTGTCGCTCTCGCCGATCAGCGCCAGACCATGCGCGATCGACAGCAGTTCGCCGCCGCTCTCGATCTTTCCCGCATCGAACCGGCGCGTGAAAATCCGCCTCACCGCCGGCACGAAGGACGTGCCGCCGGTCAGGAAGACCTTGTCGATGGCGGCGGGCGCCGTGCCGGTTTTTTCCAGCACCTCGTCGAGTGCGCCCTCGATTCGTCCCAGATCCTCCGCGATCCAGTCCTCGAAATCGGCGCGCCTGACCATCTTGCGGCCGGCACGTCCAAGCGGCGGAAAGTTGAATTCCGCTTCTTCCGAGCCGGAAAGCGCCATCTTGGTGGCCGAAATCGCCTGGTAGAGCGGATAACCTTCGTCGTGTTCGACGAGGTCGATGAAGAGCTCCAGCTTGTCCGGATCGAGCGCCGAGCGGACCAGCGATTTCAGGTCGGTGAATTCACGCGTGGTCTTGAAGATCGAGAGCTGGTTCCAGCGGCTGAAATTGATGTAGTAGCCGGCCGGCACTTCCAGCACCTTGTCGAAGCTCTTGAAGAACGTGCCCTTGCCGATCTCGGGTGCCACAAGGCTTTCGATCATGCGCGCGTCGAAATGGTCGCCGGCGATGCCGACGCCGGAATGGCCGATCGGGGTCGCCATCAGCTTGCCGGCCTTGCGTTCGAAACGGATCAGCGAATAGTCGGTCGTGCCGCCGCCGAAATCCGCGACCAGCACGGTCGCATCGCTCTTCAAGGTCTGCGCGAAATAATAGGCGGCCGCCACCGGCTCGTAGACATAGTGGATTTCCGGAAAGCCAAGTCTGGTCAGGGCCTCGTTGTAGCGCTCGGTGGCGAGCTTCGCATCCGGGTTGGCGCCGGCGAAGTGTACCGGCCGCCCTGCGATCACCCGTGAGACGTCCGTCGGCCAGTTGCCCTCCGCATAGGTTCTAAGCCGCCGCAGGAAGATCTCCATCAGGTCCTCGAAGAGATGCCGGCGGGCGAAGATCAGCGTTCCCTGGAAGAGCGCGCTTGCGGCGAAGGTCTTGATCGACTGCAGGAAACGACAGTCGCCGGGATTGTCGATGAACTGGCGGATGGCGGCCTGCCCGGCCTCGACCTTCAGCGCCTGGGCGCCCATCACCGGGTCCTTCATGAACGAGAGCGCGGTGCGCATCGTATCGGTCACGCCGGCGCTGCTGGTGAAGGTCATGGAATGTGTCCCGGCGCCCCCGTCCGAGAGCGCCAGAACCGTATTCGTCGTGCCGAAATCAAGCCCGAGCGCCCGTGCCATGGTCGTGCTCCTTGTTGGTCGCCGATGATCATTGAACCGGAGCGAGATGCTCCGAACGTGAAAAGGGCGCGGATATGCGCCCTCGAATTGTCTCTGAGAGCGCGCGTGATGGCACAGGCGGAGGGGAATGGCAACCCCGGCCGCTTCAGTTTTCCGCCTGTCGTCGGGTCTCCTCCGCCTGTTCCGCGAGCCAGTTGCGGAACATTTCCATGGCAGGCGTGACCGAGCGCGATTTGAGCCGCGTCAGCCAGTAGCTTCCCTTGGAGACATAGATCGGAAAAGGCTGTTCGAGCTCTCCGGCGGCGAGCTGCCGGGGGAACATCAGGGGAGGTGCGAGCGCCACGCCGGCCCCTTGCAGGGCGGCTTCGATCATCAGCACCGAACTGTCGAAAACCACGCCCCGGATCGGCGGGGAGGGAATGCCCGCCTTCTCGAACCAGCCCGGCCATTCGTCCGTGCGGTAGGAGCGCAGGAGCGTCTGATGCGCCACATCTTCCGGGGCCGTGATCCGGGCGGAGATCGAGGGCACGCAGAGCACCGAAAGCGGCGCCTCGAACAGCACCTCCGCCTCGATGTCGTGCCATGCGCCGTTGCCGAACTTGATCGTGTAGTCGAGCCCCTCCGCCGCGATGTCGACCCGGTTGTTGTTGGTCGAGAGCCTCAGGTCCACGAACGGGTATTTCTCGCGAAAATCGGCAAGCCGCGGCAGGAGCCAGCCGACCGCGAGCGTGCCGACGGCCCCGAGCTTCAGCACTTCCCGCACATGCCCGCCCTCGAACCGCTCCAGCATGTCGGCCATGCGGTCGAAGCTCTCCTTCAGCGAGGGCAGGAGGGCCTGCCCTCCTCGGTGATCATCAGCCCGCGCGGCAGGCGGCGGAAAAGCATCACGCCGAGCCGCTGTTCCAGGATCTTCACCTGATGGCTGACTGCAGCCTGCGTGACGCAGAGCTCGATCGCCGCGCGGGTGAAGGAAAGATGCCGTGCGGCGGCCTCGAAGGCACGGAGCGCGTTCAACGGCAAATAGGGCCGGACCATGGCAATGACCTAGATTGATTTATGTCTGGCCGCAGATATCATCGTTTGATCGGGGCTCGCAAGCCGACCTAGAAAAGCCGCGTCGAACCATTTGGAGGACGATCATGGCTTTCAGAAATTCTCTCATTCTTGCCTTTTCTCTCGGAATTACCGCCGCTTTTCTCGATTGTGTCTCCGTCCGCGCGGCGGAACCGATCCGTTGCACCGTCATCATCGATGAGAATAGCGGCGACACGCTTCATCGCGAGGGGACCTGCGACCAGGGCTTCTATCCGCAGTCGACCTTCAAACTGCCCTTGGCCATGATGGGCTATGACGCCGGCATCTTGACCGACGCGCAGAACCCGCGCTGGAAATACCAGGCGAAGTTCGGCGGACCGGAAAGGGTCAGGAAGGACGTCGATCCGGTCATCTGGGAACAGGACTCGATCGTCTGGTATTCGCAGGAACTTGCCCGCAAGCTGGGCAACCGTACCTTTGCCGACTACATCCAGCGTTTCGGTTACGGAAACCGGGACATTTCAGGCGGCCCGGGCAATACCGATGGTCTCACCGAATCCTGGTTGATGTCGTCGCTGAAAATCTCGGCGGATCAGCAGGTGGAATTCCTGCGCAGGTTCCTGACGGGGCGTCTGCCGATTTCCGACAAGGCCGTCGACATGACGCTCGCCATCGTTCCGCATTTCGAGGCCGGCGACGGCTGGGACATCCAGGGCAAGACCGGCTCCGGCTGGCTGCGCGACAAGGCCGGCAAGACGGATCGCGACCGCCCGCTCGGCTGGTTCGTCGGCTGGGCCATGAAAGACGACCGCCGCGTCGTCTTCGCAAGGCTGCTCATCGATACCAGGCGTTATGGCGAGACCCCGATCAGCCGGGTCGTGCGGGACGGACTGATCAAGGACCTGCCGAAACTCGCGGAAGGGTTCTGATATCCGGACACCTTCATTTGAGAGGTACTGCCAGCAAATTCGGGGAGAGGTGATCACTGTTGAAGGCAAGGGCTTATTTCCCCTGAAATCAGCGGTTTGAGCGATCATCTCTTCCTGACGGCATATTGCGACAGTCCGCCGGTGCGCTTTCGCAGGAAAAGAGAATTGCGAATGCTTGGCCAAGTGTTGGTTCCCTCCGTCATGCCCATCCGCCAGTCAGAAATCTTCGGCGCAGGGCGACCGGAAAATGAGCGCGACCTCCAGTATTCATTGCAACTATAACTATAGACAGCTTCCAGGTTTTCTGTTCTTTTGAACTTAGGGGCATGTGGGGGCATTCTTTGAAATACATTGGGTGGGTAATCCGGTTGCCGGCCCGTGGGTGGGCTGGCATCTCCCGTGGGTTGGCTCGATTCAAGCGTTGGGACTGGCGCTACTTGTCGATTGGCGTCGCTTCGCTGATCGCTATCGCGTTGACTTTTATCGCGCCGGTGGTTTGCCCGGTCGTCCTCGATATCCAAAAATTCGAAGGCGCCTTCTTTGCGTCGTGGGCGGCCGGCGTGGCGTTGTTTGCGCTTGTCGGTCTTATCGTTGCGATTGCCTCGGTGTCACGCCCGGATCGGGACCCATTCGATTCTCGCGCAAGAATTTTTCTGCAGCGGCAATCGGGAGGTCATATCGATTACATGGTGGACAAGCTTCGGGATACGATCGAGCCCTATGTCGACTACACGCGGAAGAAATTGATCGTCGAGGAATGGCGGGAGGATCACGGGAAATTCAAGATCCGCCACGAGACGAAAAGCGTTCTTCGCGGCTTCATGGACGATGTGCCGGCCAAGTTTCCGGCGAAGCTGAATTATCTTGCGAAATGCGACCCGCCGCCGGGTGGTCAAAAGCCTTGCGTATCCTACATTCGAGTCAATGGTGAGGATGTTCATCACTTTGCGGAGTTCGATCGGGAGTTCCTCTATGACTTCGAAGGCGCGGCGCCGAAATATGGGCAATGTGAGGTCGAACATGTGATGACCTACTGGATCGAATCCGCTAATGAACAGAACAGACATAAGCCGATCCGGTTTACGCGTGCGCTTGACGTCGTGGTCGAGAACAAAGACCGCAAGCATTCGATAATGGTCAGGATCGAGGCGGGCGCGAAACCGCAGGATATCTTGCTGAAACCGGGCGATGAACGAACGGTTATTCAGCTTTTCGAAAGACGTCCAGATGATTATGTCTATGACTTTCGGATTCTGCCTGCATGACGCCGCAATCGAAGTGTTGAATGAAGGAAAGGAAAGAAGTTATGAGACGTGGTGATGAAATTGGCGTATGACGCTCAAATGAAAAGACCCGCTTCAGCGGGTCTTTTCATTTGAGCCTGTCCTGTTTTGGTTGAAAGCTCGTTCCGGCTCACTCCGCCGCGATCGCCGCCGGCATGTCGGTATCGTCGTTGGCTTCGTGCCGGTCGTCTCGTTTCCGGCCGAACAGCCTTCCCAGGAACTGCCCGAAGCGGTCCATTTCCACGAAGATCACCGGTGTGATGAAGAGCGTCAGCGCCTGGCTGACGACGAGGCCGCCCACGACGGCGATGCCGAGCGGCTGGCGGAGTTCGGAGGAGGCGCCGGTGCCGAGTGCGATGGGCAACGCCCCGAGCAGCGCGCAGAAGGTCGTCATCATGATTGGCCGGAAGCGCCTGACACAGGCCTCGTGGATCGCGGCCGAGGGTGTCTCGCCCTTCGAGCGCATCGTCTCCACCGCCACGTCGATCATCATGATCGCGTTCTTCTTGACGATGCCGATCAGCATCAGCAGTCCGATCAGCGCGATGATGGAAAGGTCGAACCCGAAGAGCTTCAGCGCCAGCAGCGCCCCGAAAGCCGCCGCGGGCAGGCCCGAGAGGATCGTCAGCGGGTGGATGAAGCTTTCGTAGAGCACGCCCAGCACCACGTAGATGGTCAGCACCGCCGCCAGGATCAGAAGCGGCGTATTGCCCTGCGATTGCTGGAAGATCTGCGCGGTGCCGCCATAGGTGGTGAACACGTCGTTCGGCATCTGCAGGCTTGCCTTGATCTGGTCGATCGCCGCCGTCGCGTCGGAAAGCGAAACCCCTGCGGGGAGATTGAAGGACACCGTCGTCGAAACGAGCTGGCCGGTCTGGTTGATCGTCACCGGCGCCGTCCGGCGCACCACTTGCGCGAAATTGGACAGCGGCACGAGCAATCCGCTGGAGGACATGATCCGGATGTCCTGCAGCATCCGGTCGTTCCACTGCCTTGTATTGTCGAACTCGGTGATGACGTCGTAGCTGTCGCCGGTCGACTGGATTTCCGCCGCCGTATACCCGCCGAAGGCCATCTGCAGGGTTTGCCGGAGCTGCTGGTCGGTGACCCCGAAGGCGGCCGCCTTTTCCGCGTCGACCTTGATATTCGCCTCGATCGCGTCGTTCTGGGCGTCCGAGGTCACGTCGGTGAAATGGTCGCGATCGGCCCGCATGGCCGCCTGCATCTTGCCTGCCCATTCGCTGGTCTGGGAGGCGTTGAGCGCCTGCACGACGAGCTGGTATTGGCTGGCCGTGGAGCGTCCGCCGAAGCGAAGGCTCTGCTGCGGCGTGATGAAGCTCTTGATGCCGGCGATCCTGGCAGTGGCCTGTCTGAGCTCCCGCAGCGTCTGTTCGAGCGGCGGGCGCTGGTCGCGGCCCTTCAGTTCCACGAAGATCGTGCCGTTGTTGAGCGCGCTGCGCCCGTTGCTGCCGACGCTGGAGGTGACGTGCGCCACGGCCGGGTTCTTCTGCACGGCGGCCGCCACCTGCGCTTGCAGATCGCGCATCGCCGGATAGGAAATATCCTCGCGGGCCTGCGTCGAGATCGTCAGCCGGCCGATATCCTCCGTCGGGAAGAAGCTGGTCGGCAGCGTCCTGAAGAGATAGGCCGAGCCTCCGACCGAGGCGAGGAAGACGAGCATGACGATGCCGCGATGCCTGAGGCACCAGCCGACCGCACTGTCGTAGGCGTTCAGAGTGCGGCCGAAACCCGCGTCGAAAACGCGGGCGACCAGGCCCGGATGGTGTTCGGCGTCGGAGAGGCGCGAACCGAGCATCGGCGTCACCGTCAGCGACACCACGGCCGAGGCCATGATGGCGAGCGCGACGACCATGCCGAATTCGTTGAAGAGACGCCCGACGACCCCTCCCATGAGCAGGATGGGAATGAAGACCGCGATCAGCGATACCGACATGGAGATGATCGTGTAGCTCACCTCCGAGGCGCCCTGGATCGCCGCCTTCATCACCGGCATGCCGTCCTCGACATGCCGCATGATGTTCTCGAGCATGACGATCGCGTCGTCGACGACGAGGCCGACCGAGAGCGTCAGGCCGAGCAGCGAAATGTTGTCGATGCTGTAGCCGAGCACATACATGGCCCCGAACGTGGTGATCAGCGACAGCGGCACGGCGAGCGCCGGCACGATGGTGGCGGAAAGCCGCCCGAGGAAGAGATAGATGACGAGCACGACGAGTGCGATCGTCAGGAATAGCGTGAACTGCACGTCATCGATCGAGGCGCGGATCGCCGTCGAGGCGTCGTTCATGACGTTGATCGAGACGGAGGCCGGCAGTTCCGACGAAAGCGCCGGCAGCTTGGCGCGCACGGCGTCGACGACATCCACGGTATTGGCGTCCGGCTGGCGCTGGATGGCGAGGACGATCGCCGAGTGGCCGTCATACCAGCTTCCGGCGTTGAGGTTGGCGACGCTGTCCTGCACCTCGGCGACGTCGCCGAGGTGCACGGGCGCGCCATTCGGGTTGGCGATCACCAGCGAACGGAACTGGTCGGCGTTGGTGCGCTGCGTTTCGGCATTGATGGTGAGCCGCTGGCTATCGTTCTGGAGCGAACCGACAGGCGCCTGGCTGTTGGCGTTGGCGATGGCGCTGGTGACGGTGTCGACGCCGAGATTGCGGGCCTGCAGTCTGGCCGGATCGATCTCGACGCGCACCGCATAGGTCTTGGCGCCGAAGATCGAGACCTCGGCGACACCCGGCAGGGTGGAGAGGGCCGGGGAGAGCACGTCCTCGGCAATCTCGTCCACCTTGCTTGGCGGCAGGCTGTCGCTGCGGACGGCGAGCAGCAGCACTGGTGCGTCGGCGGGATTGGTCTTGCGGTAGCTCGGCGGCGTCGTCATGTTGTCCGGCAGTTGCCGGGTCGCCTGCGAGATTGCCGCCTGCACATCGGCGGCGGCCGCGTCGATGTTGCGGTTGAGGTCGAATTGCAGCACGATCGAGGTATTGCCGAGCGAGTTCGCGGCGCTGATCTCGCTGACGCCCGGAATGGTCTCGAACTTCTTGATCAGCGGGGTGGAAACCGCCGTCGCCATGGTCTGCGGCGAAGCGCCGGTCAGCTGCGCGGAAACGTTGATCGTCGGGAAATCGACCTGGGGCAGGGCGGCGACCGGCAGGAGGTTGTAGCCGGCAAGGCCGGCGAGCACCGCGCCGATTGCCAGCAGCGTCGTGGCGACCGGGCGCCGGATGCAGAATTGCGGGATCATCGCGCAGCCCCCACTTCGACCGGCCGGTCGCCGCCGTTGTCCCTGCCTTTCGCGGAGGTCGTCCCGCTGGCCTTGCCGCCGGTGAATTCCTCCGTTACCGCCGCTCCGTCCACGAGCTGGACCTGACCTTCCACCACCACATGCGCGCCTTCGGCAAGGCCATCGGCGATTGCCGTGTCGGAACCGTTCGAGCGCGCCACCTTGACAGGGGTCACATGCACCTTCCTGTCGTCGCCGACCGCATAGACGAATGGACTGTCGGCGCCGGGGTTGACCGCCACCGTCGGCACGACGATGTCCATCTTGCCGCTGTCGAAATGCACGGTCACGTTCAGCGACTGGCCCGGCCAGAGGGTGCCTGACGGGTTGTCGAACCTCGCCTTGGCCAGAATCGTGCCGGAGGCCGGATCGACCGTATTGTCGAAGAAGCTCAATGTTCCCGTCGACGCCGTGCCGCCGTTCTGCGGCACGGCGTCGACCGCGATGGAACCGGTGCCGAAGCCCTGCTTCAACTGGCCGAGATAGGCTTCGGAGAGATGGAATTTCACATAGATCGGATCGTATTTGGCGATCGTCACCACGGCCGACCCGGTGCTCAGGTAGGCGCCCGTGCTGATGTCGATATCGCCGAGCCGCCCGTCGAAGGGCGCGCGGATGTCGGTATGCTCGACCACGATCCCGTCGGCGGCGATCGCGGCCTTGTCGCTCTCGACCGTGGCGGCCGCCGTGTCGCGCGCGGCGCGTGCCTCGTCGGCGGCCTGCTGGGTCCCGGCATTGCGCCGCACGAGGTCGTTGGCGCGCTGGAGAGCGGTCTCGGCCTGCGTCAGGGTCGCCTGGTCGCGCACGAGCAGTGCCTGGTCCTTGGCAAGCGCGGCTTTCGCGGTGCGGTCGTCGAGCTTGGCAATGAGATCGCCGGCCTTCACCGTCGCGCCGTCGGTGGCGGCGATGCCGGTGACGAGCCCCTGTTCCTGCGCGGCGATCGTGGTGGTTTCGTCCGCGATCGCCGAACCCGCGGCGGTGACGTCCATCGGCAAGGCGGAACGCGCCGCGGCAATCGTTTTCACCGCGGGTGGCGCGCCGCCGCCGCGCCGCCGCTGGTTCTGCGCCTGATCGCTTGCCTTGTCGGCGGAGGCGTGTTGCGCGGCGGATGCGAGGAAGGGAAGCCGGTCGCGGAATTCCCAGCCCGCGACACCGGCAACGACGAGAATGCCTGCGAAAATCCAGATATGTTTCATGGGGCACCGCTTGGGCTTGAGCCTGCCGATGACGACCTTCATCGAACAGCCCATATTGCGGCGCCGGAGAGGCCGGTCCAGCCCCGTTTGCTCACGAACCGGTGAAAGCGGATTAAATGTTAGTAATGAGGGGGTTGGATGAACTGAAGTTAATCTTTCTCGCCTTCCGGCTGTAATTCGGCGTCGCCCCTAGCGGAGAAATCGCCGCGCACCCCAGATGACGGCGAGCCCTATGATGGCGGCGACCGCGCCGTTGACGATCCAGGGCGTCTGATTGATCATGAAGCTTGCCGCCGGATAGGGGAAGGCGCCGCTTCCCTGGCCCATCCACAACAGGCCGAGCGCCACCAGCAGGATGCCGGCCACGGAAAGAGCCGTTCTCACCAATGTCATGGCAAACCTCCGATCAAATCCTCACAAGGGAGATTATAGGCTCTTGCGGAGGACCCGGCGAAACGCGATCGCGTGATGTCGTCTCAAACGTCTTCGTAATAGGTGGCGATCAGCGATCTTGGCGCCATCTCTTCCTCGTCGGCGAGGATGAAGCTGCCGACAATGCGGCTGGCGGGGGAAAGACTGTCCAGCAGGTTGCGGATGACGACATCCTCGACGGCGTCCAGGCTCCTGGCGCGCAGGGTCTCCTGCCGGGAGATCGCGGTCGTTTCGGAGGCGTGCCGTGTCGCCGCCTCCCATGTGCCGGCATAGGACGTGGCGGCCGGACCGGTGGCAAGCGTCTGCGAGATCGCCGCGGCGGCGGAGGCCGGGGCGTGCGGTGCAGGGGAGGTGGTACTCGGGGCGGGGGCCTCGGTGGCCCCCGAAATGCTTTCGATCATGCCGGCGATCCTTTGAATTCGGGGGGACCGGCTTGTCTTCTACACCGCGCGCCTTGAAATACAGGCAATGGCGGCGAGGCAATTCGATTCAATGTTGAACGATCGAGCGGCTGCCTGTCCGTTCAGATCGACCGCGAGGCGCCCCCGTCGACGCGCAGCATCGTGCCGGTGACATAGCTTGCCGGAACCGAGCACAGGAATGCGGCCGCCGCCGCGAACTCCTCCACCTTGCCGAGACGACCGGCGGGGATGGTCTTCAGCGAGGCGGCGCGCACGTCCTCCAGGGTCTTGCCGGTGCGCCTGGCGTTCGCGCCGTCGAGTTCGTCGATACGGTCCGTGTGGATGCGGCCGGGAAGCAGCATGTTGGCGGTAATGCCGAAGCCCGCGACCTCCGCTGCCAGCGTCTTGCTCCAGCCGACAAGCGCCGAGCGCAGCGTATTGGAGAGCGCCAGATTGGGAATGGGCTCGATGACGCCGGAAGAGGCGACGGTCAGGATGCGGCCGAAACCCTGCTTTTTCATCTGCGGAAGGAAGGTGTTGGTGAGCGTGATGACGCGCAGCACCATGGACTGGAAGAACGCGTCCAGCTTGTCGGTCGTCATTTCCTCCGCCGTGCCGGGCGTCGGGCCGCCGGTATTGTTGACGAGGATGTCGATCCCGCCGAGTTTCTCCCTGACCGCGGTCACCATGGTCTCGACGAAATTGTCGTCCGCAAGGTCGCCCCAGACCCAGTCCGCCTTGCCTTTGCCCTCGGCATTGATCGCCTTGCAGTTCTCCGCCAGCCGGTCGCCGGAGCGCCCGACGAGGAGAACGTTCACGCCGTCTGCCGCAAGCGCCTTGGCGATGCCGAGGCCGAGCCCGCGGGACGAAGCGAGTACGAGGGCGCGTTTGCCTTTGAGACCGAGATCCATTTCTATTCCTTCCCCAATTCCTGTCAGCGATGTTCCGCCTTTATAGCAGTGGGCTCAGGGGGCGAAAGGCCGAACTTGCTTTCTCCGGTTCACCGCCTATATTGACGTGAACGTAAACGTAATTTGAGGAAACGGAAACGCCAATTGCGTGATTGACAAGGCGAAAGACGCTTTCCTGCCTCGACAAGTGGTATCGCTTTTGTCAAGACAGGTTTGTCATATTCTTGGGAGCAGGCAAGGGAGCCAGGTGGAGTGGGCATGAACGCGCAGGATCTCCCTGAACGGGAGATGATGGAATTCGACGTTGTGATTGTGGGTGGCGGACCTGCGGGTTTGTCGGCTGCGATCCGTCTGAAGCAGGTCGATCCTGAGCTTTCGGTCGTTGTGCTGGAGAAGGGTTCGGAAGTGGGCGCGCACATCCTGTCGGGTGCGGTGGTCGACCCGGTCGGGATCGACGCGCTTCTGCCGGGCTGGCGGGACGAGGAGGGCCATCCGTTCAGGACGCCGGTGACGGCGGATCATTTCCTGTTCCTGGGTCCCGCCGGTTCGGTGCGCCTGCCGAACGTCATGATGCCGCCGCTGATGAGCAATCACGGCAATTACATCGTCTCGCTCGGAAACGTCTGTCGCTGGCTGGCCGAAAAGGCCGAAGCGCTGGGCGTCGAGATCTATCCGGGCTTTGCCGCGACCGAAGTGCTTTATAACGACGAGGGCGCGGTGATCGGGGTCGCGACCGGCGACATGGGCATCGGGCGGACCGGCGAGCCCGGCCCGAACTACACGCGCGGCATGGCGCTGCTTGGCAAATACACGCTGATCGGCGAGGGCGTGCGCGGGTCGCTGGCCAAGCAGCTGATCCGGAAGTTCAGACTGTCCGACGGCCGCGAGCCGCAGAAGTTCGGCATCGGGCTGAAGGAACTGTGGCAGGTGAAGCCGGAAAACCACCGTCCGGGTCTGGTGCAGCACTCGTTCGGCTGGCCGCTCGGCATGAAGACCGGCGGCGGGTCGTTCCTTTACCATCTGGAAGACAACCTGGTGGCGGTCGGCTTCGTGGTGCACCTGAACTATAAGAACCCCTATCTCCATCCGTTCGAGGAGTTCCAGCGGTTCAAGACGCATCCTTCGATCCGTGGCACGTTCGAGGGGGGCAAGCGGCTGTCCTACGGCGCGCGCGCCATCACCGAGGGCGGATACCAGTCGGTGCCGCGGCTTTCCTTCCCGGGCGGGGCGCTCATCGGCTGTTCGGCGGGGCTGGTCAACGTGCCGCGTATCAAGGGCAGCCACAATGCGGTCCTGTCGGGCATGCTGGCGGCCGACAGGATCGCCGCGGCGATCGCGGCGGGCCGGGCGAACGACGAGCCGGTGGAGATCGAAAACGAATGGCGGCAGACGCCGATCGGCCAGGACCTCAAGCGGGTGAGGAACGTCAAGCCGCTGTGGTCGCGGTTCGGCACGGGGGTGGGGATCGCGCTCGGCGGGCTGGACATGTGGACGAACCAGCTGTTCGGCCTTTCCCTTTTCCGCACGCTGAAGCACGGCAAGACGGATGCGGCGAGCCTGGAGCCGGCGGCGCGGCACGAGAGGATCGACTATCCGAAGCCGGACGGGGTGCTGACCTTCGACCGGCTGTCCTCGGTGTTCCTGTCGAACACCAACCACGAGGAGGACCAGCCGGTGCATCTCAAGGTCCGGGACATGGAGCTGCAGAAGCGTTCGGAGCTCGAGGTCTATGGCGGGCCTTCGACGCGCTACTGTCCGGCGGGCGTCTACGAATGGGTGGACAAGGACGGCGAGCCGGCTTTCGTGATCAACGCGCAGAACTGCGTGCACTGCAAGACATGCGACATCAAGGACCCCAACCAGAACATCGACTGGGTCCCCCCGCAGGGCGGCGAAGGGCCGCTCTATCAGAATATGTGAGTTGGCTCAGGCCTCATATCCCACGCCAAGCGCCATCGCGACCTTCGCGAGGCGCTTGTTACGGGTCCACAGACGTCCGCCCGGCTGTAATTGAACGGATGTAAGCAGATGCGCATCGACATAGCCGATGCCGCTTCCCATCAGGGAGTGCCGTTTGATGAAGAAGAGGACCTCGGAGTCGAGGGCGACGGTCGCTTGCGGCAATTCCGAAAGCGATTGGATAAATAAATCGTAGCGTGGCATGGGTCCGAGCGCCAATTCGCCGGTGACGAAAGGATGGACCAGAACCTGCCTTCGTTTGAGAAGAACTTCGGCCTGTTCCTCACGCCTGCGGATGTGATCGATCCAAACCGAGGTGTCGAGCAATATCACTCGGAGCCGTCCCGGTCTGACCCGTCCCAGGTGCCATCGCTGTTCCAGCGTCGCCGTGGAGGCGCCTTTGCATCGGGTGCGCTTCCCCCCAGCATGATCAATCTGCGCGCGGCCTCGTCCTGAATCAAACGTGTGAGTGCTTCCTTCAGAAGCGCTGACCGTTCCTTGATGCCGGTGACTTCCTGTGCTCGGGCCACGAGCGCATCGTCCAGGGTAACGGTGGTTCTCATGTCCGGGTCCTCCAGAAGGGCAGCATCAAAAGTGGCATCAAATGATGCATTTTTCAATGCGGCAGAAGGCCGTCCCCGGAGCTGACGCACTTGTGATTAACGTCTGCGGCGCGCGTTTATCACTTCATTAACCATAACCTCCTTAATTTCGTGCCGACATCTTGACGCACTAAGGACACATTCATGTCGATCTCCCGCCGCGGGTTCCTGGCTGGTCTTCCGCTTCTTCTTGCCGGCTGCGCCTCCACCATCAACGATCAGACGAACTACGCAGCCCTGCCGAACGAGCAGTTCCCGTTGAAGACCGTGCCGGTTGACAGGATCAAGCCAGAGTTGCGCCGTCAGGAAGTGGCCTATGTCACGCCGCATGGAGCGGGCACCGTCGTTGTCGATACGCCTGCCCGCCGCGCCTATTATGTCCTCGGGGAGGGCCGCGCGATCCGCTATGGCGTCGGCGTCGGCCGCGCTGGCCTTGCGCTTGCGGGCAATGCCTATGTCGGCCGCAAGGCGGAATGGCCCTCGTGGACGCCGACCCTCAACATGCAACGCCGCGAAGAGCGTTACCGCAAGCTCGCCGGCGGCATACCGGGCGGTCCGAACAACCCGCTTGGCGCGCGCGCCATGTATCTCTACCGTGGCGGCAACGACACGCATTTCCGCATCCATGGAACCAACCAGCCGGATTCGATCGGTCACGCCATGTCGAGCGGCTGCATCCGCATGATGAACCACGACGTCATCGATCTCTATGATCGCGTCAAGGTCGGCGCCAAGGTCGTCGTCATCCAGGCCTGATCCACCGCCGCAGGCCTGTTGCAGAAAAGCCCGCCGTTTCAGCCACGGCGGGCTTTTTCCGTTCCGCCGGTAGCGTCTCAGAAGCCGGAGAGCACGATCTTGCCCCTGGTGCGGTTGCTCTCGATCATCGCATGGGCCTTTTTCAGGTTGGCGGCGTTGATCGCGCCGAGCGTTTCGGAAAGCGTGGTGCGGATCTTTTTCGCATCCACCAGTTCGGCGACATGGTTCAGCAGCTTGTGCTGCTCGATCATGTCGGACGTCTGCCAGACGGGCCGGGCGAACATCATTTCCCAATGGACGGAAAGCGCCTTGCTCTTGAAGAGGCGCAGGTCCAGCGGTTCCCTGGCGTCGTCGATCAGCGAGAGGCGCCCCTGCGGCGCGATCAGCTCCAGGATGTCCTTCAGATGATCTTCCGTGTGCGTCGTCGAGAAGACGAAGGCGGGGGCGCCGATCGCCAGTTCGGCAAGCTGGCCGGCCATCGGCCTGGAATGATTGAGGACGTGATGGGCGCCGAGTTCCCTGATCCACTGCTGCGTCTCCGGCCGCGAGCCGGTGCCGATCACGGTGACATCGGAGAGCTCGCGCAGGAGCTGGATGGCGATCGAGCCGACGCCGCCGGCGCCGCCGATGACCAGCACGGCGTTCCAGGCGCTCGCCACCTTGTCCTGCACCTTCATGCGGTGAAAGAGCGCCTCGTATGCGGTGATCGCCGTCAGGGGCAGGGCGGCCGCCTCCTCGAAATTCAGGGTCTTCGGCTTGAACCCGACGATCCGTTCGTCGACCAGATGGAATTCCGCATTGGTGCCGGGCCGGTTGATCGCGCCGGCATAATAGACCTCGTCTCCGGGCTTGAAGAGCTTCACATCCGGACCGGCGGCCTTCACCACGCCGGCTGCGTCATAGCCGAGAATCCGGTATTGGCCGGGTTCGACCTGCGCGGAAGCGCGGATCTTGGTGTCGACGGGGTTCACCGAGACCGCCTTGATCTCGACGAGAAGATCGCGGCCCTTCGCCTCCGGAACGGGCAGTTCGAGATCGATCAGCGAGGTTTCGGCGGCGATGGTCTGGGGCGCGTTGAAGCCGACGGCATGCATGGACAGTCTCCTTGGTTCGTGGATCGCTTTGATTGCCTGGAGACTAGATGGCGCGTATGGTTCGGGAGCGCAAGAATGCACATTTTTGGTGTATAGTGCCAAAAAGTATACCGTGAAAGGACCGCCCATGTCGAAACCGCGCGCCAAGCTGACCGACAATTTTCCCGGTTGCCCGGTGGAATCGACGCTCAGTTTTCTCGATGGCAAATGGAAGGGCGTGATCCTCTATCACCTGCTCGAAGACGGCACGCTACGCTTCAACGAACTGCGCCGCCGCATTCCGTCGGTCACGCAGCGCATGCTGACCAAGCAGTTGAGGGAACTGGAAGAGGCGGGCCTGCTGGAACGCACGGTGTTTCCGGTGGTGCCGCCGCGGGTCGACTACAGCCTGACGCCGCTCGGCCTCAGCCTCGAGCCGGTCGTCGCCGCGCTTCGCACCTGGGGCAAGGAGCACGTCGTGTGCGAAAACGGACGGAAATACATGGTGATGCCGGGGGAGGAGACGGGTTCCAGGGCGGCGTAGGTTGCGGGCCGCGCCCGGCTCCTGCTTCGCCAGTCAGGCAGTCTTCCGGCTCTTCTCCAGCGCGACGGAGGCGAAGAAGACGCCGAGGCCCAGCAGCGAAAGGAATGCGCCCACGTAGCCGGTGGCCGCAAAGCCCCAGCCCCAGGCGATGACCAGGCCGCCGAGCCAGGCGCCGAGCGCATTGGCGATGTTGAAGGCCGAATGGTTGGACGCGGCGGCAAGCGTCTGCGCATCCGCCGCCACATCCATGAGCCGAGTCTGCAGGGCAGGGCCGGCCGCAAAACCGCAGCCGATCAGGAACACGCAGAGGCACAATATCGCGGGATATTCCGCAAAGAGGCCGAACGCGCCCATGACGATGACGTTGAACGCCATCACGCCGCCGATCGTGCCCCGCAGCGAGAGGTCGGCGAGCCGCGAGCCGACGATATTGCCGACATTCATGCCGATGCCGAACAGCGCCAGCACGATCGACACCATGGTGACGGGCATCTGGGCGGTCACCGTCGTGGTCGAGGCGATATAGCTGAAGACGGAGAACATGCCGCCGAAACCGACGGCGGCAATGCCGAGCGTCAGCCATACCTGCGCGCGGCCGAAAGCGCTGAGTTCGCGCCAGATGCTTGCGCCTTCCTGCACCTTGTCGCGCGGCTGGAAATACCAGAGCAGCGCAACCGTCGCCGCGCCGATGCCGCCGACGAGGAAGAAGGCGGCGCGCCAGTTGAGCACCTGTCCCATGAAGGTGGCGATCGGCGTGCCGACCAGCGTCGCGACGGTGAGGCCCAGCATCACGCGGCCGACGGCGCGGGTGCGCTTGTGGAGCGGCACCATGGAGGCCGCAACCAGCGCGGCGACGCCGAAATAGGCGCCATGCGGCAGGCCGGTGACGAAGCGCAGTACGGTGAAGCTCCAGAAGGTCGGGGCGATCGCGCTGAGGATATTGCCCAGCGCGAAGACGGTCATCAGGATCAGCAGCAGCGAGCGGCGCGTCATCCGCGCCGCCGCGACGGCGATGATCGGGGCGCCGACGACGACCCCGAGGGCATAGGCGCTGATGACGTAGCCCGCTTCCGGGATGGTGACCTGATAGGTGGACGCGACGTCCGGAAGCAGGCCCATGATCGCGAATTCGCCGGTGCCGATGCCGAACCCGCCGACTGCGAGCGCGATCTCGATCAGGATGACGGCAAGCGGCGAAAGGGCCGGAGCGGCCTCACGGGGGCTGGCTTCCGTGCGGTCGCGAGCGGAATCGAAGGGGACGGCGGAATCGGTCATGAAACGAAATCTGCTTGAAAAAAATGCGGGCGAGACACGAGGCATCCACCCGCTCTGGAGGCGAGCGGTCATCGAAACGACCTGACTTCGAGATTAGCATGCCATTGTGCGTTGCGGTAGGCCCCTTGTCCGTTTCACACGATTGTGTGTGCGCCGCCGAAGGCGCCAGGATGTTGATAAAAGCTTCGGCCGCAACCATTTCTCTCATCATTCGTTGTTCCGCCGCCCATCCCGCCCAGAGTATGCGATGAACCTGTTTGCCGTCTTCAACCGCGATGGCGGTACTTTCCGAACCACGGACATGGACGCCTATTGCGCCCGGGCAGTCCGTTCCTTCAAGGCTGCCGGCCATGAGATCGAGTGCCATGTCGTTTCCGGCGGCGAGGTGGTGGCGACCATGGAAAGGGCGGCGTCGACCAGCGGCGTCGAAGGCCTGATCGCCGGCGGAGGCGACGGCACGATTTCCGCCGCGGCCGGCATCGCCTGGAAAAGCGGCATCGCGCTCGGCGTCGTTCCGGCCGGCACGATGAACCTCTTCGCCCGCTCGCTGAAACTGCCGCTCGACATCTGGCAGGTGCTGGACGCGCTGGCGGTCGCGACCCCGGAGCGGATCGATATCGCCAGCGCCAACGGCAGGAGCTTCGTGCACCAGTTCTCGGCGGGCATGCACGCCCGCATGGTGCGCTACCGCAATTCCATGACTTTCGGCTCGCGGCTGGGCAAGATGCGGGCGAGCGTGCGGGCGGCGGTGGGCGTCATGTTCAATCCGCCCGAATTCGAGGTGGAGTTCAGGGCCGAGGGCACGGCCGGCCATCGCCGGGTCTCGGCGATCTCGGTCTCCAACAACGAGTTCGGCCGCGATCCGCTGATGTATGCCGACAGTCTCACCCGCGGCCATCTCGGCTTCTACATCGCCGATCCCCTGAGGCCTGCGGGCGTTGCGGGCCTGGTTTTCGATATCCTGCGGGGGCGGCTCAAGGAGAACGCTTCCGTCACCGCCATGACGGCGGCGGAAGTGGAGCTGCATTTCCCGCGTGAGCGGCATGATATCCGCTGCGTCATCGACGGAGAGCTCCTGCCGATGGCGCGCGATGTCCTGTTGAAGATCCATGCGGGGGAGCTGACCGTCCTGGTCAACGAGCGGCAACCCCGTTTTGAGGTGGAGCGGGACGGAAGCGGCATATAGCCACGAAAGGCTTCAAGCCGCCGCGATCGGGGCGGGGGCGGGTTGCTGCGAAAGCGCCGCCGCGGCCGCCTCGAGCGGGGTCGTGGCGTTGGAGCGCACCGTCACGGCATTCGAGGCGAACTCAAGGCCCGCCTCCTTGAAGGCGACGATGAGCCGTTTCATGGCTTCCCTCTTCAGGATGCTGGGATTGCCGGGGCGGCAGGTGAATTTGAACCGGACGACCATGGATGTTTCGGTGATGTCCTGGATGCCCTGCATCTTGAGCGGAAGCAGGAATTCCGGCCCGAATTCCGGGTCTTCCAGCATGGCGAGGCCCACCTTCTTCGCCGCCTTCCGGATGGTTTCGGCATTGGCGTCGCGCTCGAACCGCAGCTCGAATTTGATCGTTCCCCAGTCCCGGCTGTAGTTGGTGACGGAGCTGATCTGCCCGAATGGTATCGTATGGATAGGCCCGTTGTGATGGCGCAGCCGGATCGAGCGCACCGTGATCTGTTCCACCGTGCCCTTCAGCTTGCCCGTATCGATATATTCGCCGATGCGGAAGGCGTCGTCGGCGATAAAGAAGATGCCGGATACGATATCCCTCACCAGCGCCTGCGACCCGAAGGACAGCGCCAGGCCGAGGACGCCGAAACCGGCCAGAAGCGGCGCGACGTTGATGCCGAGGGAGCTGAGGATCAGGAGGCCTCCGACTGCGAGCACGGCGCCCAGCGCCAGGTTGCGGACGACGGGCAGGGCGGTCGACAGCCGGCTCGTCGGCTTCTTCTCCGCGTGGTCGTCTTCCTGGCCGGGAAGCATGATCTGCGTCGACGGGGCGATCGATTCGAAATAACGCCAGATCAGCGTGCAGACGGCCCAGCTCGCCACCACCGCAAGGCTGAAACGCTCCAGCCAGACGATCCAGCCCGTCGCAAGCGCCGCCGCCTCGCCCGCCATCAGCGGTTGCCACAGCGCTGTGATGATGTGCAGGCCGCCGACCCAGACCGCGCCGGAAATCACCACCCGAAGGCTTGCCAGCATGGAGGTGAGCAGTCCGGCGCCGTTGATCTGCTCGCAGTGCCGGGCGAACTCGTCCATCAGCGCATAGGCGCCCATGGCGAGGATCGGCAGGATGAGGAGGAGGGCTTGCGTGGCCCCGGCCGCGAAACTCCAGCGGGCGCTGTCCGGCGTGCCGGCGACCATGAAGCCGGTGAGCCATATCAGCACGGCCGTCAGGGCGTAGAAGTCGGGCAGGAGGTTGCCGACCAGGCGTCGGATGATGCCGGGATTGGGGCCGATGAAGGCTGCGCGAATGCCTTTCCGCCCGCCGATGAACCAGGTGAGCTTCAGGATTGCCAGCGCCGTGTTGCCGATCAGCAGCCACCCTTCGAGAGCGCCCATGTTCAACCCGAGCGAAACCGCCAGGCGGATGGTCTCCACGAAGAAGGCGCCTATGAACCCGTAGGCGACGAGCATCCGGAAATGCCAGCTCGGCCTTTCGATGTTGACCAGGGAACTGCCGGCGGCCGTGGGTTTGAAGAGAAAGCGGCCGATCGTGACATAGATGGTGGAGATCACCACCGCCGTCACCGCGCCCCTTGCGATGCGGAACGAGACCGAACCCGGATCGAGCATGGCAAGCAGCGTGAATCTGGTTATCGCCAGGAAGATGGCGATGGAAAGCAGGTCGCCGATGGCGCGCAGCGCAGCCCGGCGGAATTTCCCCGCCATGCTGGGCGATGCATGCCTGTGCGGCAGGACGCCCGCCACCAGAAAGCGCAGCAGCAGGGTTCCGCAGGCGCCCGCAAGAACGGCCAGCAGCGCCACGAACAAGGCTCGACCGTGGGTGCTTCCCTCCGCCGCGAGATCGCTCCGCGTCATGCTGAGGACGGTCGAAAAGTCGGAGAAGCCCGAAAGTGCGATCGTGGCGCCGCGTACTATCGAACCGGAAAGCATGTCCCAGGTGGCCATGCCCATGTTGGTCGCGGCCATTTCCGGGGAGGTTTCCATGGCCGGTTCCGATGAGGCGGCCTTCTGGTCGTTCCCGGCGGCCTCCACCTTCACCGTGACGGGCCTGCCCGCCTGTGCGGCGAGATCCAGGACGCGTTTGATCTCCGCCTCGTTCTGACCTTGCCGGACGACGAGTGTCAGGGGTTCCTGCTGCCCGAGGGAGCCGGCTGCTCCGGGCAAGAGCATTGCCGCCGCGACGGCCAAGACCCGGCAAATCTGCAAAAAAATCCCTATCCGCTTCATCCGACGTTCCCTGAGGCCGTCCGGGCGTCAACCACGCCGCATCCGGACGCCGACGGCCCTCCACAGGACCAGACGATCTGTATATCAGGAAGTCCGATCGAGGAGAATGTGGATAACGCCGACAGGCCCTGTGCCGGGCAACCCGTCGGCCTTGTTCATATGGACGAAACGACCCGGTTTCGTCCGAGCGCCTTTGCTTCGTAGAGATTGATGTCGGCCGCCTTGAGGCAATCGGTGGGGTCGAAGCCCGTGCCGCAGTGGATGGCCCCCATGCTGGCGGACACCGGAACTTCCGTCCCGGCGGGCTGGAGGTCCATCCGTTCGATGAGTTCGCGAAGCTCCTTGCACCGCCTCAACATCGCGTTGACCGTCAGGCTGCCTTGAAAGAGGGCGAATTCCTCGCCGCCGAGACGGCCCGCTATGTCGAACTGCCCCTGGTAGGCCGCAAGGATCTGCCCTGTCTGGCGCAGCACCTCGTCTCCGATGGCGTGGCCATGGCGATCGTTGATAGACTTGAAGTGGTCGAGGTCGAGGAAGATCAGGGCTCCGGTCACGCCCTGGCGGCTGAAGGTGCCGAGTTCCTCCAGAAAGGCGCCGCGGTTGAGGAGGCCCGTAAGGCTGTCCCGGCGGGATTGCAGGCGAAGTTCTTCATAGGCGATCGCGAGTTTCCGAAGTGCTTCCGAAGCCACGGCCTCGGCGCGCCTGATCCTCTCCGCCTGCCAGAAATGCAGGGCCGAAGCCGGAATGGAGATGGCAAGCGGACAAACGATGGTCATCACCAGACCGGCGCCGGCCACCTGTCCACCCATCATCGGCACGAAGGCGAACGACAGCGCGAGCGAAGCGAGCACGGATAGCAGGCCTGCGACGAGTGATTTGATGATAACGATACGCATCGATTGGGCCGCAAAACATCAACTGTTCCGCTCTTATGCACTATGAATTTAAGATAGTTTGAAACAATTGCATAAATATCGATCGCATGCGGCGGCGGGAGGCGGTCCGGCCTCAGATACGCGGCAGATATGTCTGGTAGTCGAAGTCGCTCACCGTGCGCAGGTAGGTGATCGCCTCCTTGCGCTTCGTGTCGCCATAAAGCTTCCGGTAGCGCTCGCCGAACACCTGCCCGATGAAGGGCGAGGCTGAAAAATCCTCGACCGCGGTCAGGAAGTCGTGCGTCAGGCGCCTGGTGCCTGTCGGCGGCTCCTTGCCTGGCTCGGTGGCCGGGCCGGGATCGAGCATCTCGTCGAGCCCGAGCAGCATGCCGCCGAGGATGGCGGTGAGAAGCAGGTAGGGGTTCGCATCGGCGCCGGCGACGCGGTGTTCGATGCGGGCGGCGGGGCCGTCCTTGTCGGGAATGCGCACGGCCGTCCCCCGATGTCCGAACCCCCAGTCGATATCGACCGGCGCGAACGAGCCCGGCTGGAAGCGGCGGTAGGAATTGGCAAAGGGCGCGAAGACGAGTTGCGCATCCCGCATGGTCTGCAGCATGCCGGCGCAGACGGATTTCAGCCTAGCCGGATCGCCGCCCTTGGCGTCCAGCACGTTGTCGCCGTTGCGATCGATGACGCTGGCATGCACATGCAGGCCCGAGCCCGCCTGTTCGGCATAGGGTTTCGCCATGCAGGTGGATTTGAGCCCATGCTTCCTGGCCGCCTGTTCGGCGATGCGCTTCAGATAGACGCAGTCGTCGGCGGCGGCCAGCGCGTCGGCGCGATGCAAGAGGTTGATCTCGAACTGGCCGGGGCCGAATTCGGCGGTCGTGGCATCGGCGGGCAGGTCCTGCGCTTTCGCCCAGGCCCGTACCGTCTGCAGATAGCCGTCGAGCGCATCGACGGCATTCATGTCGTAGAGCTGGAAACCGTTTGGCCGGTCGCGATACGTCAGCCGTTCCGGCGGGCGGGGTCTTCCCGTCTGCCGCCAGTCGTCCTGAACCACGTAGAATTCGAGCTCGGTCGCCACCACCGGCGTCAACCCGCGCTCGTCGTAGCGTTTCAGGAGTTCTGAAAGTATGGCCCGGGGGTCCATGAAGCTCGGCCTGCCGTCGAGCTCATGCATGGAGGAAAGCACCTGTTTCGAGCCCTCCGGTCCCCAGGGCATCGGCGCGAGGCTGCGCTCGTCCGGAATGCAGACGCCGTCCGGATCGCCTATCGTCAGCGACAGCCCCGTTATGTCGTCGTTGTCGTCGCCCCAGATGTCCAGCGATTGCGTGGATGTGGGAAGCCGCACCGCGCCGTCCCAGACTTTCCGTTCCTTGTCGAGCGGGATACGCTTGCCGCGCAGATCGCCGTTCATGCCGACGAGCAGGATTTCGATATGGGGCGGAACGGTGTCTGTCATGCGGACGATCTTCTGAAGGGTGTTGCCGAGCCCCGTTCGTAGCCGATAAGAATTGGCGGCACAATCTGAGGCCGTGAGAGTCCCATGAACGAAAAGCCCGCCCTGTCCAATCTTGCCGCCATCGATGCCGCCCATCACCTGCATCCCTTTTCGGACATGAAGGAACTGAATGCCAGGGGCACGCGCGTGATCGAGCGCGGCGAAGGCGTTTTCATCTACGACACCAGCGGCAAGAGATACCTGGACGCCTTTGCCGGGTTGTGGTGCGTCAACGTGGGCTACGGCCGCAAATCGATCGCCGAGGCGGCCTATCGGCAGATGCAGGATCTGCCCTATTACAACACCTTCTTCGGCACCACGACGCCGCCCGCGACCCTGCTCGCCCAGAAGATCGCGTCCCATGCGGGCGAGCGGCTGAAGCGTGTCTTCTTCACCAATTCCGGTTCGGAGGCGACCGACACCTGGTTCCGCATGGCGCGGGTCTACTGGAAGGCGTTGGGCAAGACCGAAAAGACGCAGGTCATCGCCCGCAGGAACGGTTATCACGGCTCCACCGTCGCCGGCGCCTCGCTCGGCGGCATGAAGCTGATGCACGAACAGGGCAATCTTCCGATCGAAGGCATCCATCACATCGGCCAGCCCTACTGGTATGCGGAGGGTGGCGATCTCTCGCCGGCCGAATTCGGTCTGAAAGTCGCCGGCGAGCTGGAGGCGAAGATCGACGAGCTCGGTGAAGACCGCGTGGCGGCCTTCGTCGCCGAGCCGATCCAGGGGGCAGGCGGCGTCATCATCCCGCCGGAGACCTATTGGCCGGAGATCGCCCGCATCTGCAAGGCGCGGAACGTTCTGCTCGTCGTGGACGAGGTGATCTGCGGTTTCGGTCGCCTCGGCGCCTGGTTCGGCCATCAATATTATGGCGTCGAGCCGGACCTTGCGCCGATCGCCAAGGGCCTGTCATCCGGTTATCTGCCGATCGGCGGCGTGCTGGTGAGCGACCGCGTCGCCGACGTGATGGTGGACGAACTCGGCGACTTCTACCACGGCTTCACCTATTCCGGTCACCCCGTCTCCGCCGCGGCGGCGCTCGAAAACATCCGTATCATCGAGGAGGAGGGGCTGGTCGCGCGGGTGCGCGACGATATCGGCCCCTATTTCGCTGCGGCCTGGAAGAGCCTGGAGGATCATGAGGTGGTGGGACAGGCCGAAAGCGTCGGCCTGATCGGCGGGCTGCAGCTCGCCGCCGACAAGGCGACCCGTCGCCGCTACCGGAAACCCGACGATATCGGCACGCTGGTGCGCAACCACTGCGTCGAGAACGGCCTCATCATGCGTGCTACCGGAGACCGGATGCTCGCTTCGCCGGCATTGACCATTAGCCGTTCGGAAATCGACGAAGTGATCGGCAAACTGCGCAACGCGCTCGATCACCTGCGCGATACGGTGGAGGCGTAAGGTCTGCCGCCGATATCGAAGGCCGCATAGGCGAAGATATATCGGTCTTCCGGTCTGCCGTAGGTGTAGGGGAGCGCCACCGTGTGGATCTGCGGCGATCCATACTCCACGCCTCGCTCCTGCAGGTATCGTTCGAACTTCGCCGGCAGGGCCGAGGGAATGCTGTCCGGAGTGGCTCGCCAGACGAAGAGAAGCCGATCGTGATGCGGCAGGGGTGGTGGTTCCAGGCCAATTGGCGTGGACAAGGCCAGCACCGGGGGCGATTGCAGATGAACCCGCAGGTTTCCCGCCATATGGGTGTCCAGAGTAACGACCGCCGTTGGCCTGGAGGTCAGCTGTGACCGAACCTCGTTCGAGATGGCCGCAAACGGATAGTTCGGATATTGATAGAGGCCGGTGAGAGAGGCGGTGGTGACCCGCCCTGTGAGTATGGTCGGTATGAGGACCATGGTCACGACCGCGACGCCCCATATTCTTTTCAGCCCTCGGTGGAATGAAAGAGCGGACGCGTCGACCTTCACCGCGAGATAGAGTGGCAGGACGAGGAGAACCGGCGTCAGCCAACGGTCGCGGACCTTTTCGACCCCGGCGAAGAGGACCATCAGCACGATCAGGCCCAGGGCAAAAACCAGCATCCGCCCGACGAGCCGGGCGGAATCGCTGCGGGCTCCGACAATTGCGGTCAGCTTTTCCCGGTAGGCGAGGGTGAAGATGATTGCCGTCAGCCCGCCGAAGCCGATCGCAGCCAGGCCGAGCGATCCCAGGCCTCCCAAAATGGCGACCAGAGGTCCGTTGCCGGCGCCGGTCAGTTTTCGCATCGTATGAGCGCTCGCTGCCATGAAGTGCTCGGTCAACCACATCGCGTGAGGAGCCGCGATCACAAACGCGACGGCGCCGGCAATCAGCAGCCGCCAGTCGAGAAGGCGCAGGCGCCATGTCCTGTCGCTGGCGATCGCCAAAAAGGCTGCGACCGGCAGTAGCACGAAGTTGTATTTGGCGATGACGCCGAGCCCGGTGGCGAGGCCGAGCAGAAGAAAGGACGGGATCGACGGCCGGTTGAGTGCGCGGAAAAAAGAATAGAGGAACAGTGCGGAAGTGAAGATCGTGGCAACCGTATGGCTGAGATCGCGCTGCGCCTCGAAAGCCACTTGCGGGATCGTCAGCAGGCCGAAGGTTGCCACGATGGCGAGGCCCCTGTCCTTGATGACCTGTCGCGCCGCCATCCAGTAGAAGATGTAGGAAGCAAGCAGCAGCAGGCCCTTCAGGATCGAAAGCGTTGCAAGCGAGAGGCCGAAAACCTGCACGGTTCCGTATTGCAGCCAGTTGTAGAGCGGCGGCTGGGAACTGTATCCGGAAAGCAGCCATTGCGAGAAATAGGCCTGCTCCGCCTCGTCCAGTTCCAGTCCCTGGGGAAGCGCCATCCGGACGAGGAAGTTGACCGTGAAGTAAACAGGAAGCGCTGCCAGCAGAAACGTCTGACGTTCCACTGGCAATCGGATGCCATATCCGAGCAGTTGGCCCTGTTGCAGCAATTCCCTCTCCGCTACACAAGAATAGGATTCCGATGAGTAGAGAAGAATTGCAACAGTAATTTTTCAGCGGCCGCTGGCGGGTGCTGAAATATGTCAGGGCCGGTTTTCGGTGGCGGGCGCCCAGGCATAACCGAAGGTGACGCCGTCGCGACCTCCGGAGAAGAGGTAGGGAACGGTTCTGGTGGTGGGTATGAGCCGCTCCGGGGCGATGCCGTTTTCCTGCAGATAGGGTTCGAGCCCTCCCGGCGGCAACGCGCTGCCGGGGTCTGTGCGCCAGATGACCAGTCCCGGCCGGTTCCGTTCGCTCTGGTTGAGGAGCGGTGTTTGCCCGAAACTCGGCAACAGCACGCGCGCATCCGGCATCTGCAGCCGGGCGCTCGCGGCGAGGAAGGGATCGGCGGCAATGACGTAGGCCGGCTTCCCGCCCTTGGCCTCCGTCATGATCTCTTCGATGAACGGACCTGACGGGAGGTTTTCCTTCGTGTACTGACCGAAATGCGGACCGATCACGTTACCGAGCGCCATGTAGGCGATGAAACCGAGCGCCAGCGCGGACACGGGAAAGAGCATGCGCGGAATGCTGCGGCCTGTGTCGACGCCGGCGGCATCGAGCTTCAGGCAGAGATAAAGCGGCAGCAGGACGAGGAAGGGAGAAAGCCATTTCTCGCTGATCGTGGTTGCCCCGAAGCCGAGCCCGATCATCCCGACCGCGACGAGGCAGAGCAGGATGGTCCGGCCGATGACCCGGGTCCAGAGGCTCGTCGCTCGCCAAGTGTCGACCAGCGGCCGCCGGAAGGCGATCAGGAAGAAGGCGAGAACCGGCAGCGTGCCCGCCAGCGTGGCGGTTGCCAGCGTACCGAGGCCGGACAGGCGGTCGACGACGGCATTGCCGGAAGCGTCCTCGCGCATCGCCTTGATCGTGCCTGCCGTTGCCTCCGTGAGGTTTCCGAGTACCCACAGGCCGTGCGGCAGGCAGATGACCACCACGACCAGCAAGGCCGGAACGAGCCTCCAGTCGAAGATCCGCCGGCGCAGGGCCGGCTCCGGCAGGATGGCGAGGATCGCCGCCACCGGCACGACGACGAAATTGTACTTGGCGATGAGCCCGATGCCGACGGCAAGGCCGGTGAGCATGTAGCCGGCGAGGTCCGGCCGCGTCAGCGTTCGCAGGAAGGCATAGGTGAACAGCGAAACCGCGAACAGCGTGGCGATCGCGTGCGTCAGGTCCCGCTGCGCCATGACGCTGACGGCCGGCATGGCGATGACGCCCAGCATGGCGATGGCGACGAGCCGCCGGTCCTTGAGCACGATCCGTGCCGCCAGTCCGTAGACCGCGCATGTGAGGAACAGCAGCAGGTTCTTGACGAGCGAGATCGCGAAGATCGACGGGCCTGCAAGCTGGATGACGGCATATTGCAGCCAGTTGTAGAAGGGGGGCTGCCGCCCGTAACCCATCAGGAAGAACTGCGATTGGAAGAGCTGCTCCGCCTCGTCGCTTTCCAGCGCCTCCGAACGCAACACGCGCAGGATGACCGCGAACACATAATAGGCCGCGATCAGCCAGAGGACGAGGTCGGGACGACGGGCGAGCGCGTCACTGATGCGCCTGATCGCCCTCATAGACTTCCCTGACGATATAGCTGAGCGCCGTATCTTCGCGATAATAGGTGCGGGCGATCATCTCGGCGAGGATGCCGGTGGTGATCATCTGCACGGCCGACAGGAACAGCATGACGCCGATCAGGAAGAGCGGCCGCGTGCCGATATCGTTGCCCACGATGAACTTGTCGATGAAGAGATAGGCGAGGATGAGGCCCGACAATGCGCCGAGGCCGAGGCCGAGGGACCCGAAGAAATGTCCCGGCCGCGCCTTGAAGCGCATGAAGAACATGACCGAAAGCAGGTCGAGGATCACCCGGAAGGTACGGGAAATGCCGTATTTCGAGACGCCGTGCTGGCGCGCGTGGTGCGTCACCGGCATTTCGCCGATCCTGGAGCTCGGCACGACGCCGGCGACCCAGGCCGGGATGAAGCGGTGCATCTCGCCCATCAGCTTCACCTGCTTGATGACCGAGCCGCGATAGATCTTCAGCGAACAGCCGTAGTCGTGCAGGCGCACGCCGGTAATGCGGCCGATCAGCCGGTTGGCGATCCAGGAAGGCACCTTGCGCAGCAGCAGGCCGTCCTGGCGGTTCTTGCGCCAGCCGACAAGCAGGTCGAGCTCGCGCCGCTCCAGTTCGCTGACCATGCCGGGGATATCCTTGGGGTCGTTCTGCAGATCGCCGTCAAGCGTGGCGATCAGCCGGCCTCCCGCCTGGTTGATGCCCGCCTGCATGGCGGCCGTCTGGCCGAAATTGCGCTGCAGCGCGACGATCTTGAGGTCGAGGCCGGGCCGGTTCAATGCGGCCTTGGCATTGGCGATCGTCGCATCCGTGCTGCCGTCGTCGACGAGGATGAGTTCCCAAGTCGCAGGATAGTTGGCCATTGCCGCAGTGATCCGCTCGATCAGCGGCCCGACGCTTTCCTCTTCGTTGAAGAGCGGCACGACGAGGGACAGTTCGATCGGTTCGGCCGTCGCGATACGGCTTGTGACCGACTCTGCTGTTGTACGCACCTTGTCTTTCTCCTAGAACCTCGGGCCTGATTGGACGCGCCGTTGCCGCGGCGATGATCAGGAACGTCACCCGAAACCTTACATGGGGCATCCTAGTATATGAAGAATTATCCGGTTGCCAGCCGCCGCGCATGGATAATTCGCCACGCCATGACGCTCGCTACGATCGCGATCATCCTCGTCTATGCCGCCTTCATCCAGTGGGTCTGGGGCTGGCGGAGCGTCGTGTCGCTCTGGAGCGGCGCCGGCTGGACCTCCGCCCTCATTGCCCTGGCGGCCCTGCTCGGCACCTATGTGCTGCGCACCTGGCGCATCTACGATTATTTCCCGCGGGAAACGGGAGGGCATTTCGGCACGTTGTTCCGCCTGGTGCAGGTGCATAACCTGCTCAACATCATGCTGCCGTTTCGCACCGGCGAGGCGAGCTTTCCGCTGTTGATGAGGCGCGAATTCGGCCTGGCCATTGCGCGAGGCACGTCGGCATTGTTCGTTATGCGCCTCTTCGATCTTCATGCGCTGCTCGCCGCCGCCGGCACGGGGCTTGCGTTGCAGACCGGAAAACTCTGGGCCTGGGCGCTCTGGCTCCTCTTTCTGGTCCTGCCGGCGGTCGCCTTCGCCCTGCGCCGCCCTGCGTTCGCCCTTGCCGGCAAGCTGTTGCCGGGAAAGGCGAGGAGACTACTGGACGAGGTGGAGGCGGGGCTGCCGTTCGATGCGAACGCCTTTGCCCGCGCCTGGGGAGCGACGCTCGTCAACTGGTTCACCAAGATCGCCGTGCTCGCCTGGGTTCTCGGCCTTCTGGGCGACCTGCGGCCGGGGGCGAGCTTCGGCGGCGCGCTCGGCGGCGAACTGTCCTCGGTTCTGCCGGTGCACGCACCGGCAGGCGTCGGCACCTATCCGGCCGGCATCACCGCCGGTGCGCTGGCCTTCGGCGCCGATGCCGGCAGGCAGGCGCTGGAAGGCCTCGGCCAGGCCGCCGTCAATACGCACCTTCTGGTGATCGTGTCCTCGCTGGCCGGCACGGCGCTGTCGCTGTTTGCGGCAAGGCCGACCAGGACGGATGGACATTAAAACGGTTCGCCAAGCATCCTGACAGCCTGCTGCAGCTTTTGATTGGCGCTTTGCCGAATCTTGCGAACCAGCGTGCCATCGGCAGTGATGAAAGAGCATCCGTCACGTACGGCAAGAGCAAGATACATACAGTCGTAAGCGGGATGATCCAGCTCGAAGGCAATTTGTGAGGCATCTTGTAAAAGAGGTCTCATTTCAACGAGTTCTATTTCCGCACTTTCGATGAGCATCGCCGCAAAACGTCCCTCGGCAAGGGAAAGCCCCTTTCTTCGCACCTTCTTCCAAAGAATATTGGCGCACTCTGCAATGAAGAGATCGGGTGCCACCAGTTTGTTGCCTTCCAGCAGGCTATGGCATCCGCGGTTCCCGGCTCTTCGACCACCCATTTTATCGCAATGCTGGCATCGACGATGAGCGTGGTCACCGCTCATCGCGTCCCTCGCGCAAAAGCTCTTCGGAGGGAGTTTGTCTGCGTTGCGCGGTTAACGCTCGGAATTCGGACGCCAATCTCTCGAACGTGGGTCGATTGTGATGGGGGCCGTCCCACCTATGCCTTCGAGCGCATGAAGAGCATTCATTTGACGATGGCTTTCGACAAGCCGGCGCAAGGCTTCCTCTACCGTCGCCTCGATAGGCAGGCCGGTGATCTCTTTAGCTTTGTTCAACAAGGCATCATCGAGATTGAGGGATGCGCGCATATAAGCCTCCATATCCCCCTTATATATTCCTAGATCGTGACGATGTCACTGAAACGCTGTTTCGTAGAAGCTCCTGAGCTTGCGCGAATGCAGTTTCTCGGTCGGCATGGCGGCGAGTTTCTGGACGGCGCGGATGCCGATCTGCAGGTGCTGGCTGACCTGGGTGCGGTAGAAGGCGGTCGCCATGCCGGGCAGCTTCAATTCGCCATGCAGCGGCCGGTCGGAAACGCAGAGCAGCGTCCCGTAGGGAACGCGGAAGCGGAAGCCGTTGGCCGCGATCGTCGCCGATTCCATGTCGAGCGCGATGGCGCGTGACTGCGACAGGCGCTTCACCGGCCCGCGCTGGTCGCGCAGCTCCCAGTTGCGGTTGTCGATCGTCGCAACCGTGCCGGTGCGCATGATCCGCTTGAGGTCGAACCCCTGGTAGCCGGTGACTTCCTCGACCGCGCTTTCCAGCGCCTGCTGCACTTCGGCGAGCGCCGGGATCGGCACCCAGACCGGCAGGTCGTCGTCGAGCACATGGTCCTCGCGCACATAGGCATGGGCAAGCACGTAGTCGCCGAGCCGCTGGCTGTTGCGAAGGCCCGCGCAATGGCCGACCATCAGCCAGGCATGCGGGCGCAGCACGGCGATATGGTCGGTGATCGTCTTGGCGTTCGAAGGGCCCACCCCGATGTTGACGAGGGTGATGCCCGCATGGCCCTTCTTCTTGAGGTGATAGGCCGGCATCTGCGGCATGCGCACCAGCGCCGGCGTTTCCGGCTTGTCGCAGCCGGCCGGCGTGATCGCATTGCCGGGCTCCACGAAGGCCGTGTAGCCGTCGCCGCCTTCCGCCATCAGCTTGCGGGCCCAGGCGGCGAATTCGTCGATGTAGAACTGGTAGTTCGTGAACAGCACGAAGTTCTGGAAATGGTCGGCGCTGGTTGCGGTGTAGTGGCTGAGTCGCGCCAGCGAATAGTCGATGCGCTGCGCCGTGAAGGGCGCGAGCGGTGCCGGCTCGCCCGCCAGCTGTTCGTATTCGCCGTTGGCGATCAGGTCGTCCGTATTGTTCAGGTCCGGCGTATCGAAGATGTCGCGCAGCGAGATGTCCGCGAGCGAACTCGTCGCGGAGGCTTCCACATGCGCGTTCTCGCCGAAGGCGAAATGCAGCGGGATCGGCGTCGTCGATTCCGAGACCGTCACCGGGACGTTGTGATTGCGCATCAATAGGTCGAGCTGTTCCTTGAGGTAGTGCCGGAACAGTTTCGGACGGGTGATCGTGGTCGTATAGATGCCCGGCGACGTCACGTGGCCGTAGGAGAGGCGGGAGTCGGGGTGGCCGAAGGAAGTCGTCTCGATGCTGACCTGCGGATAGCAGGCGCGATACCGGCCGGTCACTGCGGCGCCCTTTGCAAGCGCGCCGAAGGCATCGATCAGAAAGTGCGTGTTGCGCTCGTAAAGCCCGGTCAGGGCGTCGACCGCTTCGACCGGATTGTCGAAAACCTGCGGTTCGGCCGGGCTGGGGCTGATGAAGGAAAGGGGAGGTTGTGAAAAGATTCGTGTGTTCATGCGCTATTATAATGAGAACTCATTGACAATCAAACGACGTCAATTCCGTCCTCACCGGTTGATCGCATGATTTTTCAAAGCGTCGCCACGCAGTGTGGTATGGCCGGATGATGGCAGCTCGTGGCCGAGCCGACACGCATACCGGGGTCCCGGCGTCCGGGCTGCGCGACGAGTGCCGCGAATGCCAGCGCGAAAATCGTCATGATCAGCGTCACGATGGTCAAGCGGCGTGCAAGAACGAACATGGCTTTCTCCCGAACCTGACGCGCAAGATAAAGGCTGGGGACTGAACGCGTCCTGAGGGGCGGGTTCATCGGAAATTCAGGATGGTTAACAGGCGGCGGGAAGGGAGCTTGAAGAATCCCGGCGCATGACTAGCTCTTGTCGATGGTATTCAGAACCGGAGAACTTTTCATGACTGCGCCGATCGAACTGCATTACTGGCCGACCCCGAACGGCTGGAAAATCACCATCATGCTGGAGGAGACGGGCCTTCCCTACACGGTGAAATACGTCAACATCGGCAAGGGCGAGCAGTTCGAGCCGGCCTTTCTGAACATCTCCCCGAACAATCGCATGCCGGCGATCGTCGATCCCGACGGCCCAGGGGGAGAGCCTGTCTCGGTTTTCGAGTCGGGAGCGATCCTGCAATATCTCGGCCGGAAGACCGGCAAGTTCTATCCTGCGGACGAGCGCGCCCGTGTCGAAGTGGAGCAATGGCTGTTCTGGCAGGTGGGTGGTCTGGGGCCTATGGCCGGGCAGGCGCACCATTTCCGCGGTTATGCGCCGGAAAAGATCGAATACGGCATCAATCGCTATACCAACGAGGTGAACCGGCTTTACGGCGTGATGAACAGACGCCTCGCCGATCGCGAGTTTCTGGCCGGCGACTATTCGATCACCGACATGGCGTCGGTCGGCTGGGTCATCCCGCATGAACGTCAGGGGCAGGACCTGAACGATTTTCCGAACCTCAGGCGCTGGTTCGAAACGGTCATGGCAAGGCCCGCTGTGGCAAGGGGCGTTGCGATCGGCAAGGAGGAGCGCGACCGCATGAACCTTGCCGTCGACAAGGAGGCGCAGAACATTCTCTTCGGCCAGCGGGCGCGCTGAAGCGCAAGGGGAAGGGCCGGCCCGGAGCCGGTTCGCCGACGCGGAAATCGTATCCCGCGCAAAGGTTGCGACCTGCGCGGGATGCGGTGTCTTGAATCAAGTGCTTAGCTCTGTGGACGGGCAACGCCGGTGTAGTAGTCGCCGGGGTCCTGCGAGTTGTCTATGTCCGTATCCGCGCCTTCATTGCTCAGCGAAGGGGGGAGGGGCCGAATGCTGCCGGTCGGCATCCTGTCGACCGAAGTATCGTCGAGGTTGGGAGCATCGCCCTGGCGCGGAGCCATCATCGGGTAATCCTGATTGTAGTCCTGGGCGCTGGCGAAGCCGACGAAGGCTGCGGAAGCGATAAGGGCCGCTGCAATGCCGGACGTGAGATAGGTCTTCATTTCCTGTCCTTTCCATAGTCCCGTCATCTGGCGAAGCGATGTTACTCGCCCCGTCGAAGGTACAAATCGCTGGAAAGGCGGATCGTTCCAACAAACGACCCAACAAGCTGACCCAACAAACCGACATTGAGGGCTGCCTCCTTCTCCAGGAGCGATCCTGGAGAAGGAGAGGGCAGGACAAACGGCGCTGGAATCACGTTCGGCGGATTGAAACGTGATTGATTCGCCTGAGGGCTTCACTTACTCTTGAAGCCGGCGGCCGGTTTCAGAGTCCGGCCACCCCTGCACCGGAAAAACGATTGCGACCTGTTTTTCCAATCGGTGTCTTGAATGAACTGCGATACCAGCCGCCCCGGCGGCTGGTATTTTTGTCTGTGCGGCATGCGGGGGCGCGCCGCAACGGAACAGGCCCGGCGTCAGTTCGGGCGGTTCACGCCTTCGTAGTAGTCGCCGCGGTTGGGGCTCTGCTCGATCTGGCCGTTGGTGGAGTGGAAGCGAACGGCGGCGCGGCTGTCGCCGATGCTGCCTGTCGCGAACGTGTCCACATGGCTGCGGGCCGCAGGCACGACGTTGTGGTTGGCCGGAGCCGAGGTCCCGTTGCGGTCGATGCCTTCATAATAGTCGCCGTTGCCGGCAAGAGCCGCACCGGCGAAAGAGGCGGTTGCGATCATCGCTGCAACGAGAGCGGGAGCGATCCTGGTCATCGTTTTCATCCTTTCAGAGTTTTGCCCGCGACCTGAAGTTTGCGACCTGGCCTGCGGGCTTTGTTTCGGTATCCTGAACGACCTGGGGGCAGGTCGGGGGATCAGGTCGGGCGGTTCACGCCTTCATAGTAGTCGCCACGCTCGGGGGCCGTCTGGGCCAGATGCCATCCGGAGACGTCATGGGCGCGGGAGATCGAGCCGGTATATCCGTAGCTGTCCGACTGAGCCTTGTGGACCGATTCGGACGCCTGGTTCGGCCAGATGCCTTCATAATAGTCGCCGTTGCCGGCAAGGGCGGCACCGGCGAAGGAGGCGGCGGCAATCAGGGCCGCGATCAAGGGGGCAATAATCTTCGTCATGTTTTCGACCTTTCAGAGTTTTGCCCGTGACCTGAAGTTTGCGACCTGGCCTGCGGGCTTATTTCGGTATCTTGAATGAGCTGCGATCAGTTCGGGCGGTTCACGCCTTCGTAGTAGCTGCCGCTGCCGACCGGAGCCGGGATTTCCTTTGCCTTCTGTTGCCGGACGTCCCGGTTCTGGTCGATGCTGCCGGTCTGGACATGATCGACGGGACGCTCCTTGGAGACGCCTTCATAATAGTCGCCATCCGCCAGCGCTGCGCCGGCGAGAGAAACCGACGCGAGCAGGGCTGCGGCGATTGCAGAGGTAATAGTCTTCATGGACTTGTCCTTTCGGTCTGTGTCCGGTTTCGGAGTGGAATTGTGTTTGCAGGTGTTCATATCGGACCGATCGGTTCGATCCGAAAGCCCCCTATTTCGGAGACTGCTGTCAATGAAACGTTGACAGCAAAAATCCACCATGGTCGGGTACACGCAAAAATTGCTAAGCGCGCTAATTTTTGCGGAAGTGCTGCCGGTAAACCGATTAGGTTACAATATCGTAAGGTAATTATCATTTGAAAACAAAGAGATGCATGGCTTGGAAAGGAAGTTCGCCTCAGGCGTGCAAATTTGCTAAAAAACGGCTTTTCTGTGTCTTTTCCGTGGCAATATGATTGCGTCCCTGCCATTCAAGGGTTTCACAAAACCGTGACATTTGACGGCTGACGGATCTACAGGCGGGGATTCGATGCCGTTTTCGTGATCAGACTGCCTTACATGAATGCCGGCGCAGCAAAAAAATCGGTCATGTTTCCGATTATGGGGACGATCCGGGGCTTGGCTCCAGGCATGAAGATGCAATGGCCGCCGCCGTCTGGCGAGGCGGCGGTCGTGGAGCCTCTCGATAAGGAAGGAAGCTTGAAAGGGTCAGAGACGCGTCCAGGTCTGCGATTTGCAGAGGATCTTCAGGACGCATCCTCTCATCTTGAGGGAGTTGCCATTGATCGACCCTGATCCGCTATAGGTCTTGTCCTCGGCGGGGTCGGTGATCTCGCCGCTGTATTCGCCATCCTTGCCTGCCAGCCGTCCGATCTGCTTGCCGGCATATTTGCCGGTCCTGAGCGTCACGCAATAGGCGGTGCCGCATTTGCCGATGGCTGCCGTTTCGCCGCTGGCGGTCTTCCAGTTGCCTTCGATGGGCTCGGCGGCATGGGCGGTGGCGGCGGCAAGCGTCAGCGCGGCTGCAAGCATGAATCTTCGCATCATGATGGGTTCCTCCTCCTTCTCGACCGGTGGAACGCTGCCTGCTTCCCGCCAGTCGCGATGTCCTCCTGCTGCGCTCCTCAACGCAGGCTCAGCGAAACCTATCTTACGCACACGTAAAGGTAAATAGCGCCTGAGCGGAGGAAAGGAGGGTTTTTCGGCGTTTTCAGGGGCCGGATTTTCGGACGGAGGAAAGATCGATCCGGATTCATGGTTAGGGATGCGTTTAAATCCATTCCTGAAGTTTTCGTAAAATTCGCCGGAGAATCCTTAAAATGCAAGCTATCTCATGTTTAACGAAAAACCAAGTTTACCAAGTATTTGAACTTTGTTTTCCGCTAATTAATCATGCTTTTTAGGCGTCTCTTGGAGGGTTTGGGCGATAGTGGGTTCATCAAGACGAGCGGTACAAACCGCCGGCCGGAAGGATCGAAAAAGAGCCGCTTCAAGACGGTGATCCGGATGGAAAACAGGGCAGATGAACGACAGGCTTTAAACAGGGATCAAACCGATGGCACGCTTTGAAATGAACAATTCCGAACTGGCCACCATGGGTGGCGAAACCCGCGCCGATACGTTCTGCGAGATGGGACTGATGTATGCGACCGGCCGTGGCTGCCCGGTCGACCTCGTCTCCGCTCACAAGTGGCTCAATATCGCCGCGATCAAGGGGTCCGACCGCGCCGCGGAACTGCGCGCCGACCTCGCCGAGACGATGACCAAGATGCAACTCGCTGCAGCCCTTCGCGCCGCGCGCGAATGGATGACCATGCACTGATCTGCGTGCGATCGGATGAACAATGCCGGCCGGAGAAACGGCCGGACGATGAATAGATCCAGAGGGTACGGGAGCATTCGGTCCTGACGGGACCCGGATGCCTGGATTTGGGGCCGCAGCCGGCAGGAACAAGGCCGGCGCGGTCCCTTCTTTATGTCTCAGAGGTTTTTCAGGACCTTCGGCAGCGCTTCCTCTAGAAAAACCATGTCCGATTCCGGCCCCGTGCTGATGCGGATGCAGCGGTTGAGCGGCGCGACGCCGGGCATGCGGATGAACACGCCGTGCTCCATCAGCCCGTCGACGATGGACCGGGCATGGGCGCCGTCCCGGCCGCAGTCGATCGCCACGAAATTGGTGGCGGAAGGCAGCGGCTTCAGGCCGTTGGACTCCGCCACGCGGGCGATCCGCTCACGGGAATCCCTGATCCTGTCGATGACCTGGGAAAGATAGGCCTGGTCCTTGAGCGCGGCGAGCGCCGCGGCGACGCCGATCCGGTTCATGCCGAAATGGTTGCGGATCTTGTCGAAGGCCTGCGCGGTGCCGGGTGTCGAGATCGCGTAACCCACTCGCGAGCCGGCCATGCCGTAGGCTTTCGAGAACGTCCGGGTGCGGATGACGTTCGGCTGGTCGATGAGGGCGGAAATCGCCGGCGTGGCATCTGCCGGACCGGTCTCGCAATAGGCCTCGTCGAGGATCATCAGACAGCTTTCCGGCAGCGCCCTGGCAAAGGCGACGATGTTGTCGGCGTCCCACCAGCTTCCCATCGGATTGTCGGGATTGGCGAAATAGACGAGCGGCGCATTCTCGCGGCGAACGGCCTCCAGCAGGCCTTCCAGATTTTCGCGGTCGTCGAGATAGGGCACCGTCACCAGCCGTCCGCCATGGCCGGCGACATGGAAATTGAAGGTGGGATAGGCGCCGAAGGACGTGACGACCGGCAGGCCGGGATCGATCACCATGCGGACGACGAGGCCGAGCAGGCTGTCGACGCCTTCCCCGATCGCGATGTTGTCGGCTGCGCAGCCGAGATGGGAGGCGAGCGCTTGCTTGAGCTCGAAATTCTCCGGGTCCGCATATTTCCAGGTCTCGCCGGCAGCGGCGCACATCGCTTCGATGGCCAGGGGAGAGGGACCGAAGCCATTTTCATTGGCGCCGATACGGGCTTTCACGGCAAGGCCCCGGTTGCGCTCGATGGCTTCCGGACCGACGAAGGGAACGGTCGCGGGAAGTGCGCTGATCAACGGTGTGAAACGCGAGAATGCAGGCATGGATTGATTTCCGCTTTTCTAAAATCGGCACACAATAGGTGCGTTTCGTTGGCGCGCAAGTCCAGTTGAGGCTGTTCATGCCATTTGGCCGCTGAATCTCTTCTCTTCGCGCCGGAACAGGTCGCCAAGTCTTTCGATCACATGGCGCACTTCCGGCCGATGCCGGTCGTCGTCATTGGCGACGATCCAGATCGTATAGGTGAGTTCCGTGATGATCTCGCCTTCGCGCACCATGCCGGCATGCGAATCGCCCGCAAAGCAGGGCAGCACGCCCCGGCCGTTGCCGCCCGCAATCAGGCGCAGCAGCAGGCCCGGCGAATTGGTCCAGGTGCGGACGCCCGCCTCGTGGTGCTGGAAGACCCATTTGTCCGCCGGCGCGTGGGAGCTTTCGGTCCCGATCGAAACCCATGGCAGGCTCCCGTCCTCGGGAAGCCCCCGCGCCTTATAGACGGCATGCGCCACGCCGACCGACCGGCGGATCGCGACATTGCCGGATTCCGGACGGCGGCCGACAAGCCCCACATCCGCCTCGCGATAGGTGAAGTCCATGCCTTCGTGCAGCGACTTGCAGCAGAGCCGGAAGCGGTCGTCCTTGCCGCGGATATTCGCCGTGTGGTCGGCGATGAAGCCGGAAAGCCAGGCGTCGGCGCCGATCGATACGATCGGCAGGGCGAAGGCCTGTCCCCTCCAGTCGGCAATGTTGTCGGCCGTTCGCTGCATGGTGCGAACGTGCGCAAGCAGGGTCTCGCCGTCCGGCGCCAGCCGGTATCCCTGCTGGCTGCGTATGAAAAGCGTCCGGCCCGTGGTGCGCTCCAGCGCCAGCATCCGCCGTCCGATGGTCGGCGCGCTGAGACCCGTGCGGCCGGCCGCGCCGCTGAGGCCGCCTTCGGTCGCCACATGGAGGAAGAGCTTCAGGTCGTCCCAGCCTGCATCCGTCATTCGAGGCACCTTGTCGTTCAGCCCGCGCACTTCCGATCGTTCATGGATGAAAAGCGGCTTTCGCCGGCGTGTCTACAAACGTCGCCCGCAAGCGATTAGCTCGGTGGTGTCGCGTATATATAGATGGAGACGCCGCCATGCTTCTCAACTGGGTCACGCTCTGGGACGAACTGAGGAAGGAAAATGACGGACGAGGCAGGAGGCATCCCCTGGCCGATCCGCTGGAGAGCGCCGAATGGCGCGGGTTTCGGTGGGCCGTGCCGCTGCTTGCCAGGCTGGCGGGTGGGCGGCGGGGCGAAAATGCCGGCCGGCCCCGAAGGGCGGGCTCCGTCAGTGGCCGGTCTCGAAACTCAGCCGGATGGCGTGATGCATGAATTCCGGGTCGATCAGCATGTTGAAGCCGACGGTCACCTTCTCCTCCTCGCGGCGGATGAGGGTGCAGCCGATCTCGTCATGGATGCCGAGGATTTCCAGGAAGAAATTGTTCGGTACCGGCAGGTGAGGATTGACGTCGAGCTCGGCGCCGGCAAGCGAAATGGTTCGGATCAGGCAGCGCAGCCCCCTCTTGGTGCTGAGGTGGCGTTCGACGAAGATGATCTTGCCCGGCCGGTCGAGCGAGAACTTCTCGAAGATATGTTCGCGTGAATTCTTCAGCTTCGTGTCGTGTTCCATGGTCAGGGGCATGACACCCTCCTGCTTCTCCTTGGCTATGACTTTATTCCTCTTCCGCTGACACATTCTGAAACGGATATGTAAAATGCGATCGATCCGAGGAATATCGCCAGAAAACAGGGCATTTGCCTCGGAAGCAGGCACTTTTTCCTCCCCGTATGGAACAGCTCCCAACGCAAAGTGTATAATCCCGGATGTCGCGTTGTTGACGGGCCGGCGTCGCGGCGATACCCCTTGCCGTCGGACTATCGTGCTATCTCAGCGCAAAACATGAATTCTCGGTTTGGGAGTGAAGCGTGACGGGGAGACTGGTGATTGTCGGCGCGGGACAGGCGGGATTTGCGCTCGCCGCGAAGCTTCGCGCGCTCAAGGACATGCGGCCTATCACGATCATCGGCTCGGAGGATGTGATTCCCTACCAGCGCCCGCCGCTCTCCAAGAAATACCTGCTCGGCGAGATGGAGTTCGAAAGGCTGACCTTCCGCCCGGAAAGCTGGTATCCGGACAACGGCGTCGAGCTTCTGCTGTCGACCTATGTCGAGGAGATCGACCGCAAGGCCGCAAGCGTGCGCATGCAGGACGGCGCGGTGTTGCAATATGAGACGCTCGCGCTTGCGACCGGCTCGACGCCGCGCATGCTGCCGCCAGGCGTCGGCGGCGATCTCGGCGGCGTCTTTACCGTGCGCGACAAGCGGGACGCCGATCTGCTCGCCGGCGAGATGCGGCCCGGCCGCAGACTCCTTATTATAGGCGGCGGCTATATCGGCCTGGAGGCCGCAGCGGTTGCCCGGCATCTCGGCCTGGAAGTGACGCTGATCGAAATGGCCGACCGCATCCTGCAGCGCGTGGCGGCCCGGGAAACCGCCGACGTGATGCGCGCCATTCACCAGGGGCACGGCGTCGTCATCCGCGAAAGGACCGGCCTGCATCGCCTGGTGGGCGAGAACGGCAAGGTGCGTGCCGCCGAACTGTCCGATGGCAGCACGATCGAGGTCGATTTCGTCATCGTCGGCATCGGCGTCACGCCGAACGACCGGCTCGCGCAGGATTGCGGCCTTGATGTCGGCAATGGCGTCATCGTCGACGAATTCGCCCGCACCTCCGATTCTTCGATCTTCGCCATGGGCGACTGCGCCATGCTGCCGTGGAAGGGCAGGCGGATTCGTCTCGAATCGGTGCAGAATGCCGTCGATCAGGCAGAGGCCGCCGCGGCGATCATGGCCGGCGGCGGGACGCCCTACGACCCGAAACCCTGGTTCTGGTCCGATCAGTACGACGTGAAACTGCAGATCGCCGGCTTCAACATGGGATATGACGAGACGTTCGCGCGGCCGGGCGCCCGCGAGGGAAGCCTGTCCGTCTGGTATTTCCGCGAGGGGAAGTTCATCGCCGTCGATGCGATCAACGATGCCAAGGCCTATGTGACCGGCAAGAAGATGCTCGAAGCCGGCATCGAGCCGAACAGGGCCATCCTTGCCGATCCTGCCGCCGATCTCAAACAGCTTCTCGTCTGAGGGAAATGCGATGCCGGCTCCGAAGAATCAGTTCAAGGCGGGCTTGAAGGCGGGGCGGCAGCAGATCGGCCTCTGGCTCAACATGGGCGAGGCGCTGACGGCGGAAATCGCCGGCAAGGCCGGGTTCGACTGGCTGGTGATCGACGGCGAGCACGGGCCGAACGATCTGCGCAGCATCATGGCGCAGCTTCAGGCGCTTTCCGCTTCGCCTTCCGAGGTGGTCGTGCGCCCGCCGATCGGCGAGACCTGGATCGTCAAGCAACTGCTGGATATCGGCGCCCGCACGCTTCTCGTGCCTATGGTCGATTCGGCAAGGCAGGCGGAGGAACTCGTCCGTGCCGTGCGTTATCCCCCGCGGGGCGTCCGCGGCCTCGGCGCTGCCGTCGCACGCGCTTCCGGCTTCAACGCGATTCCCGATTATGCCGAGACCGCCGGCGACGAGATCTGCCTGATCGTGCAGGCGGAGACCATGGCGGCGATTCGCGACCTCGAGAATATCGCCGCGGTCGACGGCGTCGACGGCATCTTCATCGGTCCCGCCGATCTTTCCGCCGACATGGGTTATCTCGGCCGCATGGAGGCGCCGGAAGTGCAGGAGGTGATCGACAAGGCGATCGTGTCGATCGTGAAGGCCGGCAAGGCGGCCGGTATCCTCACCTTCAGCGAATCTCTGAACCGCCACTATCTCGATCTGGGAGCGACCTTCGTCGCCGTCGGGGCCGATGTGACGGAGTTTTCCGGCGCCTTGAGGGCTCTGGCAGCCCGCTACGACCGCGGAGCGGGAAACGCAGCGCCGCGTTCCGGCTACTGAGAACCGGCCGCCTGCGCCGGGCCGGGCGCACGCCCCGAATCGAATCGGAGGAGGCTGCGCTGGCGGCTCGCGGTGCCCGGAGCCTCGAAACGATGCATGTAAAACTTTGCCGTCGCTGTCACAAATGCCTTGCATTCGCGGGGGCTTCGACATAGGTAGACCGCACCGGAGAGGTGGCCGAGTGGTCGAAGGCGCTCCCCTGCTAAGGGAGTATACGTCAAAAGCGTATCGTGGGTTCGAATCCCATCTTCTCCGCCATTTCATGGCCCACCGGGACGGCCCCGGGCCCTTTCAGACCTTCCCCCGACGAAACAAGGCGCCGCGCGAATACGTCCAGGCGCGCCTGCGAATCTTCCGGCCGTGCGATTCTCCCCGGGGAGCCGGTTTCAGCCGCTAAGTGGCTGCATGATAAGCTCTTTCTTAACAAAGCGTAAAATAATGGCCGGGGTCGGGGCCGGCTTTGTGTCCTTTCGGCAACAGGCCTTGGGGAAGCGGGTTTCGGAACTGCGTCCGGCTGAAGTTCCAGATTGCATGGCCTTTGCCGTCTTGTATTTTCACATTCGGAAGCGAGGCGGTGGATCGTCCTTCTTCTGGCAATCGACGGGGATGGGGCAGGGAACGCTGTCCTTCAGCAAAAAGAACCCAAACCCACACGAAACTTTGACTGGAGGTCAAAAATGAACATCAAGAGCCTTCTTCTCGGCTCCGCTGCTGCCCTCGCAGCAGTAACCGGCGCTCAGGCTGCTGACGCCATCGTAGCTGCAGAACCGGAGCCCCTGGAATACGTTCGCGTTTGCGACGCTTTCGGCACCGGCTACTTCTACATCCCGGGCACCGAAACCTGCCTCAAGATCGGCGGCTACGTTCGTTTCCAGGTTGATATCGGCGACGCTACCAACAGCTACAACGGCAACGATTGGGATGCGTGGACCCGTGGTCGTCTCGAAGTGACGTCCAAGAGCGACACCGAGCTCGGCACGCTGACCGGCTTCATCGCCATCCATGGCGAATCTTCGCGTGACAACTCCGGTGCTTCCAGCTCGGATCGTTTCTACTTCGACGAAGTCTACCTGTCGCTCGGCGGCTTCAAGGCTGGTACCTACCTCAACTGGTGGGATAAGGGCATCAACGGTGAAACCGATGCCAATGCTGGCGGCGCCAACACTCGTTGGACCTCTGTTGCCTACACCTACACGGGCGATGCCTTCTCGGCTGGCCTTCAGCTTGATGAAATCACCGACACTATTGCTGGTCCCGGCGATAGCCAGGGCGTTGGTGTAGAAGCTATCGTAAGCGCCAAGTTCGGCTCTGTTGCTGTCGACCTCTTGGGTAGCTACGACATCGAAGCTGAAGAAGGCGCCGTCCGCCTTCTCGCCAGTGCGCCGGTTGGCCCGGGCACCTTGCAGGGCTTCGTGATCTGGAGCTCTGATGTGTCGGCCTACTACAACGGTAACCTCTCTGGCGAGTGGGCTGTTGCAGCTTCTTACGCTATCAAGGCGACCGACAAGCTCACGATCACCCCCGGCTTCCAGTACGTTTGGGATAGCTACCGCTTCAACGACGATGACTGGCGCGCTGGTGTGACCCTCGACTACGCGATCACTTCTGGTCTCGCATTCAAGGGCACGGTTAACTATCAGGATCAGCCGGACGCTTGGACCGGTTTCGTCCGCCTGCAGCGTACCTTCTAATTCTGCTTAGGCGAGAGCCTGACTTGAAGCCCGGACCTCGGTCCGGGCTTTTTGCTTTTTCAATGAGCGATTCGTTTGATTTCCTCTGTAGCCGGATATTCCGAGACGTTCGCAACCTTAAGAGTTGATTAACCAATGGGTTAAACCTTGCGGTTCGGTATCGATTTTGTGACAAAAAAGAGACTGCCGGTTTGCAATCGCACGTCTAACTGGTGTCCGTATGGGTGAACTTGCTTGTCACTCCACAGGAACGGCGGATAATCGGCCGGGTACTGGGGTTCACTTGCTTTTTTGATTTCTGACTGGAGGTCAAGTAATGAAGATCAAAAGCCTTCTCATTGGTTCGGTTGCCGCTCTTGCGGGTGTATCTGGCGCTCATGCTGCTGACGCGATCGTGGCTGCGGAACCGGAACCGCTGGAATATGTTCGCGTTTGCGACGCTTTCGGCACTGGCTATTTCTACATTCCTGGGACCGAAACCTGCCTGAAAATTGGCGGTTACGTTCGTTTCCAGGTTGACATTGGCGATAGCGTCAATGGTTTCAATGGCGGCGACTGGGATGCATGGACCCGCGGCCGCCTTGAAGTAACGTCCAAGAGCGACACCGAACTCGGCACGTTGACCGGCTTCATCGCCATCCATGGTGAAGCTTCCCGTGACGGTTCCAACAGCACCAGCAATGATGATTTCTACTTCGATGAAGTCTATCTGCAGCTTGGTGGCTTCAAGGCTGGTACCTACCTTAGCTGGTGGGATAACGATCTGGCCGGCGAGTCCGATCTGCTGAGCAACAATACCCGCTACACCTCTGTCGCTTATATCTACGAAAACGATGCGTTCCTTGCAGGCTTGCAGGTCGATGAAATCACCGACAGCATTGCTGCTCACGGCGACAGCCAGGGCGTAGGTATCGAAGCGATCGTCCGTGGCAAGTTCGGTGCCGTCAGCGCCGAGTTGCTCGGTTCTTACGACATCGAAGCCGAAGAAGGCGCGATCCGCGGCATGCTTTCGGCTGATGTCGGCCCGGGTTCGCTCCAGCTTGCCGCTCTCTGGTCCAGCGCGCCGAGCACTTATTACGAGGCAGCTGAATGGGCAGTCGCCGCGCAGTATGTCATCAAGGCAACCGACAAGCTCGAGATCATCCCGGAATTCAACTATTTCTGGAACACCGATCTTGACATTGATGGTGACTACACCGGCGACGACTTCTGGACCGCTGGCGCCACCATCAACTACCAGATCACCGAAGGCCTCAAGTCCAAGGTTGCCGTTGCTTATTCCGACGGCAGCGAAGACTGGGCTGGCTTCGTCCGCCTGCAGCGCGACTTCTGATCTGACCGAAGTTGAAATTAAGGAGCCCGGCGTTCGCGCCGGGCTTTTTTGTTTGAGGGAGCGGAGCGTTGGGAGAAGGCCTGCTTATCGTGCTCGCGTGGCGCTGATGATCGAAACCGCGCTTGAGGTGGATGTGCTTCCTCGAAGGTGGGACGCGGTTCCGGGATAGCGGGAAGAGACAGATCCCTGAAGCGCGTCGCTCCCCCTCGACTAACGGAATTGACGCGTGGGTTCCTCAGCCTCGGCGGTCATACCGGTGCAGCGAGCTGCGTCATATGTTTCCACGTTGTCGCCGGGAGATCGGGAGCGGGACCCACTACCCGTCAACGCCCTCTCGGACGGCTATTGCCGTCCGAAGCGCAGGTCCGTCTCGATATCGGCCTTCTGGCCGAGCCGGGTTTTGTAGACCTGATAGTTTTCCATCACGCGCTGCACGTAGTTGCGGGTTTCGGGGAAGGGGATGCGCTCGATCCAGTCGACCACGTCATCCAGCGATCTGCCGCGCGGGTCTCCGTAGCGGCCGATCCATTCCGGCACCCGCTTTGGGCCGGCATTGTAGGCGATGAAGGTGAGGATGTAGGAGCCGCCGAACGTGTCGATCTGCTCGCCGAGGTAATGCGCGCCGAGCGTGGCGTTGTAGCCGGCGTCGGTGGTGAGTTTCGTTGCGGCATAGGAAAGGCCGTGCCGTTTGGCGACGCCCTGGGCGGTGCCGGGCAGGAGTTGCAGGAGGCCGCGCGCATTGGCGGCGGAGACCGCAGCCGGATTGAACGCGCTTTCCTGTCGGGCGATGGCATAGGCAAGCGCCTTGCCGGAGCCGGCGATATTGGCGCCCGACGGAATGACGCCGATCGGGAAGGCCAGCGCCGCGACCTCGATGCCGCGGCCGAAGGCGGTCTTGCCGATCTGCAGCGAAAGGGCGTGGTTGTCTTTCGCCTCTGCACGGGCGGCGAGGATGGCGAGTTCACCGGGGCTGGTGATCTCGTCGGCCAGCGCCCGGTAAAGCGCGCCGGCCCGCTTCTCGTGGCCGGTAACCTCCAGCCGGGCGATGGCTTTCACGGCCTCGCGGTTTTCGAAATTCTGCCGGTCCGTGGAAGAGGGCGAGGGGTAGGTGACGTCGAGCGTCCTGATGTTCAGGCGGGCGGCGGCAAGCTGGCCGTAGAACGTGCCGGGATGGCTCGCCGCCTTGGCGAAGAACTCGCGTGCGTTGCCGGGACCGCCGTCTTCCGCGGCACGGCCGAGCCAGTACCAGGCGCGTGAGGCCGAAAGGGGCCGATTGGAACTGTCGAGGATCTTGCGGAAATGCTTCTCCGCGGCGGCGGGGTCGCGTAGCGCCCGCAGCGCATACCAGCCTGCGTGGAATTCCGCATCGACGATATCGGTGGAGGAGGTGGCGACATAATCCGCTGCGGTCCTGTAGGCGAGCTTGAAATCGCCCTGATCGGCAAGCCCGCGCGCCACGATGCGCCGTTCGTTCCACCATTCGGTCACGTTGACGAGTCTGGACGCTTCCCGGGGCGCTTTTCCGAGGAGGTCGGCGGCGTCGCGGTATTTGTCCTGCCGGCGGAGGTATTCGATCCGGGCGAAGAGATAGCCCGCGTCGCTCTTCCAGGAGCCATCCGCCGCATTGAGAAGAGTTTCGGCATTCTTTGCGTTGCTGATGACGGCGGCCCAGGCCTTGTAAAGCGACTGGGCCTTGCCGAGGTCGCCGAAGCGCTTCGCCTGAGCCGCGCGGCCCTTGTACATCAGGTAGTCCATGCGCGCCTTGTGGTCGGCGGGCGAGAGGAGCGACGGAAACTCGGCGAGGATCTTGTCTTCCGTCGGCTTGTCGAGCGGCTCCGAAAGCCAGAGCTGGCGCAACGGGCGGGCAGCTTCGGCCGTTCTGCCCGTGGCGGCCAGCGCCCGGGCAAGGATGATCGCGCCCTCGGTGGTTTCCGGCCGGGTCGGGCCGAAGGCCGCAAGCACGGCGGCGGCCGGCGGGTTTTCCCTATAAAGGGCACGTTCGGAATTGGCGCGCAGGTTTTTCAGGCCGGGCCAGCCCTTCAGTTCCCGCTGGGCGAAGGCGATTTCGCCTGAAGGCACGCCCGGTGCGCCCGAGGTGGCTATCGCCCAGGTGAGGATATGGCGGTCCAGCGAGCCTTCCGAAAGGCCGTTCCGGATGGCGAGCGCCGTTGCGATATCGTTGTCGGAAAGGGCATCGAGACCTTCCTTGAGCACGATCGCGGGCTGCAGCCGTCCGGTGCGGGGAATGGCGCCGGTCACGTCCGGCGAAGGCGCTGGCATGGGCATGGGCATGGCGGTGGGCACGGGTGTGGAGACCGGGTTTTCCGGCTTCACGAACGGCAGCGGGACGGCGCCGTCGGAAGGCGGCGCGGCAAGGCTCTGCATGCTCGCGGCGCCAAGCCCCAGAGCGGCGAGGATGAGAACGGACCTGTTCATCCGGAAACTCGCGAAAAAGATGTCTAACCCCTATTAGCCGCTGCGCAGATTAATGAAACCTTACCACCATTATGAAAATGCGCGATTTCTTATATGGAATTCCGCATGAAATCCCTTGCTGCCGCGCTTGTCGCCGCTTTCCCGCCGCTTTATGGTGCGCGACCTTATAGTCACGGATTGCGGCAGCAGAATGAAACGCTGCCGATTGGGAGCTTTGCATGTTCAAGGGATCAATGCCCGCGCTCGTCACCCCTTTCGCTACCGATGGTTCGGTGGATGAGGATGCCTTTGCCGCGCATGTGGATTGGCAGATCGGCGAAGGCAGCAGCGGCCTCGTGCCGGTCGGCACGACGGGTGAATCGCCGACGCTGTCCCATGACGAGCACAAGCGCGTCGTGGAACTCTGCATCGAGGTGACGAAAAAGCGCGTGCCCGTGATCGCCGGCGCCGGCTCCAACAACACGAGGGAGGCGATCGAGCTTGCCGTGCATGCGGAAAAGGCCGGCGCGGATGCCGTTCTGGTCGTCACGCCCTATTACAACAAGCCCACCCAGAAGGGCCTGATCGCGCATTTCTCGGCGATTGCCGAAGCGACGAAGCTGCCGATCATCATCTACAACATCCCGCCGCGTTCGGTCATCGACATGCTGCCGGAAACGATGGGCGCGCTTGCGAAGGCGCACAAGAACATCGTCGGCGTCAAGGATGCGACCGGCAAGATCGAGCGTGTCTCCGAACAGCGCATCACCTGCGGCAAGGATTTCGTCCAGCTCTCCGGTGAGGATGCGACTGCGCTCGGCTTCAACGCCCATGGCGGGGTCGGCTGCATTTCGGTGACCGCCAATGTCGCGCCGCGCCTCTGTGCCGAATTCCAGGCCGCGACGCTCGCCGGCGATTACGGCAAGGCGCTGGAATATCAGGACCGGCTGATGCCGCTGCACAAGGCGATCTTCATGGAGCCCGGCCTCTGTGGCGCGAAATACGGCCTTCACAGGACGCGCGGCATGAACCGCACCGTCCGCTCGCCGCTCATCTCGACGCTGGAGCCGGCAACCGAGGCGGCGATCGATGCGGCCCTGCGCCATGCAGGCCTCTTGAACTGACGTGAAGCAGGGCCTGTTGCCCCGCTTCACATTTTGCGCCTTGCGCATTACATAGTCGTCAACCCCGCTCATCGCCCATGGGCGGGGATTTGTTTTCGGATAAGGGCGGAACGGAATTCGGTCATGGCACCCAAAGGCAGCCAGCGCACGGTGAACAAGATTGTCGCGGAAAACCGCAAGGCCCGCTTCAACTACGAAATCGTCGATACCTACGAGGCCGGCCTGGTGCTGACGGGAACCGAGGTCAAGTCCCTGCGCGACGGCAAGGCGAATATCGCGGAATCCTACGCTTCGGACGAAGGCGAAGAGATCTGGCTGATCAATTCGCATCTGCCGGAATATCTGCAGGCGAACCGCTTCAACCATGAGCCGCGTCGCCGCCGCAAGCTGCTGCTTTCCAAGCGCGAGATCAACCGGCTGCGCGCCGCGATCAACCGCGAGGGCATGACGCTCGTGCCGCTGAAAATCTATTTCAACGAAAAGGGCCGCGCCAAGCTGGAACTTGCGCTCGCCAAGGGCAAGAAGCTGCATGACAAGCGCGAGACGGAGAAGGAACGCGACTGGAACCGCCAGAAGTCACGACTTCTGAAGGCGAACTGACCATGTCCTCGCCGTCTCCTGCCGTGGCCTTTTCGGTCGCCTGCGTCGCGGGTTCGACCTTTCTCAGGATGCCGCAGCAGCCAAATGGCCTTCCCGGCGGGCGGCCATGCGTCGCTCGTGTTCGATGAGCCAGCGCTTGCGCCACAGTCCGCCGCCGTAACCGGTGAGGCTGCCATCGGCCGAAAGCACCCGGTGGCAGGGGATGACGATGGCGATCTGGTTGGCGCCGTTTGCGCCCGCGACCGCGCGGGTGGAGGAGGGCAGGCCGAGTTCGGCCGCGATCGCGCCGTAGGTTCGCGACGTGCCGACCGGAATGGCGCGCAATGCGTCCCAGACCTGCCGCTGGAACGGCGACCCGTGGCCCGCGAGCCGCGTCCTGAAGCCGAGATCTTCTCCGGCGAAATAGGCTTTCAACTCTGCCTCGATCTCGTCGATCGGCGGGTGGCGGCCCATGACGATGCCGCTGCCGGTGAACGTCTGCAGCTTCCTGATTTCCGCCGGCAGGGCCTTGCGTTCGGCGAATTCGAGGAGATGCAGGGCATGCTGGTCGGCGATCGCCATCATCGGCCCGATCGGCGTCTCGATCCAGTCGGCCCGGAGCAGGGGCTTGTCGCGCAGGCTGGCGGGAGCCGCGCCGAAGAGTTTCGTCACCGCGCTGCGGAATCCGCTGCCGGATTCGTAACCCGCGTCGATCTGTGCGTCGATGACGCTGGCGCCGGATGTCAGCGTTTCGGCCGCCTTGCCCATGCGCCTCAGCCGCGCGACCTCCAGGAAGCTCATGCCGAACTGCCGCTTGAAGGCGCGCCGCGCGGTCGATGGATCGATGCCGAGGAAGCCCACATCCTCCTCGCTCCAGCGGCGGTGCGGATCGGCATCGAGCGCGGTGAGAAGCCTGGTCACCATCGGATCGGCCTCGCCGAGCTTCAGCATGGGCCGGCAGCGGCTGCAGGGGCGGAAGCCCGCCTCCAGGCATTCCGCGATGGTCTCGTAGAAGGTGGTGTTCTCGCGCTTCGGCTTGCGGGCCGGGCAGGTGAGGCGGCAGAAGACGCCGGTCGTCCTCACGGCCGCCCAGGCAAAACCTTCATAGGCTGCGTCGCGGGCGACCAGCGCGTCATAGAGGGTGTCGTCGGAAGGGCGTTCGAATAGCATGTCGCAAGTTCTAGCCCAAAATGAAGAAAGGCGCCGCCGAAAAACGGGCGCCTATTCTTCACCGCATGTCATGCAAGGTTGCGTGACGGTTTTCAAGACGGAATATGGAGACGGATCGCCGCCCGAAGGCTCACAGATCGGCCGGCTCCGTGTGCTCCGCCGGGCGGGGCGGGCGTTCGGAAGGATCGCGGCCGACTTCGGCTTTGAGCGTCATCAGGTCGATGAAATGATCGGCCTGGCGCCGCAGGTCGTCGGCGATCATCGGCGGCTGGGTCTGCATCGTGGAGACCACGGAAACCTTGCGTCCCTTGCGCTGCAGGGCCTCGACCAGCGTGGTGAAATCGCCGTCGCCGGAGAAGAGCACGAGATGGTCGACCGTTTCCGACTGCTCCATGGCATCGATCGCGAGCTCGATATCCATGTTGCCCTTGATCTTGCGGCGCCCCATGGAATCCGTGAATTCCTTGGCGGGCTTGGTCACGACCTTGTAGCCGTTGTAATCGAGCCAGTCTATCAGCGGGCGGATGGACGAATATTCCTGATCTTCGATCAGCGCCGTGTAATAATAGGCCCTCAACAGGTAGCCGCGCTTCTGGAAAGCCTTCAGCAGTTTACGATAATCTATGTCGAAGCCGAGGCTTTTCGATGCAGCGTAAAGATTGGCGCCGTCTATGAAGAGAGCAATCTTCTCTCTTGGATCAAACATATGGTCTCCATCCCCTTGTTCTTATGAGCCTGCTCGGCAGGTGGAGCCTCGGTCAATATAAATTGAACGAAAACTCCGGAATAATCCACTACATTACGAACTATTCATATATCTGTCATTTATGGCACGATTCGCAATAATCCAAGCATCTAGCGGTTGAATTTGTTTCCGTCCCCGGAAGACCTTCGTAGGGGGCAACGAAGGGCATCGTCAGGAAAAACTTGAATTTGCCGCACAATGGCTGTATCGGGCGTAGCAATCCCGGAAATCCATGACAAAGGACAGGCAATGGCCCGTGTCACAGTAGAAGATTGCATTGACAAAGTCGACAACCGTTTCGAGCTGGTGCTGCTTGCCAGCCACCGCGCCCGCCAGATCTCGCAGGGCGCGTCGATCACGGTCGACCGCGACAATGACAAGAACCCGGTCGTCGCCCTGCGTGAGATCGCTGACGAGACGCTTTCCCCCGACGACCTGAAGGAAGACCTCATCCATTCGCTGCAGAAGCATGTGGAAGTGGACGAGCCCGAGCCCGATCCGGCTTCGCTGATCGCCGCGGGCGGGGTTGCCGTGGCGTCCGACGAGGAAGAGGATCTTCCGGAAACCGTCACGTTCGACCAGATGTCGGAAGAGGAACTGCTGGCCGGCATCGAAGGCCTCGTGCCGCCGGAAAAGAGCGACGACTACTAAGAGCGGGGTACACCGGACGAAATCTTCATTTGGCAAGTTTTCGTTCATTCTCTCGCCCTAATCTGTTTGAATGTTTTATGATGGCTGCGCCAATCTGACGGTTGGCGCGCCATTTTCTTTTCGCCCGGAGCCGCTGCCTGCCATGGGAAAGCGGGTGGGAACCGGTCCCGGGCATCCCTGCATGTGTCAAGACGAGCGGTATCGAGGACTTTTTTCAGGATGATGCGGCAATACGAGCTCGTGGAGCGGGTTCAGAAGTACAAGCCCGACGCCAACGAAGCTCTTCTCAACAAGGCTTATGTCTATGCCATGCAGAAGCATGGCCAGCAGAAGCGCGCAAGCGGCGACCCCTATATCTCCCACCCGCTCGAAGTCGCCGCGATCCTGACCGACATGCATCTCGACGAGTCGACCATCGCCGTCGCCCTGCTGCACGACACGATCGAGGATACGACCGCCACCCGCGCCGAGATCGACGAGCTGTTCGGCGAGGATATCGGCCGCCTCGTCGAGGGCCTGACCAAGCTGAAGCGGCTCGACCTCGTTTCCAAGAAGGCGAAGCAGGCGGAAAACCTGCGCAAGCTGCTGCTCGCCATTTCCGACGACGTGCGCGTGCTCCTCGTCAAGCTCGCCGACCGGCTGCACAACATGCGCACGCTGGAGCACATGAAGCCGGAGCAGAAGGCGCGCATTTCCGAAGAGACCATGGATATCTATGCGCCGCTCGCCGGCCGCATGGGCATGCAGGACATGCGCGACGAGCTGGAGGAACTGTCCTTCCGCTACATGAACCCGGAGGCCTACGAGACGGTCACCAAGCGGCTCGTCGATCTCGAAGCCCGCAACGAAGGCCTCATCAAGAAGATCGAGGACGAACTGCGCGAACTGCTGATCGCCAACGGGCTGCCCGACGCCTTCGTCAAGGGGCGCCAGAAGAAGCCCTATTCGGTCTTCCGCAAGATGCAGTCGAAATCGCTTTCCTTCGAGCAGCTTTCGGACGTCTACGGTTTCCGCATCATCGTCGGCGACATCCCGTCCTGCTACCGGGCGCTTGGCATCGTCCACACCCGCTGGCGTGTCGTGCCGGGCCGCTTCAAGGATTATATCTCCAACCCGAAGCAGAACGATTACCGCTCGATCCACACGACCATCGTCGGTCCGTCGCGCCAGCGCATCGAGCTGCAGATCCGCACCCAGCTCATGCAGGAGATCGCCGAATACGGGATCGCGGCGCATGCGCTTTACAAGGACGGCCGGGCGGGGGAGCTCCTGCCGCGCGAATCCAACGCCTATTCCTGGCTCCGCCACACGATCGAATCCCTTGCCGAAGGCGACAATCCGGAAGAATTCCTAGAGCATACCAAGCTCGAACTCTTCCAGGACCAGGTCTTCTGCTTCACCCCCAAGGGCAAGCTGATCGCGCTGCCGCGCGGCGCCACGCCGATCGACTTCGCCTATGCGGTCCACACCAATATCGGCGACACGACGGTGGGGGCCAAGATCAACGGCCGCATCATGCCGCTCGTGACGCGGCTCAACAACGGCGACGAAGTGGAGATCATCCGCTCCGGCGTGCAGGTGCCGCCGGCGGCCTGGGAAGAGATCGTCGTCACCGGCAAGGCGCGCTCGGCGATCCGCCGCGCCACCCGCATGGCGATCCGCAAGCAATATGCCGGCCTCGGCCACCGCATTCTGGAGCGCACCTTCGAACGGGCGGGCAAGGTCTTCTCCCGCGAGGCGCTGAAACCCGCCCTGCACCGCCTGGCGCACAAGGATGTCGAGGATGCGATTGCCGCCGTCGGGCGCGGCGAGCTGTCCTCGCTGGATGTGCTGCGGGCCGTTTTCCCCGACTATCAGGACGAGCGCGTCACCGTGAAGCCGGCCGCCGACGACGGCTGGTTCAACATCGGCAATGCGTCGGGCATGATCTTCAAGCTGCCCCACCAGCGCTCCGTCACGCCGGAAGAGGCGGAGGCGGGACCGGACCCGCTGCCGATCCGGGGGCTTTCCGGTAACATGCAGGTGCGGTTCGCGCCGAGCGGGGCCGTGCCGGGCGACCGCATCATCGGCATCATGGAAGAGGACAAGGGCATCACGATCTATCCGATCCAGGCTCCTTCGCTGCAGCGCTTCGACGACCAGCCGGAGCGCTGGATCGACGTGCGCTGGGATCTCGACGAGGCGAACAAGTCGCGCTTCCCCGTGAGGATCGAGGTCAACACGCTGAACGAGCCCGGCACGCTTGCGACCGTCGCCCAGACGATCGCCCGTCTCGACATCAACATCCGCACGCTGGCCATGGGCAGCAACCGCGCCGACGATTTCTCCGAGATCACCATGCAGGTCGAGGTCTGGGACCTCAGGCAACTGAACCAGCTCCTGTCGCAATTGAAGGAGCTCGACTGTGTGGCGAACCTGAAGCGGGTGTATGATTGAAAGATGGCCGGTCCAGGCTCTCGGATTGAATGACTGCCTTTGGGCCGGAAGCAGTCGCAGACTCCCCGCCCATTTCCCTGCCATGCTCCCGATGCAACCCTGGCCGGCGCTTGTCGCGTTGGTAAAACATGAGGCCCTGTCTTATATTGCTGCAGTGCAATATGAGAAAGAAGGAAGAAACCCATGTTTGACTCTGTCCGCAGGATCGCCCGTGCGTTCCGCGTCCCGACCGTTCAGGACCGCGAGATCGCCTATCTGAACGAAGCCCGCGACCGGATCGACCTCGAATACCGGATGCGCCAGATCGACCGCGGCATGTTCCGCAAGTCCGGCTTCTGAGGCTTCGACCGTTTCCGCCGCGCAGGAAAAGAGCTGCGCGGCCTGTGCAAGGCTTTGCGCCCGTCGTGCAACGAAAGAGGGCGTTTCCCCGGTGGAAGCCGGTCCGGTCGGGGGCCGGGCCAATTTTCGCCATCATCTTCGGCTTGGGCTATGGCTGCTTGATTGATCGAAGAGTCCCGCAGCCGGCTGGATGAAAACCGGACTGCCGATGAACCAGATAGCCCCATGCCGTTCCGCCGCCGTACCCCGCCTGGATTTCGCGAAAGACTGCGCCATGCCCTCCTGCCCCGGAAGGGGTTCCGTCGCGTCCTCGGCTATTATCGTCTGAAAGTGATGCGCATCGGCGGTTCGCCGCATGCCGTGGCCGCCGGTCTGGCGGTCGGCGTCATCAGCGCCTGGACGCCCTTCCTCGGGCTGCATATCCTCCTGGCGATCCCGGTCGCCTATCTGCTTGGCGGCAGCGTGATCGCCGCCGCGTTGGGCACGACCTTCGCCAATCCGCTGACCTGTCCGTTCATCTGGCCGCTCACCTGGAAGATCGGCGAGATGATTCTCGGCAACAGCACGACCGGTCACGACCGTCTCGATCTCGGCGCGCTTTTCCACCATCTCGACGTTTCGCAGCTCTGGCGCCCGATCCTGGAACCGATGCTGATCGGCTCCATCCCGCCCGGGCTCTTATGCGGCCTTTTCTTTTATGCCGTCACCTATTGGGGCGTGCGCAGTTTTCGCCGTACGCGGCTGCAGCGCTTGACGGCGCGCGCCGGAACGCTCAAGTCAGTGTGAAGACTGACCGCGTTGGGAACCAGACTGCATGATCATCGGCTTGGGCAGCGACCTGATCGACATCCGCCGGGTGGAGAAATCCATCGAGCGCTTCAGCGAGCGCTTCACCCACCGTTGTTTCACGGAGATCGAGCGGGCGAAATCCGACCGCCGCAAGAACCGCGCCGCGTCCTATGCCAAGCGGTTCGCCGCCAAGGAGGCCTGTTCCAAGGCGCTCGGCACGGGGCTTGCGAACGGCGTGTTCTGGAAGGACATGGGCGTCGTCAACCTGCCCGGTGGCAAGCCGACCATGGTGCTGACCGGCGGCGCGGCCGAAAGGCTGGCCGAAATGGTCCCGGCCGGCCATGAGCCGGTGATCCACGTCACCATCACCGACGAATACCCTTACGCGCAGGCCTTCGTGGTCATCGAGGCAAGGCCTGTCCCGGCCTGATCAGCCACCCGTGACCCCATGGGCCATTGCCGCGGGTTCGCGAAGGGTTTAGAAAGCGGCACTCCGCCGGAAAGAGAAAGAAATTTGAACGTGTCCGAAAAAGCCGAGACGAAGCAGCAGAACAGCCTCTGGGAAAACATCAAGGTCATCATCCAGGCATTGCTGCTGGCAATGGTGATCCGCACGGTTCTCTTCCAGCCGTTCACCATTCCGTCCGGCTCGATGATGCCGACGCTGCTCGTCGGCGACTATATCTTCGTCAACAAGTTCGCCTACGGCTATTCGAAATATTCGCTTCCCTTCTCGCCGGATCTCTTCTCCGGCCGGATACTGGAATTCAACGAGCCGAAGCGCGGCGACGTCATCGTCTTCCGCCTGCCGAGCCATCCGGACGTCGATTATATCAAGCGCCTGATCGGCCTGCCGGGCGACCGCGTGCAGATGATCAACGGGGTCCTCCACGTCAACGGCAAGCCGGTGCCGAAGCAGGCTGACGGCACTTTCACGTCCGACTACAGCCTCGATCCGGGCACGGATGTGCCCGTCTTCCGCGAAACGCTGGACAACGGCGTCACCTATGACACGCTGGACCATTCGCCGGTCTCGCGCGGCGACAACACCCAGGAATTCGTGGTTCCGGAAGGCCATTATTTCTTCATGGGCGACAACCGCGACAATTCGCTCGACAGCCGCTTCGACGTGGGCATGGTGCCCGCCGAAAACCTCGTCGGCCGCGCCAGCGTCATCTTCTTCTCGCTCGGCAACGACACGTCCTTCCGTGAAATCTGGAAATGGCCGACCAACATGCGTTGGGATCGGATTTTCAAGGTCGTCGAGTGATGAAGGCAAGGGCGCTTTCGGCGGAGGAACGCGGCCAGCTTGAAAAAGCCATAGGTCATGAATTCGCCGACAAGCAATGGCTCGACCGCGCGCTCACCCATGCGAGCACCGGTTCGGCCAAGGGTGCCAATTACGAGCGGCTGGAATTCCTCGGCGACCGCGTGCTGGGGCTCTGTGTCGCCGAACTCCTGTTCAAGACGTTCCGCACCGCGACGGAAGGCGAGCTTTCCGTTCGCCTGAACCAGCTCGTCAGTGCCGAAAGCTGCGCCACCGTGGCGGACGAGCTGGAACTGCACCGGTTCATCCGCACCGGGGCCGACGTCAAGAAGCTCACCGGCAAGCGCATGATGAACGTGCGCGCCGATGTGGTGGAAAGCCTCATCGCCGCGCTCTATCTGGATGCGGGGCTGGAGGCCGCGCGCGCTTTCATCCTGAAGCACTGGGAAGGCCGTGCGACCCGCGCCGATGGCGCGAGGCGCGACGCCAAGACCGAACTGCAGGAATGGGCGCACGCGAAATTCGGCCTCACGCCCTCCTACAGGGTCGATGACCGTTCCGGGCCGGATCACGATCCGCGTTTCACGGTGACGGTGGAAATCCCGGGCGTCGCGCCGGAAACCGGCGTCGACCGCTCCAAGCGGGCCGCCGAGCAGGTGGCCGCGACGAAAATGCTCGAACGCGAAGGCGTGTGGCAGAAGCCCGCCCAACAATGATTGGATATCATGACGGAAAATGAGAACATCGCCGGCGACGACACCGGGGCCGGCGCGACCCGCTCCGGTTTCGTCGCGCTGATCGGCGCGACCAATGCCGGCAAGTCGACGCTGGTGAACCGCCTTGTCGGCGCCAAGGTGTCGATCGTCAGCCACAAGGTGCAGACGACCCGCGCCATCGTGCGCGGCATTGCGATCCACGACAACGCGCAGATCGTCTTCATGGATACGCCCGGCATCTTCAAGCCGCGCCGCAGGCTCGACCGTGCCATGGTGACGACCGCCTGGGGCGGGGCGAAGGACGCCGACCTCATCATGCTCCTGATCGACAGCGAGCGGGGCATCCGGGGCGATGCCGAGACGATCCTCGAGGGGCTGAAGGAGGTCCATCAGCCCAAGATCCTCGTCCTCAACAAGATCGACCGGGTGAAGCCGGAAGACCTGCTGAAGCTTGCCGCCGCCGCCAACGAGTTCGTGACCTTCGAGCGCACCTTCATGATCTCGGCCACCACCGGCTCGGGCTGCGACGACCTGATGGACTATCTGGCGAAGACGCTGCCGGAAGGGCCGTGGTATTATCCCGAGGACCAGATATCCGACCTGCCGATGCGCCAGCTCGCGGCCGAGATCACCCGCGAGAAACTGTTTCTCAGGCTGCACCAGGAACTTCCCTATTCTTCGCATGTCGAGACGGAGAAATGGGAGGAGCGCAAGGACGGCTCGGTCCGCATCGAGCAGGTGATCTACGTCGAGCGCGAGAGCCAGAAGAAGATCGCGCTCGGCAAGGGTGGCGAGGCGATCAAGGCGATCTCGACCGCGTCGCGCAAGGAACTGGCCGAAATCCTCGAACAGCCCGTGCATCTCTTCCTGTTCGTCAAGGTGCGCGAAAACTGGGGAGACGACCCGGAACGCTTCCGCGAGATGGGACTGGAATTCCCGAAGGGCTGATTGCCAGATTTGCCCCATTCGTCCCGGTGAGGGCCGGATAGCCGCATATGCCGGTCTGTGGTCAGATCCTCGGACCCGTTACTTCTTCGCCCGGTCCATCAGCGCCTTGACTTCCTGATAGCGCCGCCGGTTCTCCGGTTCCTGCTCGTTCGGGCCGTAGCAGGTTCTCGATATGCAGAAGCGCAGCAGGCTGAAGGGCGGCTGCGCCTTGTCGAACTGGCATTCGATCTCGTTGCTGAAATCGGTCGGCTTGGCGTCCTCGCGGGTGGAATAGGTCAGCCGCGCGCCCGGCGGGTCGAGTTCGGGGAAGGACTGCACGATGCCGGTCTTGATGACCGGCGCCAGCAGGAAATTCCTGGCGACCGCGATGCAGGCCTGTTCGAGCTGCGGCGACTGGGCGGCCGCGGGGGAAGCGGTGAGAAGCGCGGCAGGCATGGCCGGAAGAATGGGGGCGGCAAGGGTGAGGGCGGCGAGAAGGGCGTGTTTCATGGGGGCTCCCGGGCGCGTCGTGCGGCATTGTGAACTTTCCGCACAGGAATCCAGATGGAGCCCTTTTTGTTCCAGGCAAGCCGGCGCATCGTCACGTTTGCGGGAAGGACCGCGGGAGCAAAAAGCGATTCAGTCTGAACCCCTTATGGGGTAGTGTTGAATCGTTCCGGAAGGATGTTGAATCATCACATGCAGTGGCAGGACGAAGGGATCATCATCGGCATCAAGCGCCACGGCGAGACGAGCGTCATCGCCGAACTGATGACCCGTGAGCGCGGCCGGCATCTGGGCCTCGTGCGCGCCGGCCGGTCGCGGGCCATGCAGCCCGTCCTGCAGGCGGGAAACCGGGTGGAGGCCGTCTGGCGGGCCCGGCTCGACGAACATCTCGGCGAGTTCAAGCTGGAGCCGATCCGGCTGCGTGCGGCAAAGCTCATGGAAACCGCGACCGCCGTCTACGGCGTGCAGGCGATGGGCGCGCTTCTGCGGCTTCTTCCCGAGCGCGATCCGCATCCGCATCTGTTCGAGGCGCTCGACGTCATCCTCGATGCGCTGGACGATCCGGCCGACGCAGGCGAGCTTTTCGTGCGCTTCGAGCTGGCGGTCCTGAACGATCTGGGATTCGGCCTCGATCTTTCCGAATGCGCCGCCACGGGGGCGAGGGAAGAACTCGTCTACGTCTCGCCGAAGACTGGCCGCGCCGTCTGCCGCGAGGCCGGGGCTCCCTATGCCGACCGGATGCTGGCTCTGCCGGCCTTCCTGGGAGAAGGGGCGGCGCGTGCGGCGGATCGGGAAAGCATGGCGTCGGCCTTCCGCCTGACCGGCTTTTTCCTGCACCGGCATGTCTACGAACCCCGTGGCCTGACGGAAAACGCCGCCCGCGACGGTTTCGTGCAGGCGGCGTTGAAGGCCCTGTCCCGGGCGGCCGAGCGTCAGGCGGGGTGATTTCCTATTCGGCCGGCTGCGCGGCGATGAGCGCCGTCCTGTCGACCGGCCTTTCCTGGATCGGCCAATGCACGACCGCGGCGAAGACGCCGAGCGCGACGCCCAGCCACCAGACCGGATCGTAGGAGCCGAACCGGTCGTAGAGGAAGCCGCCCATCCATACGCCCAGGAACGATCCCACCTGGTGCGACAGAAAGACGATGCCGCCGAGAAGCCCGAGATGCCGCGTGCCGAACATGATGGCGACGAGCCCGTTGGTCGGCGGCACCGTGGAGAGCCAGAGCAGCCCCATGACGATCGCGAAAACGATGACCGAAAGGGGCGTCTGCGGCAGGACGAGGAAGACGGTCACCGCGACCGAGCGGGCAAGGTAGATATAGGCCAGGAAATAGGGCTTCGAATAACGCTGGCCGATCATCCCGGCGCTGAACGAGCCGATGACGTTGAAGAAGCCGATCAGCGCCATGGCGATCACCGCGTAGCGGGCGTCTATGCCGATATCGCCGAGATAGGCCGGGAAATGCGCGGTGATGAAGGCGACCTGGAAGCCGCAGACGAAGAAACCCGATGTGAGCAGAAGATAGCTCTGGTGGCTGAAGGCCTCGCGCAGCGCCTGGCCGACGGTCTGGTCGACCTCGCTTCTGGACTGCGTGCCGGAGCGGGCGTTGCCGCGCAGGGGCCAGGCGAGCAGGGGGATGGCGAGCATCATGAAGCCCATGATGACCAGGCTGTCCGACCAGCCGTAGGTGCTGATCAGCGCCTGGCTCAGGGGCGCGAAGAGGAACATGCCGGCGGAACCCGCCGCCGTGCCGATGCCGAAGGCCACCGAACGCTGTTCGGGCGTCACGTTGCGGGCGAAGGCGGAAAGGATCGTGCCGAAGGAGCCGGCGCCCACGGCAAGCCCCACCATCACGCCGCCGGAGAGATGCAGGATGGGGATCGAATGGGCCGAGGACATCAGGAAAAGGCCGGCGGCATAAAGCAGGCCGGAGAATGTCAGCACCCGTCCCGTGCCGTATTTGTCGGCGAGCGCCCCGAAGAAGGGCTGGCCGAGGCCCCAGGCGAGGTTCTGGATCGCCATGGCAAGGCCGAATGTGGAGCGGTCCCAGCCGGTATCGGCGAGCATCGGAAGCTGGAAGAAGCCCATTGCGGAGCGCGGGCCGAAGGTCAGCATGGCGATCAATGCGCCGGCGGTGATGATCAGCCAGGGCATGGAAGCGCGGGCAGCCAGGGGCTTGGATTGGCTCATGGGTTTCCTCCTCTACACGATTGGGGCGCCGTGCGTCCTTTGGGGCGCACAAAGGATGCTTTAATCTATTGAAGCGACGTATCGTGCTTTCCGAAAATCGATTCCGGTTTTCGGGCCGATGCTGTGGGAAATCATACTGTCTGCGCGGCGATTCATAAAACAAGTTTTGCTCAATCAACCCATCACCGCATTTGATGTGCGGATGGCGGTCACGGCGTGCCGGGCGGGTCGATGGCCGGCGGCGGCGTGCGTCCGAGCCGGGCCTCGCGCCAGATGGTGAAGATGCCGGCGCCGATGACGATGGCGCTGCCGGCGATCATGTTGACGGTCATGACCTCGCCGAAGACGAAGACGCCGATCAGGCAGACCAGCACGGACTGGATGTAGGACATCGGCTGCACGACGACCGCGTCGAGCAGGTCGAAGGCGCGGATCAGGAGGTAGTGGCCCGTCATGCCGGTTATGCAGAGCACGAGCATCCAGAGCCAGTCGCCGGGCGTGATGTTCGTCCAGTAGAACGGGCCGATGAGCGTGATGGCGGCGGCACCCGCCACGCCGGTGTAGAAGAAGGACGTGTCCGCCGTGTCCGTGCGGCTCGCAAGCCGGGTCATCACCGAATAGAGCCCGAACATCAGCGTGGCGACGATCGGAATGACGATCTTCGCATCGAACGTCGCATGCAGCGGATTGACGATCAGCAGGATGCCGACGAAGCCGATGCCGATCGCCGTCCAGCGGCGCCAGCCGACCTTTTCTCCGAGCAGCGGCACCGAGAGACAGGCGACGACGAGCGGCGTCGCGGCGAAGATCGTATGGCTGGCGGCCAGCCCGACCCGGGAGAACGAGGTGATCGACACGACGATCTGCAGGGCCAACAGAACGCCGCGGGCGATCTGCAGCCAGAGCCGCTTGGCCGTGACCGCGCCTTTGAGGCCGACGGGCGAGCGGCTGGCGAGAACGAGCGCGAAACCGGCAAATGCCCAGTAGCGGACCATCGTCACGAAGATCGGCGGGTAGGCGGTGCCGAGATGTTTCGAAATGCCGTCCTGCACGGAGAAGATGGTCACGGCCGTCAAGGCGCACAGGAGGCCGGTGGACCGAGATGTCATGTGGGCAGTCTCTTTCGGGGCGCGTGTGCGGCCGGCCGTAGGGCAGGCCGGCTGGAGCAGGGATGGACAGGAGGGATGCTATGCTTCGTTTTGACTATTCGCAAACTGGGCGGACAACCGGTTTTTGGGAATAGCTGCCATGCGTGACGCGGGAGTGTCGCGGCGAGGGAGGCCGGCGGGGCGGCTCCCGGCGGAAATCTCAGGAGGCGTCATCGTCGGCGGCGATATAGCCGCCGGTCTGCCGTCTCCAGAGACGGGCATAAAGGCCATCGCGCGCAGCCAGTTGATCGGGCGTTCCCTCCTCTATGATGCGTCCCTTGTCGAGAACGATGATCCGGTCCATCTTCGCGATCGTCGACAGGCGGTGCGCGATGGCGATCACTGTCTTGCCTTCCATCAGCATGGCCAGTTTCTCCTGGATCGCCGCTTCCGACTCGCTGTCGAGGGCGGAGGTCGCCTCGTCCAGCACGAGGATCGGAGCATCCTTGAGAAGCACCCGCGCGATCGCCACGCGCTGCCGCTGCCCGCCGGACAGCTTCACGCCCCGGTCGCCGACGAAGGCGTCATACCCCTTGCGCCCTTCGCTGTCGGCGAGGTCTGCGATGAAGCCATCGGCCTGTGCGGCCTTCGCGGCCTGTTCGATCTCCTGCTGCGACGCGGCCGGCCGGCCGTAGCGGATGTTGTCGCCGACCGAACGATGCAGCAGGGCGACCTCCTGGGAAATGACGCCGATATTTTCCCTGAGGCTTGCCTGCGTCACCGACCGGATGTCCTGGCCATCGATCAGGATCGAGCCGCTCTTCAGGTCATAGAACCGCAGCAGCAGATTGACCAATGTGGTCTTGCCCGCCCCGGAAACCCCGACCAGTCCGACTTTCTCGCCCGCTTGAACGGTCAGGGACAGGGCGTCGATCACCTTTCTCTCCGGCCGGTATGCAAATCCGGCATTCTCGAAGCGTATCTCGCCGCGTGAAACGGCGAGCGGTGCTGCGTCCGGCGCGTCCGTAATCGCTGGCGGCGTGGTCATCACCGGCATGGCGTCGCGGATGGTGCCGACGGCCTGGAAAACCTGCTGGCCCATCTGCAGAAATGCCCGGGCGTTCCCAGACAGGCGCTGGGTGATGTAGAGCGCGGCGACGAACTGGCCGGTGCTGATGAAGCCCGCCACCATGCCCCGGAAGCCGATGGTCAGCATGGCAAGCCACAGGAGGACGTTGAGCATCAGAATGCCGGTGTCGGTCGTCAGGTAGATACGCCGCTCCTTCTGCTGGGTTTCCACCGCCTTCGCGAAAGCGTGGCGCAACGCACCGGCTTCGCTGTCTTCCGCGGCGAACTGCTTCACCATCTGGATGTTGCTGTAGAGGTCGGTCATCGAACCGACCAGAAGGCTGCGCTGGCGAGCCGAACGGCGGGATCGTTCGGTGAAGTGCGGGACCGCTACGACGGCGATGACGATGCTCGCGATCACCCAGATGAAAACCGGCAGCGCCAGTGGCCAGGCGACCGTCCCCAGCAGGAACAGCGACCCGGCGAACTGAACCAGGAAATGCGGGATCGTGTGAAAGGCGACGACTACCTGCTGCTGGACGGCTGAGGCGACCTGTGACAGGCGCGAGGCCACCTGGCCGGCGAAAAGATCATGAAAAAAACCAAGATCCTGTCGTTCGACCGCCTTGTGCCCCTGCCACTGGATCGCCGCCGGCATGCACACGGCAATCGCCTGTGAGGCAAGCGCATTGGCGAGAAATGCGAAGAGGGGCAGGATCGGAAACAGCAGGGCGGCCATGACGGCGAGCAGATGCCAGTCGTCCTGCAGGAAGGCCGCCGCGCCCTTCGCGACGACCCCGTCGACGATGATCGACAGGCTCCAGATCAGGAAAAGGTTGATGCCTTCCACCAGCATGGCAAAGACCGCGATGGAAACGAGAATTCCCCGGAACATCCTGATGAAGTGCAGGAGAAGCGTGAAGGGACCGCGGGAAGGCAGGCGCCGAAAGGGAATGTCGAGCGGACGGATCAGCGTTTCGAAGGGGCGATAGACGAAATCTGAAAAGGACATGGCAGATGAAAAACCGGCATCGGATTGAATCGTGAAAGGGAATCCGTCAGCCATCTAACCACAGATTGACGACGGCCGGCACGAAATCTTCCCGACGTTGCGGTCCGGTCGTTCGCGGCGCCCTCAATCCTCCGCCTTCTCCTTGAGCAGTCCGGAGACCATCACCAGAAATGTCTCGACCGCCTTTTTCGACACCGCTTGCGGATTTTCGGCGCCGGCGATCCACAGCGCGGCGCTGAGCGTCGTGCCGTTGATCAGCCGCGCAGCCGCTTCCGGGTCGACCTCGCGGATCGTATTCTCGTCGATCAGCTTCTGGATGCTGGCGGTCATGGTGCGGACGCAGGCGTTCTGGTTCGGCCATTGCGACGGATCGCCGAGCACGGCCGGCCCGTCGAGCAGCATGATGCGCTGGATCTCGGGCTCCAGCGCCATCTCGATATAGGCCACGCTTTCGTCGAGCAGACCCTGCCATGCGGTTTTCGCCTGGCCGGAAATGGCGCAGAGCCGGGCTGACATTTCCGCGTCGATCTCGGCGATCACCGCCTGAAGCAGGCCCTTCTTGTCGCCGAAATGATGGTAGAGGGCGCCGCGCGTCAGCCCCGCTTCCGCGGTGAAATCGTCCATGGAAGCGTCGGCATAGCCTTTGGCGGCAAAAGCGTGCCGTCCGGCGGCAATCAGCTTGGCCCGGGTTTCGGCGATCATTTCCTTGCGCGGCCTGGGGAGGGTCTTGGGCGCCATGTGGACTCCGGAAATATTGGCATACGCGACGTATGTGAATTGACATACGTCGCGTATGCGTCTATTCAACTCTCATACGCGGCGTATGTAAAGGTCATCCCAAGATAACGCAAGGAATCCGACATGCCCAATCCCTACCGTGAAATATTCCGGCGACCGGGAACCAGGGGTTTTTCCGCTGCAGGCTTCGTAGCCCGTCTCCCATTGCCGATGACGACGATCGGCCTTGTCGCCATGCTGTCCCAGACCCACGGCGAATACTGGATCGCCGGTGCGGTTTCCGCCACGTTCGCGCTTGCCAACGCCTTCATCGCGCCCCAGGTCTCGCGCTGGGTGGACAGGAAGGGCCAGTCGGCGGTTCTTGTGCCGACGACGGTCGTCACCTTCGTCGCCATGCTCGGGCTTGCGGCGGCCGCCTGGCTGCGCTGGCCCAACTGGATGCTCTTCGTCTTCGCGGTGATCGCCGGCCTGATGCCGAGCATGATGGCGCTGGTGCGCGCCCGCTGGACGGAAATCTATCGCGACCGGCCGGAACTGCACACGGCCTTCGCCTTCGAATCCGTGCTGGACGAAGTGGTCTATATCTTCGGTCCGGTGCTGGGCATCGGTCTCAGCGTCACCTTCTTTCCCGAGGCGGGCGTGCTCGCCTCCGCGGCCTTCCTGGTGATCGGGACTGCGCTTTTCGTCGCCCAGAAATCCACCGAGCCCCGGGTCGATCCGCGGCGCCAGACGGGCGGCGGCTCGGTCATGCGGCTTGTTCCCATGTGGTTCGTGGTCGCCGTCTTCGCCGGCATGGGCGCGATCTTCGGCACGGCCGAGGTCTCCGTGGTCGCCTTCGCGGAAGCCATGGGCAACAAGGGAGCGGCGAGCTATGTCCTGTCGGCCTATGCCGCGGGCTCTTTCATCGTCGGCCTCGTCGTCGGCGCCATCAGGTTCGAGACGCCGCTGGCCCGCCGCCTCGTCTTCGTGAGCCTCATCGCCGCCGTCACCACGCTGCCCATGCCTTTCGTCGGCAATCTCTGGACGTTGACGCTGGTGGTCTTCTTTGCCGGCGCGGCGATCTCGCCGACCTTCATCACCGGCATGAGCCTGATCGAGCGCATCGTGCCCGCCTCGCAGCTCACGGAAGGCATCACCTACGCGATGACTGGCGTCGGCATCGGCTTCGCGGCCGGCTCCTCCGTCGCCGGATGGACGATCGATGCCTATGGCGCCTCGAACGGCTTCTGGGTGGCGGTCGCCGGCGGCGCGGTGGCGTTTGCGACCATGCTCATCGGCCACGGCCGCCTGAGCCGCCCGTCGCGGCAGGTAGATACCCCGTCTGCCGCCCCAACTGCGACATTGAATCCGGCGGAGTGACCCGGATCAGACCCCGCCGGGTTCTCCGAAGCGGCATTTTCCGGCAGTTGCAACAGGAGAGGTGATCGGGGCTCCATGCGAAGGCGATCAAGATCGCCTGATCCGCTTATCCCCGCCGCTTGATCGCCCAGGCCTCGCGCTCCGCGATGACCGTTGCCCCGTCTCCGATCCTGATCCGCCCGGTGCTGCGCGGCACGGCGTTCCAGCCGAAGAGGGGACCGGGCACCCGCCGGTCCGCCGACATGCGGATGCGGCCCATGGCCGGCATCGGGCTCGGCACCTCGCGCGAGCCCGTCTTCTGGTCCTGCGTCGTCATGATGCAGCGGGCGCAGGGTTTGGCAAAGTCGAAGCGGATGCCGGCGATCTCGATGCCTTCCCAATTGTCTTCCGCCCAGGCCTCGTCATGGTCGAGCACGATGTTCGGCCGGAAGCGCTCTATGCCGACCGATCCCTCGCCGTGTTTCGCCATGTCCGCATTGAGCGCCGCGAGCGATCCGGTCGTGGTGACGAGAACCTGATAGCCGTCGGCAAACGTGACGGGCATGTCCGGCCCGGCCCATTCGGGGCTGGCCGTGCGCTCTGCCTGCCGGTCGAAAAAGACGAGCCGCACGTCGCGGCCGAGCCACCCGGACAGGGTGTCGTTGACCGCTTCGTCCGCCACTGCGGCATTCACGATCGATCTCCACACCGCCACATCCATGCGCCGGTCAGCCGGCGGCTGCGCCACATGGAGCTCACCCCTGCCGTCCATGGCAAAGCGGAAGCCGCCGTCTTCCGGCGTCACCTGGATCTGCGCCAGGGCCTGCAGTTCCCGCTGGGTGATGAAATGGCCGGATGCGTCGGTCACCATCATCCGCCGGTCGCCGGGAATGCCTTCCGGGGCGATCTCGGCCTCGGCAAGCGCGATGCCGCGGCCGCTCTTCAGGGGATAGAAGTTCAGTTCACTGACGCGCATGAGGGTATCCTTCAGATTTCGTCGATGAAGAGGTCCCGGATCTGTTTCAGCCGCTCATGCCGCTCGGCCGCAAGCGTCCGGCCGGTCGCGGTCCCGAACCCGTCGGCGAGCTTGAACAGCTTCACCTCGAAATGGTCGATCGCAAAGCTCTTGTCGTCGAGCGGCCGTTCCCTGGCAAGCGGATCGGCCGGATCGTAGAGGCTCGATCCCATGCGGCCGGCGATATAGAAGCACCGCGCCGCGCCCACGATGCCGATCGCATCCAGCCGGTCCGCATCCTGCAGGATTTTCGCCTCCAGCGTTTCGGGCGTTATGTTCGCCGAAAAACTGTGAGCCGCGACCGCGTGGGCGACGGCGGAGACATCCGCCTCCGGCCATCCGAGTTCGGCGAGGATCGCCGAGGCCTTTTCCGCGGCGAGCCGCGAGGCCTGGGACCGCAGCGGCGAATTCTTCTCCACCGCGACGCAATCGTGCAGCAGGACGGCTGCCGCCAGCACCGTGCCGTTGCCGCCTTCGCGCGCGTGGATGCGCATGGCGTTCTTGAAGACGCGCAGGATATGGGCGATGTCGTGCGAGCCGTCGTCGCCTTGCGTCGCGTGGGGGATCAGGGTTCCGGCAAGCGTTTCGAAGGGCGAGAAGGCGGCGGCGAGCGATGCTGTCACGAGGCTGGTTCCTCAGAATCGGTGGTGGCGGGTGCGCCGTTCTTCTTTACCAGAATGCGCTGGTAGAAAAGCCCGATCCCGATCAGCACCGCGCCGAGTCCGATGAAGGACAGCGCCCTCAGGATTCCTTCGAGGTTCGACATGTCGATGAGGAACACCTTGACCACGGCGATCAGCACGAGGCCTGCCGAGGCAAGCCGCAGGCTGCGCGCGTCGAGCCGCGAGCCGAGCACGAGCAGCGCCACGCCGATCAGCAGCCACACGACCGAATAGGTATAGGTCTCTCCCTGCAGGAAACCCTTCCAGTCGGCGATGTTCTCGCCCTGCCAGAAACGGCGCACCGACAGCGTCGCCCACAGGAAGCCGAGCACCGCGCCGGCCAGCGCCAGCATGACGACATAGGGCATCGGCCGGCGGCCGCGCGCATGAAAGGCGACGAGGCCATAGGCGAGTGCCGGCAGGAGATAGCCGAGGAGCAGCAGGTTGAAGAAAGGCCAGGGGCCGGTGTTCTCGCCGCTGAAATAGGGGTTGAGCGCGAAGAGATGCAGCGACAGGACGTTGATGGTCGCGATCACGCCGGCGATCATCGAGCCGAAGCGGAGGACCGGGCTCGGCGACCTCAGGTCGAGTGTCATGAGAACGCCCGAGAAGCCGACGGTGACCAGCGTGTAGATCGACTGCTCGCCGAGCGTCGGAACCCGGCTGTCCAATACGCCGCCGTTCATCGCGTGGCGGATGAGCACGGCGATCGTCATCAGCGCCGCCAGCGAGGCGAGCGCCTGCATGACGTTGCGGATGCGGAAATCCGGGGAATTCCGGAGTATCCAGGCGGTGGCGATCGCAAGCAGCGTCGGAATGCCGTAGCCGGGCAGGAGCGCGTTGAGGAAGGGCGTCGTGCCGAGGCTGTTCGGGCCGATCAGCGTCGGTTCCCAGGCGATGCGGCCGAAGACGATGAGGGTCGCCGCCGCCATCGCCCACGGAAGGGCCGGCCATGGCCTGACCCGCATCGCCAGCACATAGGCGAAGCCGAGCACCGAGACGAGGATGGTGGTGACGATGCCGTTGCTGAGCGCATGCAGCGCCAGCGTGAAGCCCGCGAAGGAGCCGGCAACGATGAGGTTGGCGGGCCAGTCGATCCGCCCCTGCGCCGTCTCGTCGCTCCGCCGGAACAGCCATTCGGCGCCGGCGAGCAATGCGAGGCCAAGCCCCAGTCCGTAAAGCCCGTGCGTCCAGTCGCGGCCGAGATTGCCGAAGTTGAGGAAGCTGATCGTCGCAAGCGCCACCGGCACCGCAGGCATCAGCACGGCCCAGACGGTCGAAAACTCGGGCTCTGCCCTGCGGAACCGCTTCAGGAAGGCGAAGCCGAGAAGCGTGAAAACGGCGCCGAGAAGCAGGGCGACGATGATTTCGTTGGTGAAAGCGAGGGTCTGGATCGGCTGGCCGTCGGTTTGTTCGGGCAGGACCGACGGCACGACATAGTCGAGCCAGGAAAGCGCGGTCAGCGTGATGCCCAGTACCGCGCCGGCCGCCGCGATCATCGCCGGCCAGACCGCATAGGCGCGGCTGGCCCCGAGCGCGCCGAGCACGGCGGCAAGCGCTCCGAAGGCAAACAGCGCCATGCCGGAGCCTTCGGTATGGCGCAGCACCATGGCAAGCGCCGGCAGCAGCGTCATGATCGAAACCGACAGGGTGATCTGCAACGGCGGCCGGCCGAGAAGCCCGCTCCAGCCGGAAGCGGCCGGCCGCTCGGCGCCATGGCGCGCTCCCGGCCAGAAGAACCCGGTGCCGCCGATCATGACGATCAGGGCGAGCGTTACAGGCATGGCGGAGAAATCGTCCGAGCCGAATATATAGGCAAGCGCCCAGAGCCCAACGCCGACATTGGCGAGCGTCGGCACGATAGTCCACTGACGGAAGCGCGAGGCGGCGTTGACCGCGAGCCAGGTCAGGCCGAGGAAGAGGAAAAGCGCGTTGGCGTTCGGTTCCTCGGTCGCCACCAGCGCCGGGGTGACCAGCGAGGCGAGCAGGCCGAGGCCCGCCAGCGCCTGCCCGTGCAGGAGCGACAGCGCAATCGTCGCGAACGAGACGAGTGCGAGCAGCAGGAAAGCCGTCGTGGGGCCGATGAATTCGTAGATGGCATAGGCGGCATAGGTCGCGCCGAGCAGCGTCACGGCGCCGGCCGCCGTCAGCGCGCCGGGGATCATCGCATTGCTGAAGCGTTCGGACATCTGCGGCATGGCGCGGCGGCGCACCAGTTCTCCCGCAGTCAGCAGGATCAGGCCGAACAGGGCGGCGAGCGTCAGTCGCGCGGCAGGCCCGAGCAGCCCGGCCTCGATCGAATAGCGCACCAGGAAGATGCCGCCGAAGGCGAGCGCCACGCCGCCCACCCAGACCGGCCAGCGGGCGCCGAGATAGCTTTCGAGGCTCTCGCGCGGCCTTTCCGCCGCCGCCGGCTGGAGAACGGGACCGGGCGCCACGGTCTCGTGGCCGGTGCCCGCATCCTTCATGGCCTCTGCCGTTTCGGTCTTCGCCAAAGCGGGTTCCCCGGCCGCCTCGCGCGCCGCAAGCTCGACGGGCGGCACCGGCTCCTCCCGGCTCGTCTCCGCCAGAGCCTCCGCCCGGACCGCTTCCGTCGATGCCGCCAGAGGAATGGCCGGCCGCCTGAGCAGATCGGCCTTGACCGCTTCCACTTCCTTTTCGAGCGCGGTCAGCCGGTTCGCCGTCTTGCGGTTGATGCCGATCATCACGACGACAAGGACGAGGAGTAGGATTTCGATCATCGGCATGCTCTGGGGTCCAAAGGGCGATCTTGCGGTTATACAATTGCCGGAGGAGGAAAGGGAAGGGCCTGCGGCCTGCGGTTCAGCGCTCGGAAGTATTGGAAACCATTGCACTTAATGCTTACGCGTCCCGGGATTTCCGGCTGCCCGGCCGGATCGGCGCCGCAGGCGGGTCCCGGCGGACGGTCCACCGGTCGTTTCCGCTGCCGAAAACGACGGCAGTTTTTTGTGTGCAAAACAGGCTTTTGATTATTTATTGATCAATACTAAAATATGATGACTTTATGTGCAATTTTGGCTTGCGTGGGGGCTGAAGAAAGGTTTGGATGCAACTCATCCGAACAAGAAACCGTTGAGGGGACGACCTTTCATGATCTCGCGCAGACGATTGCTTTCGAAACTTTCGGCCGTGGCGGCGCTGGCGCTGGCCTCCGGCTTCTCGATGCCCGCCGGGCCGGCGCTGGCGGATACGGCGATCAAGTTCACGCTCGACTGGAAGTTCGAGGGCCCCGCCGCCGGCTTCCTGCTCGCCCAGGACAAGGGTTACTTCAAGGCCGAAGGCCTGGACGTGACGATCGACACCGGCAACGGCTCGGTCGAGGCGATCCCGCGCGTGGCGACGGGCGCCTACCAGATGGGCTTCGGCGATATCAATTCGCTGATCAAGTTCCTGGACGAGGACCCCTCGCAGAAGATCAAGGCGGCGATGATGATCTACGAGCGTCCGACCTTCGCTGTCGTCGGCCGCAAGTCGCTCGGCATCACCGCCGATCCGAAGTCGCTCGAGGGCAAGAAGCTCGGCGCTCCGCCGCCGGATGGCGCATTCGCCCAATGGAAGGCCTTCAAGCAGGTCGCCGGGATCGACGACAGCAAGATCACCATCGAATCGATCGGCTTTCCCGTCCGTGAGCCGATGCTGGCGCAGGGCAAGGTCGACGCGGTGTTCGGCTTCGCCTTCTCGGTCATCCTCAACCTGAAGGCGCAAGGCATCAAGGACGAGGATATCGCCACGATCCTGATGGCTGAGCATGGTCTCAACCTCTATGGCAACGCCGTCCTCGTGAACACCGATTTCGCCGCCAGGAACCCGGATGCGGTGAAGGGTTTCCTCAAGGCGCTCGCCAAGGGCTTCGCCGATGCCGTCGCCAAGCCGGAAGAGGGTGCCGCCGCCGTCCTGAAGCGCAACGAGACGCTCAACAAGGATATCGAGGTCGAGCGCCTCAAGATGGCGAATTCCATGAACATCAGGACGCCCTATGTCGTCGCCAACGGCTTCGGCGGCATCGATCCGGCGCGGCTTGCCGCCTCGATCGATACGCTGAAGGTCTCCATGGGCCTCAAGGGCAATGTAAAGGCCGATCAGGTGTTCGACGCCAGCTTCCTGCCGCCGAAGGCGGAGCGGATGTTGCCGTAACCGGAATTCTCTTCTCCCCGGCGGGGAGAAGGGACCCGACAGGGCAGATGAAGGGGGAGGAGCGAAGCGACGCCTTGAGCGGAAAGCGAAAGGCGGAACCTGCCACAAAAACCCTCATCCGGCTCTTCGAGCCACCTTCTTCCCGTCGGGGAGAAGAGGGAGCAAGCCGCCAGAACGGAGACCCCATGCCTCACCTCGTTTCCATTGACAGTGTCGACATGCGCTATGGCGGCGCGAACGGCACGCTCGCCGTCGCCGGCCTCAGCCTCAAGGTGGACAAGGGCGAGTTCGCGGCCGTCGTCGGTCCGTCCGGCTGCGGCAAGTCGACCTTGATGAAGCTCGTCACCGGCCTGCATATCCCGCAGAGCGGGGTGGTGATCGTCGCGGGCAGCCAGGTGACCGAGCCTGTCTCGATCGTCGGCATGGCCTTCCAGAACCCGACCATGCTGCCCTGGCGCACGACGCTCGACAACATCCTGCTGCCGCTGGAGATCGTCGAGAAGCACCGCCGCCGGCTGCGCGCCCACAGGCGGGAATATGTCGAGAAGGCCGAGCATCTGCTGGAGATCGTCGGCCTGAAGGGTTTCGGCTCGAAATTCCCCTGGCAGCTTTCCGGCGGCATGCAGCAGCGCGCCAATCTCTGCCGCGCGCTGATCCACGAGCCTGAACTGCTGATGCTCGACGAGCCCTTCGGCGCGCTCGACGCCTTCACCCGCGAGGAACTCTGGTGCGTGATCCGCGACCTGCATGCGGCGCAGGGGGTGACGATCATTCTCGTCACCCACGATCTTCGCGAGGCGACCTTCCTCGCAGACCGGATCTTCGTCATGAGCGCGCGGCCCGGCCGGGTGCTCAAGGAGCATGTCGTGCCCTTCGCCCGCCCGCGGGAGCTCGACGTGATGTACGAGAAGGATTTCAACGACATGGTGCATGAGCTGCATGGCGAGATCGCCAAGGCGAGGGTGGCCGCATGAGCGCCGTCGCCGAAAACACCGCCGCCGCCCCTTCGAGGCCGCCCGGCCGGCGCATCAACTGGGTCAGGTTCGCGCCCTGGCTTTATACGATCGGCCTCTTCGCCCTCTGGGAACTGCTGGTGATCGCGCTCGAAATGCCGCCGACCATCCTGCCCGCGCCCTCCCGCGTCTTCCAGGCGATCCTGCAATACTGGTCGCCGATCTGGAAGAATTCGCTCCAGACCCTTTACACGACCACGGTGGGGTTTGCGATCGCCGTGGCGGCGGGGCTGGCGCTCGGTCTCTTCATCGGCTGGTCGAAGACGATCTATGCCGGTCTCTATCCGCTGATGATCGGCTTCAACGCCATCCCCAAGGTGGCGCTGGTGCCGATCCTCGTCATCTGGTTCGGCATCGGCACGATCCCGGCGGTGCTGACCGCCTTCCTGATCTCCTTCTTCCCGATCGTCGTCAATGTCGCGACGGGGCTCGCCACCATCGAGCCGGAGACCGAGGACGTGCTGCGCGCGCTCGGGGCGAAGAAGATGGATATCATGCTGAAGGTCGGCATTCCGCGCTCCATGCCGTATTTCTTCGGCTCGCTGAAGGTGGCGATCACGCTCGCCTTCGTGGGCTCGGTCGTCTCGGAGACGGTCGCCTCGAACTACGGACTGGGCAACATGATGAGTTCGGCGCAGAGCCAGTTCAACGTGCCGCTCGTCTTCGCCGGCCTCCTGGCACTGGCCGTCGAGGGTATCGCCATGTACGCCCTGATGGCCTGGATCGAGATGCGTATGACCGGTTGGGCGCATCGCTCGTCCATGTCCCATTGAGGTGGGCCTGTCGAGGTGCGCATCGGGTCCGGCTTCCTCGTAAAGCCGGACCCGATGCATCCTTTCCTTCAGGTTCCGCCACATCGCCGGCTCGTCCGCACCATGAGGAGCCGGAGGTCCGCTCTTGCCGGGAATGCTGCGGGAAATGACCTGAGGGTCTGGAATCTCTTCCCGTTATTGGCAGCCGTAATTGGCGCAGCGGGCGAAGAGGTCAAGACAAAAATCGACCTTTTCGACGGAAACCTAAATAATGAGGAAAATTCAGCTTTCGGTTTCAGCAAGAGGTTTTTAGCGGAAGCACGAAGGATGCCCTGCCATCCGTCTCCGCCCCGCGCCCGATGCCCTTGATCGCCGCGATCAGGCGGCCGTCGCGGCCCAGCATGCGGTCGCCGATCTCGATCAGGCGGGGGTTCGGCGTCGCATGCGGCGCCGCTTCGCGCAGCCGCGCGGCGAGTGCGAAGTCGTCCTCCTCGGGATGCAGCGACAGGGCGGCGATCACGGCCGCTGCCGGGGAGCGGGAAACGCCCATCCAGCAATGGATGAGGATGGGGGCGGACCGGTCCCAGTCGCGCGCGAAGGCGATCAGGCTCTCCACATGGCTTTCGCTCGGCGCCACGAGGTCGCCGGTGCCGGCAAAACCGATGTCGTTCATGGCAAGCTTCAGGTGGCGGCTCGCGGAAATCACGCCCGGCCGGTGGAAATCCTGGCGTTCGGCGATCAGGCTCACCATCTCGCGGGCGCGATGCCTGACGGCCATTTCGGCGATGCTGGCGAGCGGGCAGACGACGATGGCTGTCATGATGCCTTGCTGGTCCCTTCGCCCGCTACGCGCTCGGCTTCTATTTCATGGAAACGAAGAAGGAAGCGCTCCTGCGCCTCCAGCGCCGGCATGGGCTCGATCGGCAGCATGTCGCGGGTGATGCCGCGCGGCTGGCCGAAGAACTTCCGCGCCTCGGCGACGGAGAAGCCGGCAAGCTCGGTCGCTTCGAAAAAGGCGGCGACCGTATCGGCCTTCTTGATCAGCACCTTCAGTTCGCGGGTGGCATGCGGCGGCAGGCCGAAACGCAGGTGGATCGCCGCTTCCAGCCGCTGTTCCACCGTCTTGTAGCCGCCGCCGACCACGGATTTGAACGGCGAGATCATGTCGCCGATGACATATTCCGGTGCGTCGTGCAGCAGCGTCATCTGCAGCGCCTGCGGCGTGCAGGCCGGATTGCAGCGGCGGAAGATCTCTTCGACGACGAGGCAGTGCTGGGCGACGGAAAAGGCATGGTCGCCGCGCGTCTGGCCGTTCCAGCGCGCGACGCGGGCAAGCCCGTGGGCGATGTCGGAAATCTCGACATCGAGCGGCGAGGGGTCCAGCAGGTCGAGCCGGCGTCCCGAGAGCATGCGTTGCCAGGCGCGGGCGCCGGGCGCAGGGGGCATGCCCGCGCTCACGGCTCGGCCTCTTCCGCCTCGACAGGGAACGAAAGCCCGGTCCATTCGGGCAACGTCAGCGTGACCGTCATCCCGCCGGCCACAAGCGGCAGGCCGCGGGCCAGAGCATCGCCGACGCGATCGGTGCGGACGATGGCAAGCCCCTTGTTGCCGGAAACCGAACCGAGCGCACCGACCGGCTTGCCGCCGGCGGTGATCTCGGTGCCGGAGGCGGGCAGGTGGGCTTCACCCGAGACGATCGCCACGCGCCGCCGCGCCGTGCCGCGGTGCTGCATGCGGGAGACGACTTCCTGGCCCACATAGCAGCCCTTGCGGAAGGAAAGCCCGCCGGCCTTGTCGAGCAGCACGTCGTGCGGGAAGGCATCCTGCAGCGCATAGTCATGGCCCGACATCGAGATGCCGGCCTGGACCCTGAGCGCGTGGTAGGCCTCTTCGGGGCCGTCGGCCTGCCGGCCCGGCACGCGGGCGAGCGGAATGCCTGCCTGCGCGAAGGCGGTATCCTTCACCGAGCCCCGGCCTGCCTCGTCGCCCCAGAAGACGGTGACGCCGTCCTCCGTCGTGGCGGCGATATCGACCGCGGCACGCAGCTTGTACATGGTGAGCCGCCGGATCAACGCATCGCGCTGCGACGAATCGGCCTCGATCAGGAAGCCTCCGTCGTCCCGCCAGATCAGGAAGTCGAAGAGGATCTTTCCCTGCGGGGTCAGCAGCGCGCCGGGACGCGCCTCGTTTTCCGGCAGCGAATCGATATCGGTGGTGATCAGCCCCTGCAGGAAATCCTGGGCATCCTTTCCGGAAATACGGATCAGGCTTCGCGTTGGAAGATGGGTGGCGGGCATGGCGCGGGAATCCGGTTGTTCTGAGACTGAGAGTTAAGTCTTCCGAGGAGCGGGGACAAGTCTCGTTTGAGGAGAGCCTTGCGATGCGGCAGGCTCTTTGCTCCCCCCGCGAGCGGAAGGAGACGCCATCATTGCCCGCCGTGCTTCCTTCTCAATCTCCGCCGGCGAAGAACTTCCACTTTCCGTCCGGGCCGATGCCGATGCGGAAGAAATTGTAGTTGCCGTTCTCTTCCATGCCGGCCAGATCGCCGGCGGTGACGATGCGGAGCAGGTCCACCCGTTCCGGCGGGGTGAGGGATGTGAGCGACTTGCCGGTGAAATAGGGCCAGACATAGGCTTCGTCCGGCGTGCCGGCATCGAAATGCGCGGCCCCGGTCGACAGGATGTCGAGCAGGATCGCGAGGATTTCCTGGCCGTCCGCATCTCCGGAAAAGCTCTTCAGCGTCTCGATCGGATCGTCGCTCTCGCCGTTCATGACCTGCGCCTGGTTGTCGCCGGTCCCGATCAGCGGGCGCAGCCGCTCGATATCGCCGGAGGCGGCAGCCTCGACGAGCTGCTCGCGCATGCGTTTGACCGGCGCCGGCAGCTTCGACATGTCGCGGATGATCTCCAGCGGGCTGGCGTCATCCCCGCCTGCCGCCTTGCCGGCGTCGGGATCGGGCGACGGGGCGGGCTTCTCGTTGGCCTGCGCGGCCGGACGGTCGATGGCCGGACCCGGCTGGGGCAGCGTCGTGCCCTCGAAGGCTTCGAGGGTCTCCACCCTTGGGGGTCGCGGCGTCCCGCGGGGTGATTCGATGGCGGGAGAGAGTTCGGAGAGGGCGAAGGCTCGGCTGCCCGCGCCGGCGGTCAGGACGCCGACGGCAGCGAACACCGTCGCCATTGAGAGGCGGGTGAGGATCTGGGACATGGTTGTTTCCGCCGCGTCGCGCATGGGAAACCTCGGCTGGTTACTGGATGGTCCGCTCGGGGGAAAATTCACCGGCGAGCATGCGGCTTCTGAGCGACTCGAGCATGGCTTCGGCACCGTTCTCGCCGTGAATACGGATGGTTTCCCGCATCGCAAGCACCAGGGCCGCGTCGGCGATGATTTCCGGTTCGATACCGTCCGCCCGGCCATCGGCCCAGGCTTCGCTCTGATATTCCAAGGCAGCCTGCATCTTCTCATGCACAATCATGTCGTCGATGTCGTTGCGGCCTGTCTGCATTCTCTCGTCCTCGGTGCCCGTTTGATTACTAGCCCGTTAAAAACTTTATCAGCCTTTTATCAAAACGACACGGGCTCCCGTGAAAAGAGGTAAATAATCCGCTAATTTCCGAAGCGCGTGGCAATTTCTGTGGCAAGTGTTGCGCCTTCGTTACGGTATCGCTCCTCCGCCGTCCTCGCGGCATCCGTGCAGGATGTGTGGACGGCGGCGAACGACCTGTATCCGCGGTTGAACGCAGCCGTCAGCTTCTCGCGGCGCTTGGGTTCGTTCGCCGTATCGGCGTCCAGCAATTGCCGCATGGACGCTCGCCAGTCCGAGCCGGGCACGCCGCAGAGCGCCCTAAGATATTGGATCGAGCCGAGCACTTCCGCAAGACGGGTGAGCTGCGTTTCGTAGGGGGCCGGTTTCTCCTCGGCGGGCGGCGGCGGGGCCGGCTGCTGTTTCGGCGCCGTTGGCTTGCTCGTCTGCGCGGCAAGCGGCGTCGCGGCCAGCAGCGAGGCGAGGGCCAGTATGGAAATCGGCGTTGAAAGAAGGCGAAGTCGCGAAATGAAGCTCATGAACGGGTTCCGGCGCGGCGCATCGGCAATGTCTTACCGGGCGTTCGGCTTCGCCGCCAGCCTTTCGGCGCATTCCAGCACGCTCGGCGGAACGGGCAGGGTGCGAATCTCCTCGACCGTGTACCAGCCGGGATCGGCGGCATCGTCGGCGGCGACCGCCTCCATATCGGCATCGGCTTCGATCCGGAAGACCGACAGGAGGAAATGCATGCCGTCCTCCTTCTCGCTCACGAGATCGTAGGTGGCGAAAAGGACCGGGTTGCGGGCCGGAATACCGGTCTCCTCGAAAAATTCCCTGAGCGCCGTCTCGTCCGGCGTTTCACCCGGCTCGGCCCGCCCGCCCGGAAAGGCGAAGAGATCGGCCGACGGCGGGTTCATGCGGCGAATCAGCAGGAACCGGCCTTCCCGTTCGAGGATGGCGGATGACGCGGCTTGATGGGAGGAGGGCATGGTCATATGTCCAAACTCGTCTGCGAATGCCGTTCTGAATTCCGATATTGTAAAAGTATTGTAATTTACCGTACGGTGCAAGCGAAGGAGCAGGTGATGGCACGCGCGAAAACATTCTCTCTTGGTGATACATACGACGGGATTTTATCCGATCTGGTCAAGAGCGGCCGTTTCGGTACGGAAACGGAAGTCGTTCGTGCCGGCATTCGCATGCTTGCCGATTACGAGATGCGGATGCAATCGCTGCGGCAGGCGATCCATTCGGCGGATGCCGAGATCGAAGCGGGGCTCGGCAAGGAATATGCTTCAGGCGCCGATCTGCTCCACGATGTCATGAATGAAGACGCCGACAATTAGCAGTCCGAAGCGCCTCATTGTCGCACCGCTGGCACGCGCGGATCTGCGCGATATCCATCGCTATATCGCGGAAGGCAGTATCTTCTACGCCCGGGAATTCATGGCGGATATCACGGCCAAGATCGCCTGGATCGCCGAAGTGGATTTCACGGGCTCACCCCGTGACCATATTTCTCCGGGGTTGCGCGGTTTCCCGTACCGGCAGCGATGCATCTATTATCGCTCCTATCCTGACCGTATCGTGATCCTCCGCGTCATGCACATGGCGCAGGATGTCAAACCGCGGGACTTCGAATAGGCACGTCATGAAAACCTACGCCCTTTACGCCTTTGCCGCCCTTGCCGAGATTTCCGGCTGTTTTGCCTTCTGGGCCTGGCTCCGGCTTGGAAAACCGGTCTGGTGGCTTGCACCGGGCATGGTCTCACTCGTCCTCTTCGCCTGGGCGCTGGCGCTGGTGCCGAGCGAGGCTGCGGGGCGCACCTATGCCGCCTATGGCGGTATCTATATCCTCGCCTCGATCGTCTGGCTCTGGGCCGTGGAGGCGCGCGTGCCGGACCGCTGGGATGTCCTGGGCGTTGCCGTCTGCCTTGCCGGCGGGGCGATCATCCTGTTCGGTCCCCGGGGCGCCTGAGCATTCCTGACGAAGCGCGGCGAAGCCGCCGGTGCGAATGGACGGGAGGGCGGTGTCGAGCCCGTAAAAAGGCAGCGCTTGACCGCTTCCGAACCCGATGCCATGAAGATCCGCATGTGCGGACGTTACGCCCTGACGGCGACCCCCAAAGAGATTTCGGAATTCTTCGACCACCTGGATATCGACGATTTCCCGGCCCGCTACAATATCGCCCCGACGCAGCCGATCCTTGTCGTCGCCGCTTCGGAAAAGACCCGGCCGGGCAGCAATCTGCCGGAGCGCCGTGCCTTCCTGGCCCGCTGGGGTTTCATTCCCGGCTGGGTGAAGGACCCGAAGGATTTCCCGCTGCTCATCAACGCCCGGTCCGAGACCGCAATCGGCAAGGCTTCCTTCCGGGCCGCCATGCGTCATCGCCGCATCCTGATTCCGGCCACCGGCTTTTACGAATGGCGCAGGCCGCCCAAGGAAACCGGCGTCAGGCCGCAGGCCTACTGGGTGCGGCCGAAAAAGGGCGGCGTCATCGCCTTCGCCGGGCTGATGGAGACCTGGTCTTCCGCCGACGGTTCCGAAGTCGATACCGCGGCGATCATGACGACGGCGGCCAACGCCACCATCCGCCATATCCACGACCGCATGCCGGTCGTGATCCAGCCGGAGGATTTCGAACGCTGGCTTGACTGCAAGACGCAGGAACCGCGCCATGTGGAAGGCCTCATGCGGCCGGCGCAGGAGGATTTCTTCGAGGCGCTGCCCGTGTCCGACCTCGTCAACAAGGTTTCCAACATGGGGCCGGAGCTGCAGAAACCGGTTGCCGTGGCCGTGCCGGAAGAAAAGCCGCCGAAAGACAGGAAGCCCGACTCCTCCCAGATGTCGCTTTTCTGATCCCTCGTTTCCCTTCAGTCGGATATTCCATGAACCTGCTTTCCGCCGGCCTTTCCGGCCTCGCGCTCGGCGCTTCCCTGATTGTCGCCATCGGGGCGCAGAACGCCTTCATCCTGCGCCAGGGATTGATCCGCAGCCATGTCTTCCTGCTTTGCCTGATCTGCGCGCTGTCGGACGCGTTGCTGATCGCCGCCGGCGTCGGCGGTCTCGGCACGGTGGTCGCGCAATCGCCGATGCTGATCCGGGCGGTGACGGTCGGCGGTGCGATATTCCTCGGCACCTATTCGGTCATGGCCTTCCGCCGCGCGGTCAAGCCCGGCGCCATGGTGGCCGGGGCTCCGGAGCCGATGGGGCTGAAGGCGGCGGTGCTGAGCTGCCTCGCCTTCACCTTCCTCAATCCGCATGTCTATCTGGATACGGTCGTGCTGCTCGGCAGCCTGTCTGCGGCGTTCGAAGGGGTGGAGCGGGTCGCCTACGGTCTCGGCGCCGCGCTTTCCTCGTTTCTCTGGTTCTTCGGGCTCGGCTACGGCGCCCGTTTCCTGGCGCCGCTCTTTGCCAGACCCGCCGCCTGGCGGGTGCTGGATGTCGTCATCGGCGTGGTGATGGGCCTGCTGGCGCTGGGGCTGCTCCTGAGCTTCCCCGGCGGGGAATGATCAGCCGGCGGGGGTGAGCTTCGGCTTGCGCCTCACCATCAGGGCCGCGGCGACCACGGCCTTGAGCGCCAGCGGGCGGTGGGGCGGGGCGATGTCCTGCTTGGCATCGGTCTTCTTGGCTGGCTTTTCGGTGCTCATGGTGTCTCCTCACACACGCGAATCTTTTGTTTGCCTGTTCGCGATCGCGGCTCTTCCCATAAAAGCAGGCGGAATCGTGGCCGACGGTTCGACGCTATCGCCACCCTTTCATAGAACTGTCATCTTGCGGGAAACTGTTGCGCGGAAGTTGCGATTCGGGTGGAGCGCGAGGCCTTCAGACGTTCGCGCTCTCATCCTCGATTGTAATCGTGCCATAGCGCCGGTGCCAGGCGCGCGCGCTGAACGGCAGCACGCAGAGATAGGCGATGACCGTGATCGACAGAACCTGCCAAGTGTAGCTCATCAGAAGGGTCACGTAGAGCACGACGCCGAGCAGGATGGGCAGCATGAGATCGCGGCGGATGCGGCTCGATTTGCCGGACCAGACGGGCAGGCGCGAGACCAGCAGGTAGCCGATCAGCACCGTATAGACGACGCTCGCATAGACGAAGACGGGCGTAGGCTCGACGCCCAGGAAACCGAGATAGACCGGCAGCAGCACCAGCATGGCCCCCATCGGGGCCGGCACGCCGACGAAGAACTCCGACTGCCAGGGGGCCTTCACCTCGCGTTCCGCCATGACATTGAAGCGGGCAAGCCGCAAGCCCGCGGCGATGGCATAGAGAAGGGCGGCGATCCAGCCCGGCGAACGGGCGTTGTCGAGCAGGAAGGCGTAGGAGACGAGCGCCGGGGCCACGCCGAAATTGATGATGTCGGCGAGCGAATCCATCTGCACGCCGAATTTCGAGGTCGCCTTGAGAAGCCGCGCGATCCGCCCGTCGATGCCGTCCAGGAAGGCGGCGAGCAGCACCATGGCGACGGCAAGCTCGTAACGCCCCTCGAAGGCGAGCCGGATGCCGGTCAGCCCCGCGCAGATGGCCAGCGCGGTGATGAGGTTCGGCACCATCAGCCGGAGCGGGATTTCACGAAGCCTCGGGCCTCGGGCCTCGTCGTTCGGGCGGTTCGGTTCGGCGGGGGAAGCGGGCGTCTCCATGCTGCTCTCTCGTCCTTCGCTCAGGTGCGGCGGCTGATGGTCGGGCCCTTGGACGAGCCGAATTCCGCAAGCACCGTTTCGCCGCCGATCGCGAGCTGGCCGATGGAAACCCGCGGCTGCGCGCCGGCCGGCACGAAGACGTCGAGCCTGGAGCCGAAACGGATGAGGCCGAAGCGTTCCCCCGCGTTGACCGGCTCGCCGGGCTTCACCCAGCAGACGATGCGCCGCGCCACGAGGCCGGCGATCTGCACCACGCCGATCTTCCCGTTTCGGCTTTCGATGACGAGCCCGTTGCGCTCGTTGTCCTCGCTTGCCTTGTCGAGCTCGGCGTTCACGAACTGGCCGGGCCGGTATTCGATGCGGGAGACCTGGCCGCGCACCGGCGCGCGGTTGATGTGGCAGTCGAAGACGTTCATGAACACGGAGATGCGCAGCATCGGTTCGGAACCGAGTTCGAGCTCGGCCGGCGGCACGACCATGGCGACATGCGAAATCTTCCCGTCGGCGGGGCTGAGCACCAGGTCGTCGTCCTGCGGCACGGCGCGTTCGGGATCGCGGAAGAAATAGGCGCACCAGAGCGTGAGGACGAGCCCGATCCAGAACAGCGGCTCGGCGATGTATCCGAGAACCAGCGAGGCGACGAAGAAGGCCGCCACGAAGACATAACCCTCCTTGTGGATCGGCACGAGCGTGTTGCGGATGGTGTCGAAAAGATTGTTCAACCCTGTTCTCCTCAGGCATGTCGCGCAAAAGCGCCGGGCGGTCTTGCGACAACGACATGCGAAACACAAAGACTTGAAGCGCGCCGCCCAAAGATCGGGGTGCGCCTCAGGCGGTCAGTGGGGAACTGACTACAGAAAAACCGTTTTAGCGGCAATGCGGTTCCGACGATGGGGCCTGTGGGGCTGGGGATAGCCGGATCATTTTGCGGGGCGTCCGGCCTCCTATCCTTCCACCAGCCCCAGCCACCGTGTCAGCGCCAGCAGGGGCGAGCCGAAGAAGATGAGCACGAGCATGTAGGCGAGCGCCAGCCCCCCGAGCACAAGCATTCGTCTGTTGAGATATCGTTTCATGTCAGCGCCCGTTGTCCTGAAGTTCATTACGCCGCCGGCTGGCCGCGCCGCACGATGCCGAGTTCGTCGCTTTCCCGCACCTTCCGAAGCTGCTCCTCGGCCTGCACCGCCTCGCGCTGGCGGTTCCACATGGAGGCGTAGAGACCGTCTGCCGCGAGCAGCGAGGCATGGGTGCCCCGCTCGGCGATCAGGCCGTCCCGCAGCACGATGATCTCGTCCGCGTTGATGACGGTCGAAAGCCGGTGGGCGATGACCAGCGTCGTGCGGTTCTTCGAAACCGTGTCGAGTGCGGCCTGGATCTCGTGCTCGGTCGTGGTGTCGAGAGCCGAGGTCGCCTCGTCGAGGATGAGGATCGGCGGGGCCTTCAGGACCGTGCGGGCGATCGCTACGCGCTGTTTTTCTCCGCCCGAAAGTTTCAGGCCGCGCTCGCCCACCCTGGTGTCGAACCCTTCCGGCAGCGCGCGGATGAAATGGCCGATCTGAGCGATCTCGGCGGCCGCGAACACCTCCTCTTCCGTGGCCGAAGGCCGGCCGTAGCGGATGTTGTAGGCGACCGTGTCGTTGAAGAGGACTGTATCCTGCGGCACCATGCCGATCGCGTCGCGCAGCGATTTCTGCGTGACCGCCCGCACGTCCTGCCCGTCGATGGTGATCGCCCCTTCCTGCACGTCATAGAAGCGGTAGAGCAGGCGGGAGATGGTGGACTTGCCGGCGCCCGAGGGACCGACGATCGCCACAGTCCTGCCGGCCGGCACGTCGAAGGAAATCCCCTTGAGGATCGGCCTTGCGGGATCGTAGGAAAAATGCACGTCCCTGAACGCGATCGCGCCCCGGCCGACCGCGAGTTCCCCGGCATCCGGCCTGTCGACCACTTCCGGCTCGACTTCCAGGAGATCGAACATCTGCTCGATATCGGTGAGGCCCTGTCGGATTTCGCGGTAGACGAAGCCGATGAAGTTGAGCGGCACGGAAAGCTGCATGAGCAGCGCGTTGACGAAGACGAAGTCGCCGATCGTCTGCTCGCCACGCTGCACGGCGAGGGCGGACATCACCATCATCACGGTCGTGCCGAGGCCGAAGATGACGCCCTGGCCGAAGTTCAGCCAGCCGAGCGAGGTCCAGACGTCGGTCGCGGCCTTTTCGTAACGCGCCATGGACGCGTCGAAGCGGCGGGCCTCCATCTCCTCGTTGCCGAAATACTTGACCGTCTCGAAATTGAGGAGCGAGTCGATCGCCTTGGTATTGGCGTCGGTGTCGCTGTCGTTCATCGAGCGCCGGATGGAGATGCGCCAGTCGCTCGCCTTGACGGTGAACCAGATATAGAGCCAGACCGTGACGGCGGTGACGGCGACGTACCAGAAGCCGTAGGCCGCCCAGAAGATGATGGCGGTGAGCAGGAATTCGATGAGCGTCGGCACGGAGTTCAGGATCGTGAAGCGGACGATCGTCTCGATTCCCTTGGTGCCGCGCTCGATGATGCGGGAAAGTCCGCCGGTCTTGCGCTCCAGATGGAACCGCAGCGAGAGCCGGTGCATGTGCACGAAAGTCCTGTAGGCGAGCTGGCGCACCGCATGCTGGCCGACCGACGCGAAGAGCGCGTCGCGGAGCTGGTTCAGCCCCACCTGCAGAATGCGGGTGAAGTTGTAGGCGACGACGAGGACGACGGCGCCGAGCAGGAAGGCGGGCAGCAGCCCCTGCATGTCCAGCCTGCCGTTCAGCGCATCCGTCGCCCATTTGAAGAAATAGGGCACGGCGAGCAGCACGAATTTGGCAAGGACGAGATAGAAGGTCGCCCACAGAACGCGGGCCTTGAGGTCCGTACGCCCCTGCGGCCACATATAGGGCCACAGGTTGACGAGGGTGCCGAGCGGATTGCTGGCATCCGCCGATACGGTCTTTTTGGGTCCTGCCATGAATGTCTCCGCGGGGCGCGTCAAAACGCCACCCGGCACATAAGGGGCCGCGGAGCATGTTGCAATGACGGTTTGGTGAAAGTTGGAGCCCGCCGGCGAATACGGTGATGGGAGCGGGCCGTCCTTGCCGGTGAAACGGAGGCGTTGTCTGGGGCGCGGCCTGACGCTACAGGAGGCGTGACGTCGCAGGATATGCCGGGCGGTTTTGTCCGGGCGTGAGCCTCATCCCGGCATCAGCACGCCGGAACCTTGCACTTGTCGGCGACCTCCGCCTGTTTGCGCGGGAAGAGCACGTAGATGACGGCCGATTCCCGATTGGCATCGGTGTCCTCGATCCTTGGCTTCGATTGCTTCTTGAACGGCTTGCGCGGCCTGCGCCGGGCGGTTGCCCTGAGGGTTCGCAATGAGCTTGCTCGCTTCGACATGTATATATGCCCCCTGAATGGCGTCTCGAATGCTATCAAAGCACGTTCAGGTGACAGACACACTACGTCGAATGCCCTATCTTTCCACTTATACTAAGTCTTAAGGTCACTGTGTGCCGGCAAGGGGATGTTTGTATCATGTCCCATGATCCGTCGCTTTCGAAACCTCTTGCTGATTCTTGCGATCTCACTGGCGATGTGGGTGGCCATTATTTATGGGGCGTTCGTCTTTCTGCATGGCGCATCGTAGGCAAGCGCCGTTGTCCGCGCCGGATGGCGTTCCGGCGCGGTCGGGATCGGGAATGGGGCAGGCGGGTGTTTCGGGGTATTGGGTATTCAGGCTTTCCGCCTGCCCCGATCGCCGCAGGCATTCCGGGAGGTATAGTCAGGTCTCCCATGCCGCCTGCCGTCGATCATCACCGGAACCGAGCCTCTGGAACCCGATGAGGAGGCCGGTTCCAGAAGCCGGTTTCCCATCCGATGACGAAGCGATTGTCGCGCATTCCAGGAAGAGGGGGATGTGGCGGGGATGAAAAACAGGCCAAGTGCCTGAAAAAACGGAGAAGGAATTTTCGGGGGGCAGGAAATTTTCCCCCTCCCGGCGTGCGGGAGGGGTGAAAAGGCAGCCGCTTACGACCGCTTGTGCTGCATGCGCTCGCGATGCAGCTCTTCGGAGTCCGGCCGGTATTCTTCCGGCACGCCGAAGATCTGGCCGGGCTGGATGATGTCGGGATTGCGGATCTGGTCCTCGTTGGCGAGGTAGATCGTCGTGTAGCGCACGCCCTGGCCGTAAAGCCGGCGGGAAATCTGCCACAGCGTGTCGCCGCGGCGGATGATGACCGAATTGCGGTCGCTCGGGTTGAGCGGCTCCTGCTGGATCGTCCTGGCGCCGTTTGCGTCGGGGGCGGTCGCGGCGATCTCCACGCCAGTGAGCTCGCGGGCGATGACCGGCCCGACGGCGCGGGCGATCATCTCGCCGATCCGCTTCAGCCCGGCGCCGACGGAGGCGACGTCCTTCGGCAGCGCATCAAGCGCGGCGAGCGCCGTTGCCGCGTTCCTGGCGGTGGTTTCGGCAATGGTGCGGGAGGCCGCGGCGGCGTCTGCCGGCAGCCGGTATTCCGCGAGCGATTTCAGCGCGATGCTGGTCGCGGAACGGGCGGCGACCATCTGTTCCAGCGAGGGAACGCGGCCGCCGTCATAAAGGCCGCGCAGCAGGTTGAAGGCGCGCACCGTCTCGTTGCGCAGCTTGTCGAAGGCGCCGGCATCGAGCGCAGCCATCACGTCGCCGTCACGGGTCGCGGCAATCGCGGCGACCTGATCGCCGGCCGGCCGGTTGAAGGGAACTTCGACGCGCACCAGTACCTGGCCGCCGGCGCCGAGGGCCTCGACCGCGATCTTGTGGTCGCCGACTGCAAGGTCGGTCGTCCCCTCGATGACGAAGCTGCCGTCCGGGCCGGCCTGCGCGGTGCCGATCGGCTTGCCGTCGGCCTGTCCGCGCAGCGGCATCCCGGCCTTGGAGACACCGGCGACGAAAATCTTGCTGCCCTCGATTTCCACCGCGGTCACCCGCAGCTCGGAGGCCGTCGCCGCAGGCGCCGGTGAATTCGGCCCGGAGGCTCCCAGGGCCGGTGTTCCCATGACTGGTGCCCCCATGACCGGTGCCCCCATGACCGGTGCCCCCATGACCGGCGCGGAGGAGGCGAGGCCGGAGGAACCGGCCGGCAGGGAAGGCAAGGCGGTCTGGGCTTCCGCCGCCGGCGCGACGGGTGCGGAGGACGGCGAAACAGCCGTAGTTTGGGAGGGCGCCGCAGGCTGGCCGGGCATGGCGATCACACGGCTCGCCTTGCCCGGCTTGGTGACCATGGCGAGAAGCTTGCCGCCCTTGTCCGCCGGGACGGAAACGGTGGCGGTCTCCTCGGACATCGTCGCCTTGCCGTCCTTGCCGGTGGCCTTCAGCACGAGCTCATGGTCGCCGGGCGGCAGCGGATTGTCGAGAACCGCGGCGAAATCTCCGCTCGGGCCGACATTCACCTTGGCGACGACGGAAGCGCCGTTGGTGATTTCAAGCGTGGAATTGGGTTCGGCGCGGCCGGCGATCACGGTCGAGCCGTTCGGCTCGACACGCAGCACGTCGAAGGAGGGCGAGGTGGCCGCGGTCGCCTGCTGCTGCGCGGCCTGGCCTGCCGCCTGCGGGGCCGCGGCCTGTCCGGCGGGTTTTGCGGTGTCCGGCGTCCCGGCGGCCTGCTGCGCGCCGGTCACGGCGTCCTTGACGGTGCTGCCCGCGGCATTGATCGCATCGGCAACCGGCTTCGCATCCTGATTGATCCTCGGCAATACGAAGAACACCATCAGCAACGATGCGATGGCGAGTACGATCAGGGCCAGCCAGCCGGCGCGGTTTCTCATCATCATGCCTCTCCCGACGGGGTCCGAAGTCCTTGCTCCTCAGGGATTCGGATCAAAAGAACGATGCCTGCCGTCGTATAACCGGATTAACCCTTTCCTCCTGCATTCACAAGCTTTTCACACGATAAACCCTTGCTCTTCCGGGCATTTCCCGTCAATTTCGGCGTTCGGGCCTGTTCCCGCCCCGCCTTGGAATGCCTTACGGAGAAAACTCTTGCCGATTCGATCCATCTGCGTTTATTGCGGCTCGCAGCCGGGGCGCGACCCTGCCTATATCGCGGCGGGCCGCGCGCTTGGAAAATCCATCGCCGCCCATGGGCTTCAGCTTGTCTATGGCGGAGGCACCAAGGGCATCATGGGTGCGGTCGCATCCGGCGTTCTGTCGAACGGCGGCCAGGTCACCGGCATCATCCCCGAATTTCTGGTCGACATGGAAGCCACGCGTCATTCGCTGGGCCAGCTCAACGAGCTGATTGTGACGGAGGACATGCATGCGCGCAAGCACAAGATGTTCGAGCGCGCTGACGCTTTCGTGACCCTGCCCGGCGGCATCGGCACGCTGGAGGAGATCGTCGAGATCATGACCTGGGCGCAGCTCGGCCAGCATCGGAAGCCGATGGTCTTCGCCAATATCGGCGGTTTCTGGGACCCGATGCTCGATCTTATCCGCCACATGCGCGAACAGGGTTTCATCCACCGCGCCCATCTCGTCCAGCCCATGGTCATCTCGCAGGTGGACGACATCATCCCGGCGATCCTGGAAAAGGGCGAGGAGCGCCCTCCGTCCGACGGCGAGGATGCGGTGATTTCCAAGCTATGAGGCGCGGCATGCATGAAGACGGCAAGCTGAAGCCTGCCGGGTAAATCTCTTTTCACGCGACGGGCTTCAGCGCCCGCGCGTCTGGGCCAGCATCGACCAGGTGTAGAGAACGAGCGCGGCCCAGATCAGCACGAAGGCGCCGAGCTTCGTGGTGCTCAGCGGTTCGTGGAAGACGAACACGGCGATGAGGAAGATCATCGTCGGGGCGATGTATTGCATGATGCCGATCGTCGAGAGCTTCAGGAGCTTTGCGCCATTGGCGTAGATCATCAGCGGTCCGGCGGTGACGATGCCGGCGGCGCTCAGGATGAACGTGTCCCAGCCGGTCGAATGGAGAAGATGGCCCTGGCCGGTCGCCTCCAGCCAGATCACGTAGGGCAGGCAGGGGATGCTGATCAGCAGCACTTCCAGGAAGAAGCCCTGGTTCGGGCCGATCGGCAGTGTCTTGCGCAGGAGCGCGTAGATGCCCCAGGTGACCGTCAGCCCGATCGACACCCAGGGCAGGCCGCCGGCATCGATGGTCAGGATCGCGACCGCGGCGGCCACAAGGCCGATCGCCGCCATCTGCGCCGGCGCCAGCCGCTCCTTGAGGATGACGGCGGCGAGGAAGATGCTGAAGAGCGGATTGATGAAATAGCCCAATGCCGCATCCAGCGCGCGGCCGGCGGCGACCGCCCAGACGTAGATGCCCCAGTTGGCGCCGATGATGACGGCCGTGAGCGCGGCCATGGCGAGCATGCGCGGGTTCCGGAGCGCGGCCTTGAGGTCGCCGGTGCGGCCGAGCAGCAGGAGCACGACGCCCGCAAAGGGCACCGACCAGATGGCACGGTGCGCCAGCACTTCCAGCGAGGGAATATGGGCGACGGCCTTGAGATAGAACGGCAGGAAACCCCAGAGGAAATAGGCCGCGAGCCCGAAGGCGAAACCGCGCGGCGTGTCCTCGTTCCTGACGATATCCGGAGCGGTGTCGGTGGCCATGTGGGTGTTTCCATATATTGTTCTGTTTATTTCCGATCTAAACGAATAGGTTTAGCCGAACCAATTCATTTCGGTGAAGGAACCATCGCGTGTCGCGATGCTGTAACCTTGCGGATGCAGGTTGGTCGTTTGTTGCGGTGGAGGGTCGAATGGCGTTCGAGGATGAGCCGGCGCACCGGCAGATTTATGCCCGGCAGATATTGGCGAAGGCCGGAATTGCAAGGAACGACAGGCTTCTCGGCGCTTTCGCGAAGGTTCCGCGCGAGGATTTCGTCGGGCCGCCGCCATGGGTCTACAACGACTTCCGCAATTATCGCGAAATGGCATCCGCCGATCCCGTCGTCCTCTACCAGGATGTCCTGATCGGGCTCGACACGAAGCGCGGCGTCAACAACGGCATGCCCTCGCTGCATGCGGCGGGGCTCGATGCCCTCGGCGTGCGGGAGGGAGAGACCGTCGTCCATCTCGGCGCCGGGGCGGGTTATTACACGGCCATCATCGCCGAACTGGCCGGGCCTTCTGGCCGGGTGATCGCGATCGAATATGACGAGGCGCTGGCGGCGAGGGTGCGAAAGAGCCTCTCCGTTTATCCGAACGTGGAGGTGGTGCAGGGCGACGCGACCGAATGGCCGAAAGAGGACGTCGACGTCGCCTATGCCAATTTCGCGCTCGACCATCCGCCGGCCGCCTGGATCGACAATCTGGCGATCGGCGGGCGGCTGCTGTTCCCGCTGGGCATCCCGGCGGTCGAGAACGGCCGGCCGACCGGCTTCACCCGCCGGGCCGGCTTTCTGATGATCGACAGGCGGCGCGCGGAGAGTTTCGGCGCGAAATTCCTGCAGCCGGTCTCTTTCGTCTGGGCGGAAGGGCAGGAGCCGGCGCCGGGAGGGCGGCATGAGGCGCTGGCCGAAGCCTTCCGCAGTCGCCGGGGATATCAGGTGCGCAGTCTCCGCTGGCGGAAGCCGCCGGGAGAAAACGAGTGGTACGCCGAGGAGGATTGGGGGCTTTCGTTCGAGGAGGCGTGAGCGGAGAGGGGCGCATGGTCCGCCATGGAGGCGTCCGGAGACATCGGTCTCGTACGAGTTCGCGCACGGGACAAGCTCGACGCAGGGTTTGCATGCGATGTGATGGCTCCACTTCAGGGAGAGATAATCATGACAACAATTGGCTCAACGTCCTATTTTTCAGCATTGCAGCGTTACACCGGAGCGGATCGGACGAAGTCTGGCGCCGATTCCGCCGATCGGACGGCACAACCGGCCGCATCGTCAAGCCAGACGCAGTCCGCCAGGCTGACCAGCCTGCTGAAAGAGGCAGAGGATCTCCAGAAGAAGCAGGCGCGCATGTCAAACCGGGACTACCTGCTGGCCAGTTTCACGCTTCAGGAGCAGATAGCGGGCGAAAGGCTCAAGGCCGGCGAAGACCTCGACACGATCCGTGTGCAATTCGAAGGCCGCACTTTCAACCTCGCAGGGAAGATACTGGACACGGCCTCGCTCGAATTCACGAAAGTGTCCGGCACCGAGAAGGTGCAGCTCGCCAGGCCCAGGAGCTTTACGATCTAGGCCGGCTGCCTGCCTCCCCTGCGCGGCGGCCATGCCCGTCGCGCCGGCATGGCCCGGGGGCCGCGCCAGCCCAGCCTCACTCCGCCGCGATCTTGCCCGCCAGTTCGCGGTTCTTCATCAACTTGTAGATGACGGAATCCATCAGCGCCTGGAAGGAGGCGTCGATGACGTTCTCCGACACGCCGACCGTCCACCAGCGCGCGCCGCTGCTGTCGGTGGATTCGATCAGGACGCGGGTGATCGCTTCCGTTCCGCCATTGAGGATACGCACCTTGAAATCGGCGAGTAGCAGGTCGTCGATCTCGTGCTGGTATTTGCCGAAATCCTTGCGCAGCGCCCGGTCGAGTGCGTTGACCGGGCCATCCCCTTCCGCGACCGACATCAGCGTCTCGCCGTCGACCGCGATCTTCACGACCGCTTCCGAGACGATTTTCAGGCGGCCGTGGGAATCGAAACGGCGCTCCACCATCACCCGGAACCCTTCGATCGAGAAGAATTCCGGGATCGTGCCGAGCGTGCGGCGGGCGAGCAGCTCGAAGCTCGCATCGGCGCCTTCATAGGCATAACCGGAAGCCTCGCGCTCCTTGACGATGGAGATCAGCCGGTCGAGCTTGGGGTCGTCCTTGGCAACCTCGATGCCGCGTCGCTTGAGCGCGTTGATGAAGTTCGACTTGCCACCCTGGTCCGACACCATGACCTTGCGGAAATTGCCGACGCTTTCCGGCGTCACATGCTCGTAGGTACGCGGGTCCTTCAGAAGCGCCGAGGCATGGATGCCGGCCTTGGTGGCGAAGGCCGACGCGCCGACATAGGGGCTCTGGTGGTTCGGCGAGCGGTTCAGGAGTTCGTCGAAGGCGTGGCTGAGATTGGTGAGCCCGGTCAGCCGTTCGGTGTCGATCGCCGTCTCGAAGCGGCTGGAATAAAACTCTTTCAGGGCGAGCGTCGCGATCAGCGTCACCAGGTTGGCATTGCCGCAGCGCTCGCCGATACCGTTCAGCGTGCCCTGGATCTGACGACAGCCCGCCTCTATCGCCGCGAGCGAATTGGCGACCGCCTGGCCGGTATCGTCATGGGCGTGGATGCCGAGCGACGAGCCCGGTATGCCCGCGGCGATCACCGCCTTGACGATCTTGCGGATTTCGTCCGGCTGCGTGCCGCCGTTGGTGTCGCAGAGCACGACCCAGCGGGCGCCGGCCTCGTGGGCCGTGCGCGCGCAGGCAAGCGCATAGTCCGGATTGGCCTTGTAGCCGTCGAAGAAATGCTCGCAATCGACCATGGCCTCCTTGCCCGCCTGGCGGGTGGCCGCGACGCTGTCGCGGATCGATTCCAGGTTCTCCTCGTTGGAACAGCCGAGCGCGACGCGCACATGGTAGTCCCAGCTTTTCGCGACGAAACAGACCGCATCGCTCTCGGCCTGCAGCAGCACCGCAAGACCCGGATCGTTGGACGCGGAAATGCCGGCCCGCTTCGTCATGCCGAAGGCGACGAAGGCGGATTTGTCCGTGCGCTTCTGGGAGAAGAAGGCTGTATCGGTCGGGTTCGCGCCGGGATAGCCACCCTCGACATAATCGATGCCGAACGCGTCCAGCATGTCGGAAATGGCGATCTTGTCCTCGACGGAGAAATCGACGCCGGGCGTTTGCTGCCCGTCGCGGAGCGTGGTGTCGAAGAGATAGATGCGTTCGCGTGTCATGGGTGCTCCTCCTGGAGCGGCATTATTCTTCTGTCGGCGGCGTCACCCCCTCTGCACGGCAGGGCAGAGGGGGTATCCCTGGTCACCATCGGGATCAGGCCTTCCCCGCAAACCGGTCCGTAGCGCGGATCAGCCTGTCGGTGATGCCCGGCTCCGAGACCGCATGGCCGGCGCCTTCGATGATGTGGAAATCCGCGTCCGTCCAGACCTTCGAGAGCTGCCAGGCGTATTTCAGCGGGCAGGGCATGTCGTAGCGCCCGTGCACGATGACGCCCGGAATGCCCTTGAGCTTCACCGCGTCGCGCAGAAGCTGCCCATCCTCCAGCCAGCCCGCATTCATGAAGAAATGGTTCTCGATGCGCGCGAAGGCGAGCGCATAGCGATCCTCGTCGTGGGTTGCAGCAAGCTGCGGGTCCGGGAGCAGCGTGATGGTGGAGCCCTCCCAGACGCTCCAGGCCTTGGCGCAGCGGATCTGCTCGGCCTTGTCCTCGCCGGTGAGCCGGCGGTGATAGGCGGCCATCATCTCGTGGCGCTCGGCTTCCGGAATGGGCGCGACGAAGGCCTCCCACTTGTCCGGGAACATTTCCGAGACGCCGAACTGATAATACCAGTCGAGCTCGGGCCTCGTCAGCGTATAGATGCCCCGCACCAGAAGCTCGGTCACGCGCTCGGGATGGGTTTCCGCATAGGCGAGCGCCAGCGTCGAGCCCCAGGAGCCGCCGAAGACCTGCCATCTTTCGACGCCGGTCATCTTCCTCAGCCGTTCGATATCGGCGACCAGATGCCAGGTCGTGTTGGCTTCCAGGCTGGCATGCGGCGTGGAGCGGCCGCAACCGCGCTGGTCGAAGAGCAGCACGTCGTAAAGCGCAGGATCGAAGAGCCGCCGTTGGTTCGGATTGCAGCCGCCGCCCGGTCCCCCATGCAGGAAGACGGCGGGTTTTGCGCCGCGCGTGCCGACCCGCTCCCAGTAGATCGCATGGCCGTCGCCGACATCGAGATGGCCGGTCTCGAAGGGTTCGATCTCGGGATAGAGGCCACGCAGTGATTCAGTCATCAAAAAATCCTTCGTCAATCTCTCCGCCCTGCCGGCGGTGTAAAAAAGAGGCGACCCGTCACCTCAGGAATGCATAGGCCAGGATCGCCCCCGTGATCAGCACGACGAGGATGCCCTTGGCGATCAGTCCGTAGAGCAGCCATTTCGGCATCTTCAGGTTCGGGTCGCCCGTCATCTCACAAGCCTTTCGAAGGCCATGCATCCGTGTCGTGGTCCGGATGCTGGAAGGAGATGATCTGCTCCTGCCGCACGTAATAGTCCGCGTCGTTGTGGACGGGCTGGTCGAAGATCGTTTCCACCCACGGTATGCGGGACGCGTAGTTCACCTGGATCTTCGGCGCCAGGTCGTCACGATTGTCGAAGGAGCCGATCGAGAGTTCCAGCCCGCCCGGATGGCGATAGGTGAGGGGCGTGCCGCAGTTCTCGCAGAAGCCGCGGTCGATATTGACCGAGGACTGGAAGTATTTGGGTTCGCCGCGGGTCCATTCGACGCCGTCCTTCGGGGCGCTGACGAGCGGCCCGAAGAAACCGCCGAAGGCCTTCTGGCACATGCGGCAATGGCAGATCGAGGCGCGCCCGAGTTCGCCATGGATGCGGAAGCGCACGGCGCCGCACTGGCAGCCGCCTGTTTTCGGGGTTTCGCTCATTGCCTCTTCTCCTTCTGCCAATCCATTGGCTGCCAGTCTTCCGGCGGCCAGGTTTCCGTGTCGTGATCGGGATGCTGGTACGAGACGATGTCGCTCAGGAAGGGAGCGGAATCGATATCGTCCATCGTGTGGCGCTGTGGCAGCGTGTGCAACCGGTCGACGAAGGGCAGCTTGCCCTCCACGCCGAACTGGATAACCGGCGGCAGCGAGGCGGGATCGTCGAAACTGCCGGCGGAGATCGCGATGCCGTCATCCGCCTCATAGGTCATCGGCGTGCCGCAATCCGGGCAGAACCCGCGCCGCACATGGTTCGACGACTGGAAATACTTGAGCGCGCCGCGCGTCCAGGCAAGGTTGGCCTCGCCGACCGCGACCAGCGGCGCGTAATAGGCGCCGAAGGCCTTCTGGCACATGCGGCAATGACAGATCGAGGAATCCAGCGGCTCTCCCTCCAGCCGGAAGCGGATGCCGCCGCACTGGCATCCGCCGGTTCTGACGATTGCGTTCATGACCTTGCCTCCCGTTCCTCAGGCGGCCAGCTTTCCGTGTCGTGATCCGGATGCTGGCGGCTGCTCGCCGCCACCTTCTTCTCCTCGTCCGGCGTCATGTCCATGCCGGCATCGTGCGGCAGGCCGTCGAGCGCGCCGAACCAGAACATCTTGTGCGCAAGATTGGTCTGCAGCGCCGGCCTGACGCCCTGCGGCGCGTCCAGCGAGCCCAGCGTGATGCTGATATGGTCGCTGCCGCCGTCATAGAAGAGCGGCGTGCCGCATTGGACGCAGAAGCCTCGCCGCACGGTTTCGGAGGAGTGGAACCACGCCGGCTCGCCGCGGGTGAAGGAGAAGTTCTCCCATTTCACGCCGCCGAGCGGCATGAAATAGCTGCCCGCCGCCTTCTGGCACATGCGGCAATGGCACAGATGCGGAAACCCGATCTCGCCGGTCGCCCGGTAGCGCACCGCGCCGCACTGGCACCCGCCGGTAAGGATGATGGTCATGAGCCGGCCTCCTCAACGGTTCTCACGATATGAAGACAAACGTTGTCCACGTCCTTCAGAACGTCGTCGGTCCAAAAACGCAGGACCGTCCAGCCATCCTTTTGCGGACGTCGGGTACGATTGTCGTCGTAGCGAAGATCGACATCGTTACCGTGCTGCGATCCATCGACTTCCACGATCAGATGATGGGTAGGGCAGGCGAAATCGACGATATAGCCGGCGACCGGCCTCTCGCGCCCGTAGCCGCAGACCTTCACGCCATGGGTATATTCGGTTGGCACCATGTGGAGAAGCGCGGCGCCGGGCGGCGCGAAGGCTGCGTCGCAGAAGGTCCTGGCCCGGTCGAAATTCCCGACCCTGATGCCCATGTGATCGATCATCGCTCTTCTCCTCCAGGCAACAGGTGAAGCGCCCTAGCGCTTCACCTCCCAGGTCGTGACGCGTTCGCCGGTTGCCGGGTCCTTGCCGTCCTTGAGCTGGATGCCCTCGGCGACGAGTGTATCGCGGATCTTGTCGGCCTCGGCGAAGTTTTTCGCCTTCAGCAGTTCAAGCCGCGCCTTGACGCGCGTGTCGATCTCGGCGGCGACCGCCTCGTCGATTTCCGTCTTCTGCGGCAGCACGCCGATCAGCGCGGCGCTGGCCGCAAAGACCGGTAGCAGCGCCTTGTCGGCATTGGCTTCCTGGGCCAGGCCGTGCAGCGCCTGAACGGCGGCGACCGTATTGAGATCGTCCGCCAGCGCTTCCAAGACGGTGTCGCAGGGCGCGGCGTCCGACAGGTCCGCGGCGGGCCATTTGGCGAGCAGCCGCTCGGCCTCCTCCAGCCGCTTCACGGAAAAGTCGATCGGCTCGCGATAATGCGTCATCAGCATGGCAAGCCGCAGCACCTCGCCCGGCCACTTGCGGCCGCCGAAGGTTTCCGTGTGCAACAGGTCGTATATGGTGATGAAGTTGCCTTCCGACTTCGACATCTTGCGGCCTTCGACCTGCACGAAGCCGTTGTGCATCCACACATTCGCCATCACCTCCGTGCCATGGGCGCAGCGCGACTGGGCGATCTCGTTTTCATGATGCGGGAAGATGAGGTCGAGCCCCCCGCCGTGGATGTCGAAAACCTCGCCGAGATAACGCCCGCTCATGGCCGAGCACTCGATGTGCCAGCCCGGACGGCCGCGGCCCCATGGGCTTTCCCAGCCGGGCTCGTTGTGGCTGGAGAGCTTCCAGAGCACGAAATCGCCGGGATTCCTCTTGTGCGCATCGACGGCGACGCGGGCGCCGGCCTGCTGCTCGTTGAGCGGGCGCTTGGAGAGCTGGCCGTAGTCGCGCATCGATTTCGTGTCGAACAGCACTTCGCCGGCCGCCACATAGGCATGGCCCCGGGCGATCAGCTTTTCGATGATCCCGGTCATCTGGGGGATGTTGTCGGTGGCGCGCGGCTCGACGGTGGGCGGAAGGCAGCCGAGCGCCGCCACATCCTCGTGGAACTGCGTCTCGGTCCTTTCCGTGACCGCGCGGATCGCCTCGTTGAGCGGCAGGCCGGGATGGTCCCTGAGCGCGCGGGCGTTGATCTTGTCGTCCACGTCGGTGATGTTGCGTGCGTAGGTGACATGGCTTTCGCCATAGACATGCCGCAGCAGCCGGAAGAGCACGTCGAAGACGATCGCCGGCCGGGCATTGCCGATATGGGCATAGTCGTAGACCGTCGGGCCGCAGACATACATGCGCACGTTCCGGGCGTCGATCGGCTTGAATTCCGCCTTCTCGCGGGTCAGCGTATTGTAGAGCTTGAGCGAAAAGCTCATCGAAAAATCTCCCGAAAGTCTCCCCGTCGGTCTCCAAAAGGGGGCAAGCGCCGGTGCCGGACCGGGTCGTTTGTCTTCAAGGCTTTTCGAGAGACGAAAACGGCCGGGCCAGCGCATGCGCTAGCGAATAATGATCCCGCAGATGGAAATCGCCGTCTTCATGGAGCGAGGTTATGGCGCGGAGGAGGGGTTTGGTCAAGGGGCTGTGCGAAGCGCGAAAGGTTTAAGACCCATGGACTGCGCGTTTTCGAAAGCACGCAGCGGAGTCATGCGCCTTGCGAGGCTTTCGACAGATATTTCCGACCGATGATCGCGGCAAAGGCGATGACGAGAAGAATGGCCGCGAGCGCGACCAGCAGGTGGTGGTGCAGCCTCAGCCGTCCGAAAAGGGCTTCGACGGCATTGCCGAGCAGATAGCCGACCGCGGTGATGACCGTGCCCCAGAGGGCGGCGGCGATGAAATTGAGCAGCAGGAAACGCCATGGGGAAATGGACGAAAGGCCGATGGCAACCGGGCTGATGATCCTGATTCCGTATATGAAGCGAAAGGACAGGATGAATCCTGTCGGATAGGTCTCCAGAAGGTGGGCGACACGCTTCATCATTTTGGACGCGATGAATTTTCGAACGAAGCCCAGCCTGCTGGCGTAGCGGCCCGCGAAGAAAAAGAGCTGATCGGCCGCGAACGATCCGAGAGAGGCTGCGGCGGCCGCCTGCCAGTCCGGCATCAGGTGGCGGTGCGCGAATATCCCGCCGAGGAATGCGGCGGTCTCGCCCTCGGCGCCGGCGCCGATGAAGACGGCCAGCGCACCGTATTGTGTGATGAATTCTGCCAGCGACAATGAAGAAAACGCCCCGGTACTCGCGATGTGGCGTGAGATTAGGCCCCTCCCTCCGGCGCGGCAAGCAGGAATGGCGTCCGCCCGCGGCGGTTCAACCGGCGCAATTCACTCAGGCGACTTGAAGTCCACGAACGTGTTGTCGCGCACCACGAACAGCCGGCCGCTTTCCGTCATCCCGGGCGAGGCGAGGAAGAGGATCTTTTCGGCGACTTCTGAAGGATGGGGCAGCGTCTGGGGATCTTCGCCGGGCATGGCCTGGGCGCGCATCGCCGTGCGGGTCGCGCCGGGATTGACGATGTTGACCTTCAGCGACGTATGGCTGGTCTCCGCCGCCCAGATGCGGCCCATGGTCTCGACCGCCGACTTGGAGATCGCATAGGCGCCCCAGAAGGCGCGGGGATTGCTGGCGACGCCGGAGGACAGGATCAGCGCGCGTCCCGCATCGGACTTGACGAGCAGCGGCTCGACCGAGCGGATCAGCCGCCAGGTGGCCGTAACGTTGGTGGTGATGACCTTCTCGAAGACTTTCGCCTCGATATGGCCGAGCGGAGAGATGACGCCCAGGATGCCGGCATTGGCGACGAGGATGTCGAGCTTGCCCCAGCGCTCGAAGATCGAGGCGCCGAGCCGGTCGATCGCAGCCATGTCGGTGATGTCGAAGGGGACGAGGGTGGCGGTGCCGCCGACTGCCTTGATCGCGTCGTCGAGTTCTTCCAGTCCCCCCACGGTGCGGGCGGTGGCGATCACATGCGCGCCGGCCCTCGCGAGCGCGAGCGCCGTGAAATAACCGATGCCGCGCGATGCGCCGGTGACCAGCGCGATCCTGTTCTTCAAATCGATGTCCATCCTGCTCGTCTCACGGTTTCACGGCATAAAAGAAGGCTGCGTTGCCGCAGCCTTCTAGTCCGTTTGTCGGCGAATGCAAACTGATCCGTTTGTCTCACCCGTTGCTGGCGAGAACCGAAACCTTCCGTCCCATCGATTCCCCGTCCTTGTCGAGCAGGCGGGTCGGATAGTCGCCGGTGAAGTAATGGTCGGTGAACTGCGGGCGGGCGTCGTTGCGGTCCTCGTCGCCGACGGCGTGATAAAGGCCGTTGATCGACAGGAATTGCAGCGAGTCCGCCCCGATATAGCGGCACATCGCCTCCAGGCTGTCATATTGGTTGGCGAGCAGCTTTTCCCGGTCCGGCGTGTCGATGCCGTAGAAGTCCGGATAATAGATCATCGGGCTCGCGACCCGGAAATGCACTTCGCGTGCGCCGGCATCGCGGATCATCTGCACGATCTTCAGCGACGTCGTGCCGCGCACGATCGAATCGTCCACCAGGATGACGCGCTTGCCCTCGATCATCGCCCGGTTGGCGGAATGCTTGAGCTTGACGCCGAAGGCGCGAATCTGCTGCGTCGGCTCGATGAAGGTGCGGCCGACATAATGGTTGCGGATGATGCCGTACTCGAAGGGGATGCCGCTTTCCTGCGCATAGCCGAGAGCGGCGGGCGTGCCGCCGTCCGGCACGGGCACCACGACATCGGCTTCGACGGGCGCTTCCTTGGCGAGGTTGATGCCCATGTTCTTGCGGGCGACATAGACGCTGCGGCCGCCGACCACGGAATCGGGACGGGCGAAATAGACGTATTCGAACAGGCAGAGCCGCTCCGGCTGGCCATTGCCGGCCTTGCGGGCATCGATGCTGATCGACCCGTCGGGCTGGATTTCGCAGATGATGACCTCGCCGTTCTCCACGTCGCGGACGAATTTCGCGCCGATGATGTCGAGTGCGCAGGTCTCGGAACAGAAGATCGGCTTGCCGTCGAGCTCGCCCATGACGAGCGGCCGGATGCCGATCGGGTCGCGGGCGGCGATCAGCTTGGTGCGCGTCATGGCGACCATGGCGTAACCGCCTTCCATTTGGCGGATCGCGTCGATGAAGCGGTCGGCCGTCGACGTATAGCGGGAGCGGGCGATGAGGTGGAGGACCACTTCGGTATCGGAAGTGGACTGGCAGATCGCGCCGCCGGCGATCAGCTGCCGGCGCAGCGTCAGCCCGTTGGTGAAGTTGCCGTTATGGGCGATCGCGATGCCGCCCACTTCCAGTTCGGCGAACAGCGGCTGCACGTTGCGGAGCGCCACCTCGCCGGTGGTGGAATAGCGATTGTGGCCGATGGCGATATTGCCGGGCAGCCGGGCAAGCGTGGCCGGATCGGTATAGTGGTCGCCGACAAGGCCCATGCGGCGTTCCGAATGGAAGCGCAGGCCGTCGAAGGAAACGATGCCGGCGGCTTCCTGGCCGCGATGCTGGAGCGCATGGAGCCCGAGCGCGGTCAGCGTCGCCGCATCGGGATGTCCCAGGATTCCGAAAACGCCGCATTCCTCGCGAAGCGTGTCCCCATCCCATTCGTGGACGCTTCTTCCGTCGAACGCCCCAGAAACCGGCTCACTCATCTTGGTTCCTTATCCTTTCGGACAACTTGTCCCTTTCGGAAAAACGGAGAGGCGGGCCGGAGAAAGCGTCCCCCGGGCCCAGCCCGTTTCATGTCATTTCGAATGTTACCACAAATGGTGACGTTTTGCGCCGCATCAAGCGCAACAAAGCGTCAATTATTTGTTGCCGGCGCATCCTCTGCCGGCGGCTGATCCTGACCCGGTGCGCCTTCCGCGGGCGCTGCCTCGCGGCCCATGATGCGGGCGCGGATCTGCGGCTCGATATCGTCGGGCAGCACGGCCTCGAGGCGCGCCACCAGCGTGTCGAGGAACGGCTTGGATTTCGCATGCGTGACCCAGGCCGGCTGCGCATTGGCGGCCACCAGCCAGTTCCAGAAGGCGACGGCGACGACGAGCAGCAGGATGCCGCGGGCCGCGCCGAACAGGAAGCCGAGCGTCCGGTCCAGCGCGCCGACGCGGCTGTCGATGATGAAATCGGCGATCCGGGTCGTGATGAAGGAAATGACGATCAGCGCGATCAGGAAGATGATGCCGGCGGATGCGGCGATCGCGATGCGGTCGTCCGCCGTGTAGTTCTTCGCATAGGGAAGCAGCAGCGGATAAAGGTAATAGGCGGCGGCGACAGAGCCCACCCAGCTTGCGATCGACAGCACTTCCCGCGAGAAACCGCGAACCATGGCGAGCACGGCGGAAAACAGCGTCACGCCGATGACGATACCGTCGAAAATCGTAATGGGCATATATTACTCCAAGACTTGCCGGATTACGCCCGGCACCCCGCCTCAAGGCAGCCGTCATACAACAGCGGACCTGTTAACGGAAGATCAATCATCCTCCGGCGCATTTCCCAGCCTTTTTGCCGAACCGGCGATCCGCGCCACCAGGTCCGGCAGGTCGTCGATCTCGGTCCAGCGGCTCGCCGTGCCCTTGGGCACTTCGGCGGATGCAGCCGGAAGCATCGCTCCGGAAAAGCCGAGTTTCTCAGCTTCCTTAAGGCGTTGGGCAGTCTGGGAGACTGGCCGCACCGCCCCCGAGAGGCTGATTTCGCCGAAATAGACGCAATCGGCGGGCAGGGCAAGACCGGCAAGAGAGGAGACGAGCGCGGAAGCGACCGCAAGGTCGGCCGCCGGTTCCGAGATGCGATAGCCGCCGGCCACGTTCAGATACACGTCATGCTGGCCGAGCCGGACGCCGCAATGGGCCTCGAGCACCGCGAGAATCATCGAAAGCCGCGAGGAATCCCAGCCGACCACGGCGCGGCGCGGCGTGCCGAGCGAGGTGGGGGCGACCAGCGCCTGTACCTCGACCAGGACCGGCCGGGTGCCCTCCATGCCGGCGAAGACCGCCGCGCCCGGCGCCTTGGCGTTGCGTTCGCCCAGGAAGAGTTCGGATGGATTGGAGACCTCCCGCAACCCCTTGTCGGACATTTCGAAGACGCCGATCTCGTCGGTCGGCCCGAAGCGGTTCTTGACCGTGCGCAGGATGCGGTAGTGATGGCCGCGGTCGCCCTCGAAATAGAGGACGGCATCGACCATGTGCTCGACGACGCGGGGACCGGCGATCTGGCCTTCCTTGGTGACGTGGCCGACGAGAACCATGGCCGAACCCGTCTGCTTGGCGAAGCGGATCATCGCCTGCACGCCGGTGCGCACCTGGGTGACGGTGCCCGGCGCCGAATCGGCGGTATCGCTCCAGAGCGTCTGGATGGAGTCGATGATGACGAGATCGGGCCGCTTGCCTTCCGAGATGGTGGCGAGGATGTCTTCCACATTCGTCTCGGCGGCGAGCAGCACGTCCGAATCGGCCGCCCCGAGCCGCTGGGCCCGCAGGCGCACCTGCGCCACGGCCTCTTCGCCCGAGACATAGACGATCCGGTGGCCGCGGCGGGAAAGGGCGGCCGCTCCCTGCATCAGCAGGGTCGACTTGCCGATGCCGGGATCGCCGCCGACGAGCACCGCCGAACCGCGCACGAAGCCCCCGCCGGTCGCCCGGTCGAGTTCGGAAATGCCGGTATGGATGCGCGGCGCATGTTCGGTTTCGCCCGAAAGCGTGGTGAGGGCCACGGCGCGGCCCTTCTTCGGCGCCCGGCCCGGCCCGCCGCCGATGCCGCCCATCGGGTCTTCCTCGACGATGGTGTTCCACTCGCCGCAGCCGTCGCATCTGCCGGCCCAGCGGTTGTGCACCGTGCCGCAGTTCTGGCACACGAATTGGGTCTTTGTTTTCGCCATGAGGTCAGGTTTCGTCTGTCTTGAAATCGTCGGAAGAGACTTTTTGACGACCGTGGAGAAATATGGAGCACAGTCAATTTTCTTTCCTCGACAAGGAAATAGATGCACCGTTTTCGATAGGGAAATGCTCTCAAACCCGGAATGAAGTCGCGGGGTACACCAATTACGCCGAGCCCTGCCATCCACTTGATTTTCGCGTTGATGTCATCGAGCAGACGCCTGGCCGCCACCGGGTTAACTGGGCAATATACTCATAGATGCCGAGAAGATCGTTCAGCGCCCTTTGGGACATTACCAGTCGGCGCGACCGCATTCTTCCGTTCCTCCGCCATCTTCAGGATATGCGCCGTAAGCTCTTCGGCGCTTTCGAACTGCACCACGCGGCCGGCTTCGACATCATCGATCCCTTCTTGGATAAGACGGCTCAGTTCCTGTAACTCGCCTTCCTCGCTGCCGAGCAGGCGCAGTCCTGCCGCCACGACCTCGTCGGCATCCTTGTAGACTCCGGTTTTCACCTGCTCCTCGATGAAAGCCCTGTCCTCGTCGCTGAGATGGATCTCGGTCATTTCGATCTCCTTTTGTTCTCGTATAGCACAGTGGATTTCGGCTTCCAAGCCTTCCACACAGCCTAGCTGTCGGGATAGACATACCGCCGTTCGTAGCGCAGTCCGAGGCCAGTCAGGAGTTCATAGCCGATCGTCCCTGCGGCGCGGGCGACGTCGTCGAGCGGCATGTTGGGGCCGAAGAGTTCGATATAATCGCCGGCGCGGATTTCCGAAGGGGCGATGTCGGTCACGTCGAAGATCGTCAGGTCCATGGTGATGCGGCCGACCACCGGCACCTTGCGGCCGGCAACGAAGCCGAAGGCGCCGTGTTCGACCACCTGGCGCAGCGGCACGCCTGACCCGGAAAGCGAGCGCAGGTAGCCATCGGCATAACCGGCGGCGGCAATCGCCAGGCGGCTGTCGCGGGAAAGCTGATGGGTGCCGCCATAGCTGACCGTCTCGCCTTTCTTCGCGTCGCGGATCTGGATGATGCGCGCTTCCGCACGGGCGACCGGCTTCATCGGGTTCGGCTCACCGGCCACGGCCTCGCCGCCATAAAGCGCGATGCCGGGCCGGGTAAGGTCGAAGCGGTATTCCGGGCCCAGGAAAATTCCCGCCGAGGCGGAGAGACTTGCTTCGATTCCTTCGAAAGCCTCCGCAACCCTCCGGAATGATTCGAGCTGGCGACGGTTGAGGTCGGAAGACGGCGTGTCGCCGTTGTGGAGATGCGACAGCACCAGCACGGGAGAGAAGCTGGCGGGCCGCGAGACGTCGTCGGCGAATGCGATCGCCTCTTCGGGCGGCAGGCCGAGCCGGTTGAACCCCGTATCCACCTGCAGCGCGCAGGGATGGTCGCCGTGTTCGGCGGTCACCGACATCCAGAAGGCGAGCTGCTCTTCCGAGGCAAGCACCGGCACCAGTCCGTGTTCGTAGAAAATCGCTTCCTGCCCCGGCCAGATGCCGGAAAGCACATAGATACGGGCATCCGGCGCATAGGCGCGCAGTGTCGCACCTTCCTGGGCCACGGCGACGAAGAAATCGCGGGCGCCGGCCTCGTAGAGAGCGGTGCCGCAATCCTCGATTCCGAGCCCATAGGCATCGGCCTTGACGACCGCCGCGGCGCGCGCCCTGCCGGATCGTCGCGCCATCTCCCGCCAGTTGTCGGCAAGCGCTCCGAGATCGACCGTCAGCCGGACGGGCGCGACATCGAAGTCGTCGGAGGCGGAAAGGTCGGTTTCGAACTCGGTCATGGAAGCTCACCGGCGGTAGGGACTGTTGCTGCGATCCTAGCGGTTTCGAGGGCGGGAAAAAGGCCGATCCGCGAAATTCCTTCGCGCTGCACAATCTTTTGGGCCGTGCGGATGCCCTGCACCGCTTACAAACGTTCACCGGGCAACTGGCTGGCCTGCCTTATCCAATCGGTGAACTGGCCTTCGTCGAACTCCTCGTCCTCCCGGATGTCGAGATAGCGCACCTCCTTGTGCTTGGAAGCGCCGGGGGGAACGGGATGCAGGGACGTGCCGCGGAAGAAGGTCACCTTGACGTATTTCGTAAAGCAATGGAAAGCGACGAACCAGCCATCACCCTCCATGCCATAGAAGGGCGTGTTCCATTTGACGGCCTTGCTCACGCCGGGGACGGTATGGGCGATAAGCGCATCGAGACGGCGCCCGAGGTCGCGTTTCCAGCCCGGCATGGCCGCGATATAGGCCTGTACCGGGGCATCGCCATAGCCCTTCGCAATCTGGGGATTGCCGCCCGAAAGCAGGATCGGCTCTGTCGAACTCCGCTTGGCGACAGGTTTTTTAGTGGCCCTCGTCGGTTTCCTGGGTGTCTCGTCGGCCATTGCAGTCACTCCAGCGATAAATGATGCGTGTGGATGGCTGATGTTAGAGCGCGAATTCGAATTGCCCAGCACCTCACCGCAAGAGGGGCCGGCGTCGAGCCGAAGCCGGCCGCGATTTGCGGAGCGGGGGCCGACAAGCGAACCGTGGCCTCAATGCTCCTCGTACTGCGTGAAGCTCGGGTCGGCAAGATCGGCGAAGCGGGTGTATTCCGACTGGAAGGCGAGTTTCACGGTGCCGGTCGGCCCGTGGCGCTGCTTGGCGATGATTACGTCCGCCGTGCCCTTCACCTTGTCCATATGCGCTTCCCATTCCGCGTATTTCGGATCGTTCGGATCGCGCGGCTCCATGTTCTTCACGTAATATTCCTCGCGGAACACGAAGAGCACCACGTCGGCGTCCTGTTCGATCGAGCCGGATTCGCGAAGGTCGGAAAGCTGCGGGCGCTTGTCGTCGCGGCTTTCCACCTGACGCGAGAGCTGCGACAGCGCGATGATCGGCACGTTCAGTTCCTTGCCGAGCGATTTCAGGCCCGTGGTGATCTGGGTGATTTCCTGCACGCGGTTGTCGCCGGATTTGCCCGCACCCGTCATCAGCTGGATATAGTCCACCACAAGGCAGTCGAGACCGCGCTGGCGCTTCAGGCGTCTGGCGCGGGCGGAAAGCTGGGCGATCGAGATGCCGCCGGTCTGGTCGATGAAGAGCGGCACCTTCTGCATCATCTGGGAGCAGGCGACAAGCTTTTCGAAATCGGCCTCGGTGATGTCGCCGCGGCGGATCTTCGAGGACGAGACTTCCGTCTGCTCGGAGATGATGCGGGTCGCGAGCTGTTCGGACGACATTTCGAGCGAATAGAAGCCGACGACGCCGCCGTTTTTGGCCTTGAACGTGCCGTCGGGCATCACTTCCGGCTCGTAGGCGGCGGCGATGTTGTAGGCGATGTTGGTGGCAAGCGAGGTCTTGCCCATGCCGGGACGTCCGGCGAGCACGATCAGGTCGGAGCGCTGCAGCCCGCCCATCTTGTTATCGAGCGACATGATGCCGGTGGAGATGCCGGAAAGGTGGCCGTCCCGCTCGAAGGCCGCGCCCGCCATGTCGATGGCGAGCGCCACCGCATCGTTGAACGACTGGAAGCCGCCGTCGTAGCGGCCGGTTTCCGCAAGCTCGAAGAGCCGGCGCTCCGTATCCTCGATCTGCGTCTGCGGCGGCATGTCGAGCGGCGCGTCATAGGCGATGTTGACCATGTCCTCGCCGATGGTGATCAGCGCGCGGCGCAGCGCCAGGTCGTAGATCGCCCTTCCATAGTCCTCGGCATTGATGATCGACACGGCTTCGGCCGCGAGGCGGGCGAGATATTGCGCCACCGTCAGGTCGCCGACCTTGTCCTCGGCCGGCAGGAAGGTCTTGATCGTGACCGGATTGGCGGTCTTGCCCATGCGGATGATGTCGCCCGCCACCTCGAAGATCCTGCGGTGCAGGGGCTCGTGGAGATGGACGGGTTTCAGGAAGTCGGAGACGCGGTAATAGGCGTCGTTGTTGACCAGGATCGCGCCGAGCAGCGCCTGTTCGGCTTCGATATTGTTCGGAGCTTCGCGGTAATGCGGCTCTGCCGGCTGCAGGTTGGCGAGCTTGCGCACTGCGTCGTTCATGGTTTTGCCTATCCGTCCTGTCGCTCGAAAGGTTCGGTTTTAGAGATTCGCGGCTCAGGGTGATACGGCAATCGGGATTACCTACCGCTATCCACAGACCGGATCGAAAAACGTGGCCCGGCCACAAATCCGTTTGACTGTGGCAATTCGCGAATCACCCTTCCTTTTCAATTTTACGACACTGGAGCGGGCAAAAAAACAAACGCCCGGGCCTTTCGGACCGGGCGTCGGAAAACAGGTTGTCGCGAAGCGATCAGGCTTCGTCTTCTTCCCCGCGATCGGCTTCCGGATCGAAGAAATCTTCCGGACGCAGGGCGTCTTCGTCGACGCCGTAGATGGCTTCGGCGGAGGTAAGGCTTTCACCCTTGGCCTGGCGCTCGGCTTCCTCCGGCGAACGGGCGACGTTGATCTCGACCGAGATTTCGACTTCCGCATGCAGGTGCAGCGTGACCTTGTGCAGGCCGATCGACTTGATCGGATGGTTGAGGTCGACCTGGTTGCGGCCGATGTTGAAGCCTTCGGCGGCGAGCGTCTCGATGATGTCGCGGGCCGCGACCGAGCCGTAGAGCTGGCCGGTTTCGCCGGCGGAGCGGACGATGATGAAGGACTTGCCGTCCAGCACTTCGGCAACCTTCTGGGCTTCGCCCTTGCGTTCCAGGTTGCGGGCTTCGAGCGTGGTGCGCTCGGCTTCGAAACGCTTTTTGTTGGCGTCGTTGGCGCGCAGCGCCTTGCCCTGCGGCAGCAGGAAGTTGCGGGCATAACCGTCGCGAACCTTCACGACTTCGCCCATCTGGCCGAGCTTCGGCACGCGTTCAAGCAGGATGACTTGCATGGTTGGTTTCCTTTCTAGGTCTCAATTCTTGTTTTCGTCGGGATTGGCCGGGCTTCTCGCCGGAGTGAGCGCGATCGTCCGCCGCGTATCGGACAGGCCGAGCACGAGGATGGCGAACGCCGGCAGGAGAAGCATGGAGGACAGGTAGCAGAGGACGAGGACCGGCACGCGCCAATCCTTGCCCTGGCTGCGGAAATGGATGGAGGCGAAGCCCGCCATCAGAAAGCCGGCGCCGAACGTGCCGCAGATGACGGCGCCGATCATCGCCGGTACGCCGCCCAGGAAGGTGAGCACGATGCCGCCGAGGAAGATGAAGATCGCATGCCGGTTCATGCGAAGCGCGGATGGCATGTCCTCGCGCGGACGCAGCGCCCGGCCCGAGCGGGAGACGATGCGCACGGCGATGTAGAAGGCCGCGAACAGCAGCATGACCCAGATGCCGCCCTGCACCAGCGGCAGCATCAGCACGATCATCGCCTTGGTCTGCTCCATGCCCGCCGGGTCTGGCGTGAAGGCGGGTTCCTGCGCCTGCAGCGACGACATCATGGCGTCGACCATCTGGCCGGTGAGTTCCGGGCCGTAGCCGATCGCCACGCCGAGCGCGATGACTGCGATCGTCACCAGGCCGCAGAGATGCAGCAGGATGTCCGAGATCGGATACCAAGCCATCAGGTTGTCCGGGCCGCCGAGTTCGGAGGCCGGGCGCGCCAGGTTGGCGAGATGCGATAGCCAGCCCGCCGGGATCAGCGTGAAGACCGCCATCGCGAGCGCGAAGTAGGGCGAGACGAAAATGGCCCCCAGCACGGCGGCCGACAGGATGCCGAGAATGGCGGCGCGATTGCCCCAGCCGAGGCCGGCGATCAGGACAGGCAGCGCGGAGGCGGCATAGAGGATGGACGAAAAAGACGGCTGCGCATTCGCACCCAGCACGAGCAGGGTGGCGGCAATGCCGGCAAGAATGCCGATCGGCAGCACATTCTGGTTCTTGTTCGTCACGGTCTCGCTGTCCTGCCTGTTCAAGCAGTTAGGGGAGGCGGCCTGGATCATTTCCTCAGGCGGCTGGTCCCCAACATGGGATTTCAGGGTTCCGATCCGCGCCCATCGCGGAAGGGAGACGACCCCCGGATCAGGAATCCGAGGGTCGGATATTCGCTAATTACGCTACGACGTACGGCAGCAGGCCGAGGAAGCGGGCACGCTTGATCGCCTGGGCGAGTTCGCGCTGCTTCTTCTGGGAAACGGCCGTGATGCGGGACGGAACGATCTTGCCGCGCTCGGAAATGTAGCGCTGCAGGAGGCGTACGTCCTTGTAGTCGATCCGCGGTGCATTGGCGCCCGAGAAGGGGCAGGTCTTGCGACGGCGGTGGAACGGACGGCGTGCCGGAGCGGAGGATACGTCAGCCATGGTGTTTTCTCCTTGAGCTCAGGTTATGCGCGGTCTTCGCGGGGAGCGCGATCCGGGCGCGGGCCGCGCTGGAACTCGCCGTCGCGACGCGGCGGACGGTCGCCGAACTCGCGGCGCGGGCCGCGGTCGTCGCCATCGCGGCGCGGACGGTCGTCACGGTCGCGCTTCTGCATCATCGCGGACGGACCTTCCTCGTGCTTCTCGACGGCGATCGTCATGTAGCGGAGGATGTCTTCGTTGATGCGCATCTGACGCTCCATCTCGTGCACGGCGGCTGCCGGCGCGTCGATGTCGACCAGGGCGTAATGAGCCTTGCGGTTCTTCTTGATGCGGTAGGTGAGGGACTTGAGGCCCCAGTTCTCGATGCGCCCGACCTTGCCGCCGTTTGCTTCGATGACGCCCTTGTACTGTTCGACGAGGGCATCAACCTGCTGCGGGGACATATCCTGCCGGGCAAGGAATACGTGTTCGTAAAGAGCCATGTAAGCTTTGCCTTTTCTTGCGGTTGTCAACCCGGACCTCGGCGGCTAAGCCTCAACGACTGCTCTTGATGGGCGCGAAGCCCGGCAAGAAAAGTTGTTTGATCGAGACGGTCGAGAGCGGAGACACGGGAGGCTCGGACCCTCTGGTCCCTGCGGCCCGCTTTCGGCAGGCCTGCCCTCCGTTCAGCCACCAGCCAGAAGACCGGGTGTTTCGAACAACGTGCCTTATACGCATTTTCGCCGGCTAGGCAAGGGCCCTGCGTATTTTTACCCGTTCGAGGTGCGGCACGTCTCAGACGAAATCGTTCCGGGCGCTGTCCCAGCGTTTCGTTTTGAAGTTCGCATTGGCGCCGATCGCCGCGCGCAGGACGCGCCTGCGCTCCTCCCATTCACCCGAACCGATCGCCAGCAGGGCATCGAAGGGGCGTGTCCTGGTGAGGGCCTCGGCGATGAGCGGCCAGGTCATCCTGCCGCCGCGTCCGTGATGCAGGATATCGGCGATGATGCAGCACTGGTCGGCGGTGCGGTTGTGGATCGAGAGGCGTTTGTCTGCATCCGCCACGAAAGACTTGAACGTGCCGACCATCTGGTCGACTTGGGCGTCGCGCGCCGCCTGCGACTGTGTCGTCCAGTGGATGAGGCGCGCGGCGGCGATCACTTCGGCGTCCTCGACCTCGTCGAGCGTCGGGTTCAGGTATTTCATGAGCCCCCGGGTGGAGCTGGTGTCTTCCAGCTCCACCCTCTGGCCGAGCCCGTCGATGGAATGGATATGGCCGTCGTGCAGGACAAGATGGGGGAAATAGTCGCGGGCATCGGGGAGGGCGAGCATCGCCCGCAGGTAGTGGACGAAATCGCCACCGGCGACATGTGCCGCAAACTGCCCGAAGCCGAAGGTGAAGGCGGCCCTGTCGTAGCTGTTGAGGGTGAGGAAGTTTCGGCCTTCGCACCTTGCGGTCGGTTCGATGAACTCGGCCCAGAAGCCGAAGCGGCCGGTGAAGTTCGCGGCCTCGAAGTTCAGCTTCGCCAGCCGGCTTCCGGAGAAGATGTTGTAGAGGCCGATATTGTCCTTGTAGGGCACGCGCCGGCCGACGAAGAAGCGGGGCTGGTCGTCCGCGGATGCAAAGAAATCGCGTCCGTCCCTGGTGATCTTGTACAGATATGCCATGCGAAAACCTCCGGCGGCGGGCACGCCCAGGCCTTCCGGGAGAGCGTTGTCCGGGCGATGAATGTCACGAGGATCTATGGATTCTTCTTGGTGTGTTATTGCTTTATATTTATCTATGGTTGAATGTGTCTACACGACAAAAATGCGAAATTCCAGTGTTCGCGATATTTAAGGTTGATTTTTTTGTTGATGTAACTTTTGAGGGTGGGGCCCATGCGCCATCGGGCCGTTGCGCAGCTTCAATGCGCCAGGCTTTGGTTGTGTGTCTCACCGGATAAGGATTGGAAAAGGGGCATTATGCTTTGCCCCGCATCACGTCGGGACGCGGGGCGGATCGACGGTCGCGCGGTGCGAAGTTCACCAGGCCGTGCGCGCCGAGCCCAGCGCAAACGAATGCTGCGAGGAGACGATGGCGTGCAGCGGGTAGAAGGTCACGGCGCAGTTCTGCGGCGGGATCAGCCTAAACTGGGCGAGATGGCTGAGAAGCTTCGACTTGCTGTCTTCATTCTTGAGAAGAAATGTTGCGGTCACTTGTCTCTCCCGGATCAGACCACATACAACCGATCATTCACAGCCGTTTAGTATAGACCGGCTTTGCTGCAATGCAATGATTAAATGTTGCGATGCGGCATCCCGGCCGGCCGGCCCGGGTGGAATCTCAGGCCCTTACAGCGTCATCGGATATTGGCGGTAGACGCCCGCGATGTCCTTCATCGCCTCTTCGGAAAGCCGGGTCTCCGCGGCGGCCATGTCCTTCCTGAGCTGCGCCGTCGAGGTCGCGCCGATGATGACCGAGGTCATGAACGGGCGGGAGAGGCAGAAGGCGAGCGACATCTGTGCGGTATCGAGGCCGTGCCTGGCGGCGACGTCCAGATATGCCTTCACCGCCGGTTCCTGCAGCGGCTGCAGGCGGCCGCCGAGATCGGCGTTGATCGTCGCGCGCGAGCCTTCCGGCCGGGCGCCGTTCAGGTATTTGCCGGTCAATATGCCGGCGGCGAGAGGCGAATAGGCGAGCAGTCCGACATCTTCGTGATGGGCGACTTCCGCAAGGTCAAGATCGAACTGGCGGTAGAGGAGGTTGTATTCGTTCTGGATCGAGGCCACGCGCGGCAGGCCCTTTTCTTCCGAGAGACGCAGGTATTTCAGCGTCCCCCAGGCGCTTTCGTTGGAAAGGCCGGCTGCGCGGATCTTGCCTTCCTTCACAAGTTCGCCGAGCGTTTCCAGAACCTCGGCAATGTCCGCGACGGTCCTTTCGCGATCCTGCTTCGAAGCGTCGAATGTCCATGAGCCGCGGAAATGATAGGTGCCGCGGTTCGGCCAGTGGATCTGGTAGAGGTCGAGATAGTCCGTCTGGAGGCGCCTGAGGCTGGCGTCGAGCGCTTCGCGGATGGTCTCCCGCGAAATGTCGCGTCCGCCGCGGATATGCGGCCGGCCGCTGCCGGCGATCTTGGAGGCGAGGACGACGTCCTTCCGCTTGCCGCTTTTCTTCAGCCATGTGCCGATGATTTCCTCGGTGCGGCCGTAGGTGGCGGGGCCGACGGGCGTGGTCGGATAGAGTTCGGCGGTGTCGAAGAAGTTCACGCCGTTTTCGAAAGCATGGTTCATCTGCTCATGGGCCTCCGCTTCCGTGTTCTGCGTGCCCCAGGTCATGGTGCCCAGGCAGATTTCCGAAACGAAGATCTCCGTGCGGCCAAGTCTCTTGTATTCCATGCGAATGAATCCCGTCCTGAAAAGCCCGCGGGACTTTAAGCAGGATTTGACATAGCGCAAGGGGACAAGTCATTTGCGGGGAACCGCCAGATGGGTCTTGCCCTTGACTCGGGAAGCCCAAATGTGAATGGAGAGGCAAAAGACAAGGGAAGGATCATCCCATGAGCATCGCATTCACGTTTCCCGGCCAGGGCAGCCAGTCCGTCGGCATGGGCAAGGATCTGGCGGACGCTTATCCCGAAGCCCGGGCGGTTTTCGAGGAAGTCGACGAGGCGCTCGGCCAGAAGCTCTCCGACATCATGTGGAACGGTCCGGAAGAAACGCTGACGCTGACGGCCAATGCCCAGCCGGCTCTGATGGCGGTTTCCATGGCCGCGATCCGCGTCCTCGAAGCGCGTGGCCTGAACCTTTCCGGCAAGGTCGCCTATGTCGCGGGCCATTCGCTCGGTGAATATTCGGCGCTGTGCGCCGCCGGCACCTTCTCGCTTGCCGATACCGCGCGGCTCCTGCGCATCCGCGGCGACGCCATGCAGACGGCCGTGCCGGTCGGCCAGGGCGCGATGGCCGCGATCATCGGTCTCGAACACGATGACGTCGATGCCGTCTGCGTGGAAGCGCGCGCGGCCGGCGTCTGTCAGATCGCCAACGACAACGGTGGCGGCCAGCTCGTCATCTCCGGCTCGAAGGCGGCGGTGGAAAAGGCCGCGGCGCTTGCGACCGAAAAGGGCGCCAAGCGGGCCATCATGCTGCCCGTTTCCGCTCCCTTCCACAGCGACCTCATGGCGCCGGCCGCCGATGCCATGCGCCATGCGCTCGACAAGGTCGAGAAGAACAACCCGGTCGTGCCGGTCATCGCCAACGTTCGCGCCGCGCCCGTCTACGATGCCGACGAGATCGCCAGGCTGCTCGTCAGCCAGGTGACCGGCCAGGTGCGCTGGCGCGAGACGGTGGAATGGTTCGGCGCCAACGGCGTCACGACGCTCTACGAGATCGGCTCGGGCAAGGTGCTGACCGGTCTTGCCCGCCGCATCGACAAGAATATTTCCGGCATTGCCGTCAACACGCCCGCCGATATCGAGACGGCGCTCGCCGCCATTGTTGGCTGATTGGAATAGCGAATAGCGAATAGGGAGTAGCGAATAGATTTTCATCGCATCATCGCAGGCTCTTTCTATTCGCTACTCCCTATTCGCTATTCGCTCTAAAAAGAGGACAACATCATGTTTGATTTGACCGGCCGCAAGGCACTGGTGACGGGTGCAACCGGCGGGCTCGGCGAGGAGATCGCCCGCCTGCTGCACAGGCAGGGCGCCATCGTCGGCCTGCATGGCACGCGCGTCGAGAAGCTGGAGGCGCTGGCCGCCGAGCTCGGCGACCGCGTGAAGATCTTTCCGGCCAACCTTTCCGACCGCGCCGAGGTCAAGGCGCTCGGCGAGAAGGCCGAGGCCGAACTCGGCGGCGTCGACATCCTCGTCAACAACGCCGGCATCACCAGGGACGGCCTCTTCGTGCGCATGAGCGACGAGGACTGGGATTCGGTGCTGGAAGTGAACTTGACGGCGGTTTTTCGCCTGACCCGCGAACTCACCCATCCGATGATGCGCCGCCGCCATGGCCGCATCATCAACATCACCTCGGTCGTGGGCGTCACCGGCAATCCGGGACAGGCCAACTACTGCGCTTCCAAGGCGGGCATGATCGGTTTCTCCAAGTCGCTGGCGCAGGAGATCGCCACCCGCAACGTGACGGTCAACTGCGTCGCGCCGGGTTTCATCGAGAGCGCCATGACCGGCAAGCTGAACGACAAGCAGAAGGAAGCGATCCTCGGCGTGATCCCGATGAAGCGCATGGGCGCGGGCTCGGATATCGCCGCGGCCGTCCTCTACCTCGCTTCCGACGAGGCGGGCTACGTGACCGGCCAGACGCTGCATGTCAACGGCGGCATGGCGATGATTTGAGCGAAGTCGTGGAGCAATGTAAAAATCCGTTGCAATCGGCTGTTGGCGGCAGTGCAATGGAACAAATTCAGTCTTTGCGGAACAGTCAAACCGTGTTAAGCGGGCCATGACTGTGAGAAGTCACCCTGAAATGCAGGCCGTCACATTGCGTGAGCATGACATGGCCGGAAGCTGAATAAGGGGCGAACAGGTTTGCCGGCATCGGCGTTGCGAAGGCGGCGATTGCAGGTTTTAACAGGGATACGGATGCCGCTTGGGCATCCGAGAAGACAAAGGTCGAGGAAACCGACATGAGCGATATCGCAGAACGCGTGAAGAAAATTGTTATTGACCATCTCGGCGTTGATGCCGACAAAGTCGTTGAAGGTGCCAGCTTCATCGACGATCTCGGCGCGGACTCGCTCGACACCGTCGAACTGGTCATGGCTTTCGAGGAAGAATTCGGCGTCGAGATTCCGGACGATGCTGCCGATTCCATTCTGACCGTCGGCGATGCCGTGAAGTTCATCGAGAAGGCCCAGGCCTGACCGATCCGGTAAATTGGGGATAACGCCTTGACGGCAAATCCCGAAAACGGCCCGCTCGCACGGGCCGTTTCAGCAAATGGAACATGAGAAAATACAGGGTGGAACGCTGGCGATGAGACGTGTCGTTATCACCGGTACCGGCATGGTATCTCCTCTCGGATGCGGAACGGAAGTGAGCTGGCAGCGTCTGCTCGCCGGCGAAAACGCCGCCCGCGTGGTGACGGAATTCGAGGTCGAGGATCTTCCGGCCAAGATCGCCTGTCGCATTCCCGTGGGGGACGGCTCCAACGGGACCTTCAATCCTGACGACTGGATGGAGCCGAAGGAACAGCGCAAGGTCGATCCCTTCATCGTCTACGGCATGGCCGCCGCCGACATGGCGCTCAGCGATGCCGGCTGGCATCCTCGGACGAACGAGGACCAGATCGCCACGGGCGTGCTGATCGGCTCCGGCATCGGCGGCCTCGAAGGCATTGTCGAGGCGGGCTACACGCTGCGCGACAAGGGGCCTCGCCGCATTTCTCCCTTCTTCATTCCCGGCCGCCTGATCAACCTGGTCTCCGGCCAGGTGTCGATCCGCCACAAGCTGCGCGGTCCGAACCACGCCGTCGTCACGGCCTGCTCCACCGGCGCGCATGCGATCGGCGATGCGGCCCGGCTGATCGCGCTCGGCGATGCGGACGTCATGGTCGCCGGCGGGGCGGAATCGCCGATCTGCCGCATTTCGCTTGCGGGTTTTGCCGCCTGCAAGGCGCTGTCGACCCAGCACAACGACAATCCGGCCAAGGCCTCGCGCCCCTATGACCGCGACCGTGACGGTTTCGTCATGGGCGAGGGCGCCGGCATCGTGGTGCTGGAAGAGCTTGAACACGCCAGGGCCCGCGGCGCCAGGATCTACGCGGAAATTGTCGGCTACGGGCTTTCCGGCGATGCCTTCCACATCACGGCGCCGTCGGAAGACGGTGACGGGGCCTATCGTTGCATGACCGCGGCCCTGAAGCGGGCGGGGCTCGCAGCGTCGGATCTCGACTACATCAACGCCCACGGCACCTCGACCATGGCTGACACGATCGAGCTCGGCGCGGTCGAGCGCCTCGTCGGCAATGCCGCCTCGAAGATCTCCATGTCTTCCACGAAGTCCGCGATCGGCCACCTGCTCGGCGCGGCGGGCGCCGTCGAGGCGATCTTCTCGACGCTGGCGATCCGCGACAATATCGCGCCGCCGACGCTGAACCTCGACAATCCCGATGTCGAAACGGCGATCGACCTTGTGCCGCACAAGGCGCGCAAGCGCGAGATCAACGTGGCGCTGTCGAATTCCTTCGGTTTCGGCGGAACCAACGCATCGTTGGTGCTGCGCCGTTACGACGCCTGACCGGCTTGGCCTCCCACCAGGCCGGATGGACTCCCTGTGGTGAGTTCGCACCATCGTCTGAACCTGTTTTTTGCCGCATTGCTTGGCCAAACAGCGGGTCGAAACTTACTCAGTTCTAGGGGGCGCGGTTGAGCGATACGAACCATGTCAATGACCAGCCCGCCGGCAATGGCCGGGGGCCGATCATTCCGAAATCGCCAAACGAAGCCCTGAAACCCGAGCGCGTGCCGGAGCCGCCGCGGCGGTCCAGGAAGGCGCGCAGCCAGCTCATCATTTTCCTGAACTTCGTGATGACGATGGTCGTTGGCGTCTGCGTGGCTGCGATTGCCGGTTTCTATTACATGATCTCGGCCTATCAGGAGCCCGGTCCGCTGGAGGCCAACACGCATTTCATGGTCCGTCCCGGCAGCGGCCTTGCGGAAATCGCCACCAACCTGGAGCGCAACGGCATCGTCTCCGACGCCCGGATCTTCCGCTACGTGACCGCGACCTATCTGCGCGGCGGCGAGACGCTGAAGGCCGGCGAATACGAGATCAAGGCGCGCGCCTCCATGAAGGACATCATGGAAGTGCTGGAATCGGGCAAGTCGATCCTCTACTCCGTCGTGCTGCCGGAAGGCCTGACGGTCAGGCAGATGATGCTGCGGCTTGCCGAGGACACGGTGCTGGAAGGCGACCTGCCGGCCGAACTGCCGCCGGAAGGAAGCCTGCGGCCCGATACCTACAAGTTCTCGCGCGGCAGCAAGCGGAGCGACATCATCCAGCAGATGCGCGTCGCCCAGCAGAAGATGGTCGACCAGATCTGGGAGCGCCGCGATCCGGACCTGCCGATCAAGACGAAGGAGGAGTTCGTCGTGCTCGCCTCCATCGTGGAGAGGGAGACGGGCAAGGAGGACGAACGCGCCCATGTGGCCTCGGTCTTCATCAACCGGCTGCAGAAGGGCATGCGCCTGCAATCGGACCCGACGATCGTCTACGGGATTTTCGGCGGCGAAGGAAAGCCATCGGACCGCCCGATCTTCAAGTCGGACCTCGCCAGGCCGACGCCTTATAATACCTATCAGGTCAAGGGACTGCCGCCGACGCCGATCTCCAATCCCGGCCGCGCGGCGCTGGAAGCGGTGGCCAATCCCTGGCGCACCAACGACCTTTATTTCGTCGCCGACGGTACGGGCGGACATGTCTTTGCCGCGACATTGGAGGAACACAATGCCAATGTTCGCCGTTGGCGCAGGATAGAGTCCGAGCGAGCCGCCAACCCGGAAGTGGTGGACGGCCAGCCGGACGGCGAAGAAGCGGAAAAGCCGCCGAAGAGCAACTGACAGCTTTGCAGCTTCAAGCCGTGCTGACAGTGTGAGATTTATCTGGAGACGTCGATGAGCCTGCAGTCCATGACCGGTTTTGCCCGCAGCGAAAGATCGAGCGGGCGCAACCGCTTTGCATGGGAGCTGCGCTCGGTGAACGGCAAGGGGCTGGATATCCGGCTCCGCCTGCCGCCGGGGTTGGAGCGGCTGGAGCCCGACATGCGCCGGCTGATCTCGGAAAAGTTTACCCGCGGCAACCTGCAGGCAAACCTGACCCTGACGGTTTCCGAGACCAGGATGGAGGCGGTGCTGAACCGCGACGCGCTGGCCGCCGTGATGGCGCTGCGCGAGGAGCTTGGCGGCCTCGTCGACCCTTCGCCGCTGAGGCTCGACACGCTGATGGGCATCCGCGGCCTCGTCGACATCCGCGAGCCGGAAGAGGACGAGGACGCGCTTTCCGCCCGCGATGCGGCGATCCTCGGCAGTCTGGACGAGGCGCTCGGACATCTTCAGCATATGCGCGAGGGCGAGGGGGCGGCGCTGGCCGTGGTACTCAAGGGACATGTCTCCCGCATCGGGGAGCTGACCGAAGCGGTGGAAGCCGATCCGTCGCGCAGGCCGGACGAAATCGCAAGGCGGCTTTCCCTCCAGCTTTCGACGCTTCTGCAGGAGGCGCCGACGCTCGACCGCGACCGGCTGCATGCGGAGGCTGCCCTTCTTGCGACGAAGGCGGACCTGCGAGAGGAGATCGACCGGCTGAAGGCGCATGTGGCGGCCGCCGGGGAACTGATCGGCAAGGGCGGCCCGGTGGGGCGGCGGCTGGATTTTCTTGCACAGGAATTTAACCGGGAATCGAATACGATCTGTTCCAAATCGAATTCCGCTGCTGTAACGGCGGCCGGTATCGAATTGAAAGTCGTCATCGACCAGTTCCGCGAACAAGTCCAGAATCTGGAGTAGAATATCATGAACCCGGCTCCATCGCCTTCGCCTGAGAAGATCGCCCGGCGCGGGTTGATGCTGGTCCTCTCGTCGCCATCCGGCGCCGGCAAGTCGACGATCGCCCGCAACCTCCTGGATGAGGACCGGAGCCTCGGGATTTCGATCAGCGTGACGACGCGGGCGAAGCGGCCGAGCGAAATTGCCGGCAAGCACTACCATTTCATCACGGTTCCGCAGTTCGAGAAGATGCGGGATGCGGGGGATCTGCTCGAATGGGCGGAAGTCCACGGCAATTTCTACGGCACGCCGCGTGAGCCCGTGGAGCAGGCCATGGCGGAAGGCCGCGACATGCTGTTCGATATCGATTGGCAGGGCGCACGCCAGCTTCAGGAAAAGATGAAGGCCGATGTCGTGTCGATCTTCGTCCTGCCGCCGACCATGACGGAACTGCAGTCGCGCCTGCATCGCCGCGCCGAGGATACGGAAGAGGTCATTCGCACCCGGCTTCTGAACTCACGGGCCGAGATCGAGCATTGGCGGGAATATGACTATGTCATCGTCAACGACGATCTGGACGAGGCGTTCGGTCATGTGAGCTGCATCGTCAATGCCGAGCGTATCCGCCGCGATCGTCGTTATGGACTGTTCGATTTCGTCGAGGGCCTGCTTCAGGAAGAACCGAAGCTTTGAGGCAGCAGGCTGGCCGGCGAATTCGGCCGGCCCGGGCAGCCCGGCCCAGCTCCCGCCGGGAGATGCGGATTTCCAGCCTGATCTAGTAATTCACCAGCAATTGCTGCGCTTCCGGGGCGCCGAAGCGGGGCTGCACGCCGAGGAGTGGCGCCGTTCGGCGGATGATCTGCTTGATCATGGGAGCGGCGGTGGAGGCTGCCGTCCGGCCTCCATGTTCTCCCGTCGTCGGGGCATCGATGATGGAAAGCACGATGTATTTGGGCTTGTCCATCGGAAAGGCCGCAACGAACGCATTGAAATTGATGTTCCTGGCGTATCGTCCGTTGATCACCTTGTCGGCGGTGCCTGTCTTGCCGCCCACGTTGAAGCCCTCGACCTGCGCACCCCGGCCGGAACCCTTGATCCCGTTCCAGGTGAAGAGGTAGCGCATATCCGCGCTCGTCGTTTCCTTTATGATTGCGCGGGAAACCGATTTCGCCTCCTCCAGGGAGCGGGGGAGGAAGGTCGGAGCGATCAGGTTTCCGCCATTGATGAGCGAGGCGGCGGCGACGGCGGTCTGCAACGGGGTGGTCGCCACCCCGTGGCCGAACGAAATGGTGACCGAATTGATCTTCTTCCAGGTCCGCGGCTGGGTTGGCGTCGCCACGCCGGGCATCTCGGTTTCCATCCTCGACAGGAGCCCGAGCTTCGTGAGGAATTGCTGATGCCCCTCGATCCCCACCCTATCCGCAACCGCCGCGGTGCCGATATTCGATGAATACTGGAAAACCTCGGGGATGCTGAGCGGCCTGTTCTTTCCGCGAAAATCCTTGATGGTGAAGCCACCCATGCGTATGGGGCGTGATGCGTCGACGACGGAGTTCAGGGTGATCTTGCCCTCGTCCAGGCCCATGGCCAGGGTGAAGCTCTTGAACGTGGACCCCATTTCAAATGTCGCATTGCTCATCCGGTTGAACCAGCCTTTTTCGTACTCCCTGTCCACGCTGCCGTCGGGCAACGTCCGGGAGGGTTGGTTCGGGTCGTAGTCGGGCACCGATGCCATGGCTAGCACCTCGCCGGTCTCGACATCGAGGATCACCGCGCCGGCGGCTTCGGCCCTGTAGGCGATCATCGCGTTCGCGACGACCTCGCGGACGATGCTCTGCACGCGAAGATCGATCGACAGTCTCACGGGTTCCAGGGGCGCGGTGCCGGTGAGGCCGGCCAGGCGAAGATCCGCAAGGCCCTGCTGGTCCAGATACCGTTCCATCCCCGCAAGGCCCTGGTTGTCCACGTTCACATGGCCGACGATGTGGGATGCGGTGACGCCGCCCGGATAGAAGCGGCGCTTTTCCGGCCTGAAACCGATGCCGGGAATGCCGAGGGCGAGAATGTCGGCCTGTTGCCTTGGGGTCAGCTGTCGCCGCAACCATTGGAAGGCCGTGCCCGAGCGCAACTTCTTGTGCGTTTCGCTCCAGTCGAGATTGGGGATGACGTCCGCGAGCTTTTCCACGACTTCGTCGGCATCCACGATGCGGCGGGGGTCGGCATAGAGGGACACCATGTTGAGATCGGTCGCCAGCAGTTTCCCGTTGCGGTCGACGATGTCCGGGCGGGATGCGGCGGTAGGGGCGCCGCCGCCGAACGATCCCGTCACCGCAGGTCCGGCGAGGCCGTATTGGACGAGACGCACGCCGATCACCAGATAGACCGCGAGGAGCGCGGTGATGATGATCCCGAGCCGCTGCCTTGCCTGACTTCTGCGGTGTGCGTTGATGCCGATGAAAGCCCCGCTTTTCCCGGTGCGACCACTCGTCACGACAAAATGCGCACGGCTTCTGAGCCGGACGACAAAGGAGATCATCCCGAACAAACCCACGAATAGACCAGCAAAAGGCGAAATGGAGCGGCCTGTCAGCCGCCGGGTAGAAGCCTGCACGCAGCCGGATCGAAAGCCAACAGGAGAGTGGGCGTGCCGCGGAACACGTTTAAAATTGCATTAATATACAATTAAAATTGCGCTAAATCGCCGGGCGAGCGGTTAACCCGGTGCCGCTTGCGGCACGGACCGCTGCTGTGAGATCCTGTCGCGGCTCAGAGAGAGTTCGCCAACCTGACGAACTCCTCCACGGCGAGCGTTTCGGCGCGCCTTGCCGGGTCGATGCCGGCCTTGACGAGCAGGGCCTCGCCGCCGAGCGGCTTCAGGCTCTGGCGCAGCATCTTCCGGCGCTGGCCGAAGGCGGCATGCGTCACGCTCTCCAGCCTGTTGACGTCGCAGGGCAGGGGATTTTCGCGTGGCGTCAGATGCACCACCGTGGAGGTGACCTTGGGTGGCGGGGTGAAGGCCTGCGGCGGCACGTCGAAGACCATCCGCGCGTCGGTCCGCCAGCCGGCGAGCACGCCGAGCCGGCCGTAATGGTCGCCTTCCTCGTCCGCGACGATCCTGAGGCCGACCTCCTTCTGGAACATCAGCGTCAGGCTTTCCCAGAAGGGCGGCCATTGCCCGTTCTCGGGCAGGAGCCAGTTGAGAAGCAGCTGGGTGCCGACATTGTAGGGCAGGTTGGCGATGATCTTCACGGGACCTTCGGGCGCAAGCGCGGCGAAATCGGTCTTCAGAGCGTCTCCCTCGATGACCTCCAGCCGGCCGGGATAATATGCGCCGATCTCGGCAAGCGCCGGCAGGCAGCGGCTGTCGCGCTCGATGGCTATGACCTTCTTCGCGCCGAGCGAGAGGATCGCCCGGGTGAGGCCGCCGGGACCGGGGCCGACCTCGATGACGGTGGCTTCGTCGAGCGGCCCGGCGCTGCGGGCGATCTTCTGGGTGAGGTTGAGGTCCAGCAGGAAGTTCTGGCCGAGCGCCTTCTTCGCGTCGAGCCCGTGACGCTGGATCACGTCGCGCAGCGGCGGCAAGCCGTCCAGTGTCGCCATTACGCCGTGGCCTTTTCGGCAAGCTCGCCGGCAAGCCGGATTGCCTCGACGAGGCTGGTCTCCCGGGCGATGCCCTGCCCCGCGATGCCGAAGGCCGTGCCGTGATCCGGCGAGGTGCGGATGAAGGGCAGGCCGAGCGTGACGTTGACCGACGTGTCGAAGCCGAGCGCCTTGGCGGGGATCAGCGCCTGGTCGTGATACATGCAGACCGCCACGTCATAGCGGGCGCGCGCCTCGTCATGGAACATCGTGTCGGCCGGCAGCGGCCCGAAGACATGGATTCCCTCGGCGCGCAGCTTGAAGACGGCCGGATGGATGACATCCTGGTCCTCCCGGCCGATAGAGCCGTCTTCGCCCGCATGCGGATTGAGGCCGGCGACGGCGAGCCTCGGCTGGGCGATCCCGAAGCGGGTCTTCAGGTCGTGATGGGCGATGCGGCAGGTCTCCTCGATCAGGCTCGTGGTGAGCGCCGAGGGCACGTCCTTGATCGGGATATGAATGGTCACCGGAATGGCCCTGAGCTTAGGTCCGGAGAGCATCATCACCGGCAATGCCTTCCGGCCGGTTGCCTTCTCGGCAAGGTCGGCCAGGAATTCCGTGTGGCCCGGAAAGCCGAAACCGGCCTGATAGAGGATGGACTTGGCGATGGGATTGGTGACCGTGCCGGCCACCCTGCCTTCGAAGGCAAGCGAAACGGCTTTCTCGATCGCACCGATCGTTCCCTTGGCCGTCGCCACATGCGGTTCGCCGGCCGCAACCTCCGCCCCGGCGGATATGGGAAGGACGGGCAGGGCGTCCGCGAAGACGGAAAGCGCGTTTTCCGCATCCGCTTCCCGGATCGGCACGTCGAGGTCCAGCAGGTCGGCGCGCGACTTCAGCACCGCGGGATCGCCGAGGAAAAGAAAGGGCGGCAACGCATACCGGTCGCGTGCAACCCAGGCTGCGAGCGTGATGTCGGGACCGATGCCGGCAGGATCGCCCTGGGTCAGCGCAAGCGGACGATCAAGCGGCATGGATACTCCGGGATATTAGATATCATCGATACTCGATCTGGGCCTTGTTGCGCAGTTCGTCGAGATATTTCTTGTCGTTGGGATTCTGGCCTTCCTTCTCCGCCTTGGTGAGGTCTTCCGCGCGGAAGACCACTTCGGCGGCGAAGTCGTCGGAAACCTGGCGCTGGTTGCAGATCGCCAGGAATTCCACGCCACGTTCCGTGACGCGGGTGGCGGTGGTGCCGCCGGAAGCCTTCTCGATCAGCGGCTTCCAGTCCTCCGGCAGCTCGGGGGCAAGCACGCGGCCGAGGTTGCGGATCGAAACGTCGAGCATCGTTGCCGCGAATTCCTTGGACTGTTCGCAGCCCGGGAACTTCGAGCGTGCGGCATTCGCTTCCTTCTGGCGTTTGCCGAGGATGGCGTTGCGCTTGGCTGCCGGCACCACGAAAATGACCTGCTGCAGGAAATACTCGGTCGTGACCGGTTTTTGCTTGTTCTCCATCATGCGGGTGACGAGTTCCTGGCTGGACATGCGGCTTCGTCCGCCGCCATAGCGGGCATTAACGAGGCGCGGCCAGCTCATCTGCACGGCGATGTAGTTCTTGAAATGCTCCACCCCGACGCCGGCCTTGTCGAGGATCTGGCCCATCTGCTGCGGGCTCATCTTGTTGCTGGCAGCGAAGCGCTCGAAGGACTTCTCGACATCGTCGGTGCTGACCGACATTTTCACGCGCGCGATTTCCTGGCGCTTCAGGATCTCATCCACCATCGCTTCGCGGGCGGCCTTGGTATCGGCCTTCTGGCGCTGCAGGCGCAGGAACGCCGCACGGCGGGAAACATCGGTGGTAGTGATCGGTGTCCTGTTGACGACCGCCGTGATCTCGCTGGCGGCCTGGGCCTGCTGGGCAACCGGCTGGACGACCACCGAAGCGGCCAGTACGACCACGGCCAGTGCCAGCCTGCGCGTTGCGGTCATTGCAAACATGATACAAATCCTTTCCCGCCCCGGTCGACGCCCGAAACGTGCCGCCCCGTGCCGCGCGCTTCAGGCTGTTGTCTCCCGGCATGCCACATTCCGGAACCGTTTCCGCCTCCGGGCGACACGCCGTGGCCGACCGGCCTCGCCTTCTCTTACTATATCTGCGCCCGCTTGCACAATTCTTGCGGCGAAACGATGACGCCGGGCCAGCCTTGGCCCGGTCTTCAGGCGCTTACGGCCGCTATTGGTACTGATATTCCTGATCGTAATCGCTGGTATTGGAGCCGATGTTGATGTCGCCGAGCGTGCGGAAGCTGAGGCGTGCGCTGACGGTCCAGTCGTTGGCGGCCGTGCTCTGGGGCTTGTCCGTATAGGCGAGCGTGAAGATCGTGCACTCGTCCGCATAGCTGATGCCGATGCCGCGCTTGATGATATCCTTCTCGGCGAGGTCCCACGTCGCCGTGCCGGCGAGCGCCCAGTTCTCGTTGATGCGGAACTTCATCGTCTGCTTCAGCACGTCGGTCGATTCGTCGGAGCCGTACGCCTCCTGCGGATCGACCTGCGTGTAGACGAGTGTTCCCTGCACGCGCGGCGTGGTGTAGCTGAACGATGCGTCGGTGCGCTTGACCGCGAAGGTCTTTTCGTCGAACCGCGTGTTCGCGCCGATCGTGAAGCCCTGCGGCAGGTCGATGGCCGCCATCGCCACATAGTCCGACACACGGGATTCGAGGCCGGAATTGGCGCCCGCATGCACGAGGTCTTCGGTGGCGAAGGAGTTCCGGCCGGCGATCTGGTAGGACTGTCCGAAGATGCCCCTCACGCCGATGCCGTTTGCGAAAGAGCCGGTATAGCGGATGCCCACATTGGCGCGCGTGCCGCCTTCGACGCGATCGAAGCCGGAGAATTTGTCGCGCTCGAAAAGCGTGGTCGCATCGAAGACGAAGCTCTGGGCGTCCTCGTTCGGCAGGCCGCCGGCCATCTGCTCGTCCGGGCGCACATAGATCTGCGCGATCGGCTCGATGACATGGCTGCTGTCGCCGTAGGTCATCAGGATGGGATAGCGCGCTTCGAGGCCGGCCGTGACCATATAGCGGCCATTGCCGCCTTCCGGCTCGAGATCGCCGAGATAGATACCGCCCGGCACGTTCGACCCGGTATGACGCAGCCCGTCGGCCCGCGCCGCCAGAAGGGGCGTCAGCAGAAATCCGTCGAACGTGTTGAAAGTGCGCTTCCATTCGGTCTCGACCGTGAAGCGGCTGTAACTGCCTTCGAGACCCGGGAAGCGGTCGGTCGAGCCTTCCGTATACCAGTCATCCTCGCGGCGGGAGAGATTGGTGATATTGGCGGTGATCGAGAACTCGCCGCCAAGCACCGGCTCCGGCGCGTAGTAGCTGTAGTCGAGCGACGGATAGACGATCGCCTGCTGCTGTTCGCGCGTGTTGCGGTCCGCCTTGTCCTGCACGTTGAAATAATAGCCGTGCAGGTCGAAGTAGTTCCGCGTGCCGAGCCCGGTCAGGTAGACGTCGTTGATGAACGTGTCGGCGTCGACGCCTTCCAGGCCGTAGGTCTTGGAGAAGTTGTTGTCGCTCTGGACCATGGCGTTCCAGCCGAACGTCCAGCGCGGATTGATCTTGAACTCGCCCTTGGAGGCGGCCATGAAACGGTTTTCCGCGCCGCGGTCGCTCGTATTCGGGTCGAACGCTTCCGGGTCCTGCTGGTGGATGCCGGCGAAGCGGAACGTATGGTCGCCGTTATCGAACCTGTTGCGGATTTCGCCCTGCAGCAGCAGACCCTGGTTGGAATAGTAGGTCGGGCTGATCGTCGCGTCCATGCTCGGCGAGAACACGTGATAGTAGGGCACCGTCACGCCGAAGCCGAGATTGTCGCTCGCGGAAAACTGCGGGAAGAGGAGGCCCGATTTGCGCTCCACCGTCTCGTCCGGCACCTCGATCGCGAACGGCAGTCTGCCGATCGGCAGGCCGAAGAGTTCGAACTGCGCGTTTTCGAGGCGAATCGTATGGGTCTGGCCGTTGCGGACGACGCGCTGCGCCTTCACCTGCCAGAGCGGCGCCTTGCCGGGCGTCTGGGCGCAGGGAAGGCAGGCGGTATAGACGGTGTTGTTGAGCACCATCAGATCGCCCTGCTGGCGCTCGGCGCTTTCCGCGGCAAGGCGGGTATTGTCGGTCGTCTCGACGCGCAACGTGTTGATGAAGCCTTCGCCGAAGTCGTCGGTGACGTCGAGCTGGTCCGCATAGACACGGTTTCCACCGGGCTCGATCAGCTCGATATTGCCGGTCGCCATGACGCGGCCCGTCTTCTGGTCGTACTGGACGCGCTGCGCCACCATGCGGTAGCGGTTGTAATACATCTGCACGCCACCAGTGGCGGTGACCTGCTGGGCATCCTGATTATAGACGAGTTCGTTGGCGCGCAGCAGAAGCTTGGCGCCATCCGCCGCCGCGGGCACCAGATTCTGCGCATGCACAGTCGTTGCCGATACGCCGAGAACGCATACAGACACACCTGTCAGCAGGGCGGCGGCGAGCCGTCTTATGTTCTTGCGGTCACTTGCCGCCACTAGCCATCCTCCTGATGAAGCAGAATTGTCGTTCCCAGCGCTGTCGCGACGATGACTGGAACCCAGACCGCCACGGCAGGAGGAATCGCCCCGCTGCTCCCGAATGCCTTTACGAGCACCGTTACGACATAAAGCACGAAGCCGGAAACTATTCCACCCAGAATCACGGAGCGGGACTGGGCGAACCGACTGAATTTTAATGATACTGTTGCAGCAATGAGAGTCATCGCCACGAGCAGGAGCGGCAGGGAGAGCATGGAGTGATACTGCGTCTCGAGCGCCTTGGTGGATATGCCGAAGGATTTGCCAACCTCGATTTTTCTGGAAAGGTCAAAAAACGCAACGGTTTCCGGCTGCGCCAGGCTCTCCTGGATATATTCCTGTCTCAAGTTGGTGCGAACCTGTGCTGTCTGGTGACGCGCAGGAATCTCGCCCGGCCGGTTCTCCATGACGTCGTTAAGCAGCCAGTAACCATTTTCCAATTTTGCGGTCTTGGCGTCCTGCCGCACGATGACGCGGCCGTCCTTGTCGAAGTGGAACACGACGACGTCGATAAGGAGCGTTCCCTTCTCTTCGTAGCTCTTGGCGCCGATGATCGTATCGTCGTCGCCGCTGATCTGGCGAATCCAGGGAACGAACTTGGAGGCGCGGGTGCGGTTGCTCGCCTCGCGCCAGCTCGCCTCCATGGAGGCCGATTCGCGCTGGCCCCAGGCCGCGAGCGGGTTGACGACGAGAAGCGTCGCAAGCCCGATCAGGAACGCCCCGATCACGAAGGGTGAGACGAACTGCCAGACCGAAATGCCGGCTGCCCGCGTTACCACCAGTTCGTAGCGGCGGTTGAGCGCGATGAGCACCGTCATGCCGATGAACAGGCTGAGCGTCGGGATGATCTGCTGCAGGATGAGCGGCACGCGCATCGCCGTCATCACCAGGCCGGCCGAGACCGTGTAGCCGACGAAGCCTGACATGCGGCGGCTCGTCTCGCTGAAATCCGCGAGGAAGATGATGGCGCTGACGCCGAGCAGGAACCACAGGGCGGTCACGACATAGCGGCGGAAGAAATACCGCCCGAGCGTCGAGAAGATCATGCCACGCCTCCATCCGTCGTGCGGGAGGCGAGGCGGCGATGCAGGCTGCCCGTCAGGCGCGAGATGCCGCGGGCAAGGAAGGCGGGCGTCGAGAGCTGCCGGTTGGTGGCGAGCATCCAGATCGCGATCAGCGAACTGACGAGCGGCACCGCATAGGGAAGCGGCGCATAAAGCGGATGGCGCTCCACGAAATTGGTCGCCGAAAAGCCCAGCCACCGGATGAGGAATGCCAGGAACAGCGCATAGACCATGGGGTGGACCCGGGTCTGGCGATGCGACCGCGTATTGCCTGCGACGACCAGCGACAGAAGCGCGAAGGCGAAAGGGTACAACCAGTCCGACAGGCGGCGGTGCAGTTCGCCGCGGAAGGCGTCGGGCGATTTCTGGTAGAGCGGGTCGTTGGGGTCCGGATTGAGCAGGAAGGACAGGCTGCGATCGGTGGAATATTGCGGCAGGCCGCCTTCCGATTTTGCCATGGCCGACAGGTCGAAGGCGTAGGAAACGAACTTGATGATCGAGATGCGGCCGTCGGCAGCCCTGCGATGCACCTCGCCGTCGCGCATGGTGAGCGACGTGCCGCTTTCGTCGATCGATCCCTCGCGCGCATAATAGATGAGGTCGAAATTGGGATCGCGGTAGTCGACCACGAAAAGGCCCTTCAGCACGCGGCCGGAATGGCGCTCCGAGATCTGCACGTAAAGACCGTCCTCGATGCTGCGGAAAGTCTTCTCCTCGATCACCGACGAGAGCAGGTCGGCATAGGCCGCGGCGACCATCTGGCGAGCCGCGACGCGCGACGGCGGTTCGACGAAATTGGTGGTCACGAAGGAGAAGAGGCTGAGCATGATGCCGAGCATCAGCACCGGCCTGTAGATGATGCTGCGGGTGGCGCCGGCGGCATCGATGACCGGCATTTCCGAATCGTTGTTCATCGCCGTCAGCGTCTGGGTGATGCCGATGACGAGCGCGAACGGCAGGACGACGGGGATGATGGTGGGCAGGATATAGGTGGCGAGAGTCGCGAACGAGCCCATCGACTGGCCGGTATCCGTGACCAGGTTGATGCGCCCAAGCACCTGGATGGTCCAGATGATGGTGAGCACCGGGATGAGCGTCACCAGGAACATCTGAAAAATCCGGCGCAATATGTAACGTTCGAGAAGCTTCATTCTGGCCTGAACATCTTGCACCCCAGCCATCCGGAGACGGCGGTCGCGCTTATCTAAGCGATCGGCGAGCGCTTTGCGACAGGGGGGCCGTCACAAATTTGTTTGCGGATTCTGTTTTCTCTTCCGCTGTGACATTTCGAAACACGCCGCCACGCCCGCATAGATGACGATCGACGACAGCCAGCCGAGTGTCACGTCCGAGAGGTAGTGGCCGCCGAAGGCGGTCCTCAGCGCCGGCGAGACCAGCGATACCGCAATCAGCGGCGGGCCGAGCACCGGACGGAGCGGCTTCGGCAGGAGCACGATCAGGCAAGCCGTCCAGCCGGCGCCGGCGGCCTCGCCGGAGATGAAGGAACAGTTGCCGGAGCACGCGCCCTGGAAATCGCCCGCCGGCATGAAGGCATGCCGGCCGCCGAAGAGATCGGTCTCATAGGGGCGCGGCCGGTTGGATATCTGCTTCAGGATCAGGTTGACCAGCACATAGGGACCGATCAGGAAGGAAACCAGCGCGATCGAATAATCCCGCGTCTTGCGCGGGCTGTAGGTCGCGCCGTGGTGCTGGAGATTGGCGATCAGCCGGTAGAGGATGAAGATCGCGATCAGCGACGGCAGGTAGAAGAGAATGCGGCGGATCACCACGAAGATATCCTGCGCGCCATAGGGAAAGCTGCCGCAGATGCGGCCTTGTCCGGCCGCCTCGCCGCAGGCCGCCCGCTCGAAGAAGGCGCGGGCCACGCCGGTATCTATGGCCGGAATGAAGTAGAAGACCGCCAGCAGCACCCACCACAGGATCATCAGCGAAATGAACCAGCCCATCGGCCCGGCGAGGAATCGCCGCGCGGTGGCAAGCCATTTGGAAACGGTGGGGGAGGGCGATGTCATGCAGGGCGTATCCGGTTGATGGAGAGGCGCGAACGCCTCCTGCTCTAGAGCAAGACGTGCTGGATTTGAACAGCGCGGCCTGCCGATATCCGGGAAGGCCTCCTTTCGAAATCGGGCTTTTTGACGCGCAGGCGGCGATACTGCGTCCCCGGGTGACGCAGTTGTGACTTCTCGCCCTTGCGCTTGCGGCCGAAACGGCGATGATCGCGGCTTCTGCTTGCAAGCCTTCTGGAGTCGCAATGTCCCTGAAATTCGATATCTCCTTCGCCAAGGCCGCCAGGATCGACGGCGGTCTTGCCATCCAGCTCACGCTTGCCGGCGACGGACCGGCAGCCGGCGCGGCCGATGCCGATCCGGCGGGCATCGTCGGCCGGGCGGCCGGGATCGGAAAATTCTCCGGCAAGACGACGACCACGCTCGACATCATTGCGCCCCAGGGTTCGCCCGCCGACCGGCTTGTCGTGCTGGGGCTCGGCAAGGCGGAGAAGCTCACGGCCTATGACTGGATCAAGGCGGGTGGCGTGGCGGCCGGGGCCGTCCGGTCCATGCCCAAGGTCGCCGTTTTCCTGGATGTGCCGGGACTGGACGTCGGCGGCGCGGAAGCAGCCGGCTTTGCGCTCGGCATGCTGCTGCGCGCCTATGGTTTCGATGCCTACAAGACGAGGAAGGGCGACGACGAGGGCAAGGCGCCGAAGTCGGTGAAGGTGACGATCGTGACCGCCGCCCATGCGGCCGCGAAGAAGGCATTCGCCGATTCGGAGGCGATCGCGGGAGGCGTCATTCTGGCCCGCGACCTCGTCAACCTGCCGCCGAACGCGCTCGGCCCCGTCGAATTCGCCGACCGGGCGAAGGAGCTGGAAAAGCTTGGCGTCGAAGTCGAGGTGCTGACCGAGAAGGAAATGAAGAAGCTCGGCATGGGCGCGCTGCTCGGTGTGGCCCAGGGTTCCGTCCGTCCGCCGCGGCTGGCGATCATGCATTGGAAGGGCGGCAAGGCGAAGGAGGCGCCGGTTGCCTTCGTCGGCAAGGGCGTCGTCTTCGACACGGGCGGCATTTCGATCAAGCCCGGCGCGGGCATGGAGGACATGAAAGGCGACATGGGCGGAGCGGCCGCCGTCACCGGCCTCATCCACACGCTCGCGGCCCGCAAGGCGAAGGTCAACGCCATCGGCATCATCGGCCTCGTGGAAAACATGCCGGACGGCAATGCGCAGCGCCCCGGCGACATCGTCACCACCATGTCCGGCCAGACGATCGAGATCATCAACACCGATGCCGAAGGCCGCCTCGTGCTCGCCGATGCCCTTTGGTACTGCAAGGAGCGCTTCAAGCCGCGCTTCATGGTCAATCTCGCGACGCTGACGGGGGCGATCATGGTGGCGCTCGGCAATCTGCATGCGGGCCTCTTTTCCAACGACGACACGCTGGCCGGCCAGTTGACGGCGGTGGGCGAGGTGACGGGCGAGAGGCTGTGGCGCATGCCGCTCGGCAAGGATTACGACAAGATCATCGATTCGAAGTTCGCGGACATGAAGAACACCGGCGGCCGTTATGCCGGCTCGATCACCGCCGCGCAGCTTCTGAAGCGCTTCGTCGACGACACGCCCTGGGCGCATCTCGACATCGCCGGCACGGCCATGAATTCGCCCGCCAACGAGATCAACCAGTCCTGGGGCTCGGGTTATGGCGTGCGCCTGCTGGACGAACTCGTCCGGGCGCACTACGAGGCGGGTTGAGACCCCTGTCTGCCATTCCAGCGAAATGATGAGTTCTCAACCTCGATGACCGAGATCCTGTTCTACCACCTGACTGAATCCAAGCTGGAGGAAGCCCTGCCGGCGCTTCTGGAAAAAAGCGTCGAGCGCGGCTGGAGGGTGGCTGTGCAGACCAATGCGGAGGCGCGCCGGGATTTCCTCGATGCGCATCTGTGGACCTTTCGCGAGGACAGCTTCCTGCCGCACGGTACGGATGCGGCCCCGATGGCGGATGCCCAGCCGGTGCTCCTGACCGCCGCTGCGGAAAACCGCAACGGGGCCACCGTCCGCTTCGTCGTCGACGGCGCCGAACCTCCGCCGGTCGAAACCTATGAGCGGATCGTCTTCATGTTCGACGGCTACGATGTCTCCCAGCTCGAGAACGCCCGCGCCCAGTGGAAGAGGCTGAAGGGCGAGGGGCATGCGCTGACCTATTGGCAGCAGTCGGAGGAGGGGCGCTGGGTCAAGAAGGCCTGACCCGGCGTCGGACTTGCGGCCGTTTTGGTGTCAGTTCAGCCAGGCCATCATCATCGACGAATTGCTGTGGCGCAGCCGGACGACCTTGTAGCCCTCCGCCTTCAGCTGGGTAAGCAACGCCGGCAGCATGGCGACGGTGCGGGCATGGATGTCGTGCAGCAGGATGATGCCCTTGCCGTGGGCGCGCAACGTGTTCATCGTGCGGGTCGCGACGGCCGCCGGCGAAACGCCGAAATAGTCCTTCGAATCGACCTGCACGTCCAGCACGACCATGCCGCTGTTGGCCACCCATTGGCGCAGGCGGCGGGTATCGGCGAGGTAGGGGAAACGGAAGAAGCCGGCGTCCTCATGCGTGACGCTGGTGACGGCGTCGCGCCCCTTCTCGATCTCGGCGACGGCGGCGTCGAAGGACAGGTTCTGGAGGTCGGCGTGGCGATAGGTGTGGCTGCCGATCGAATGACCCGCGTCGACCACCTTCCGGGCGATCGCCGGATGGGCCTTGGCCATCTGGCCGACCATCAGGAAGGTCGCCTTGACGTTGTATTCGTCAAGGATGGAAAGGATCTTTTCCGTCTTCTTCGGCATCGGCCCGTCGTCGAAGGTCAGCACGACCTCCTTGTCACGCAGCTTCAGGTCGGCAAGCGAGGAGGCGTTTATGGTGCGCCCGGCGAGTGCCGTCGGGCTGCCGATGCGCCCCCACGCGACCGGGGTGAGCGCCACCGGCGAATCCGCTTCGGCCTTTTTCGGGGAGGAGAGCGCCTTGGCGGGCGCGAAGGAGGTGGCCAGCGAGCCGCCTTCGGTCTGGCTGCGCCCGGCGCAGGAGGAAAGAAGGCACGCGGCGGCTACGGCGGCGCAGAGAGCGCGGACAAACATGGGGGATGGCTCGGATCAAAAGTGATTAAGGAGTTGAGACGCGGTCACTTTCGCCGATTATGGTTAATGGCTGGTTAGGAGGCCGAACTATCCGGGCCGTTGAGGATCAAGCCAGGTCGGTGAGCGTAAGATCATCGCCAACATGGAGAAGCCCGCTGCCGGCGGCCTTCGCGCCGGCATAATGGAAGCCGTCGCGGAAATTCGGCTGCACCGCATGACGACCTTCTGTAACGGGCAAAGGCGCTCACCGCACCGAAACCGGCTTTAGCAGATGTCGGGAGGATTTTGATTCGAGAATCTGCCGACTGGCAACCTCACTCCAGTGAGCTATCTCTGGAGCTAATGCTGCTTTTGTGCGCCATGACCGTCTGGCGCAGAAAGCTGTGGCCGATGGCCTGCCGCTCGGCCATTTCGGAACTGTTGCCGGCGCCGCCATGGCCGCCCGATCCGAATTCGCGGAAGAATGGCGTGTGTCCGGCATCGAGCAGCCGCTTGGCAAAACGGCGGGCATGCGACGGGTGCACGCGGTCGTCATTGGTCGAGCTTTCGATATAGACCGGCGGATAGCGGACTTCGCCGGCCGGCCTCACCTGATGCAGCGGCGAATAGGTGAGCATGCTTTCAAGGTCCCCGGCCACCTCCGGGTTGCCGTATTCGTCCATCCATGCCTTGCCCGACGGGAAGAGGTGGAAGCGCGACATGTCGATCACTGGCACCGAGGTCCATACGGCGCCGAAATCCCGTGGGTAGCGGGTCAGCATCACCGCGGTCAGGAGGCCGCCATTGCTGCCGCCGTTGCAGGCGATCCGCGACGGTTTTGTATAGCCGCGCTTCACGAGATCGCGCGCCACGGCGACGAAATCCTCGAATGCCTTGTGGCGGTCCTTGCCCTTGGCCGCTGTGTGCCAGTCAGGCCCCAGTTCTCCGCCGCCGCGGATATAGGCCTGCACGAAGCCGCCGCCTTTGGTGAGCCAGAGGCCGTAGGCCCCGGAATAGACCGGTGACAGCGAGACTTCGAAGCCGCCATAACCGTACATCAGCACCGGCAGCTCGCCTTCGGTCCAGGTTTTCGGGAAGGTTATGTGGTAGGGAACCTTCGTGCCGTCCTCCGAGGTCGCCTCCAGAAGTGCCGACCGCATGCCGTCTGCATCGAAATAGGCGGGCGACGTTCCGGTCGGGACCAGTTCGGGGCCGACGCCATGGTCCGTCAGGTCAAGGCGATAGGTCGTGGAAGGAAGCAGAAAACCCTGGCCGATGACCGTGAGGATTTCCTCGCCCAGCGTCAGATCGGCGTCGAGCAACCGGAAGCTGATGGTCTGCAAGCCGTCCGGCAGCGGCAGTTCCTGCGGCTCCGAAGCCGGCTTCGTCAGATCGAAAAGGAAGAGTTTCGGCACCATGCGGTCGTTGACGACGAACACGGCCCAGGTCTTGAGCAGGGCGAACTGCGAAACCGACTGGCCCTCCTTCGGCGAAAGCAGCACGCGCGCCTTGCCGAGGGGCTCGGGCGCGAACGGCGCGAAATCCTGCAGGATCAGGCTGCCGCTCGGATGACGCTCGTCGGTTTTCGCGCGCCAGAGCAGATGTTCGTGGTTATAGTCGACATCCGTCTCGGTCGGCAGGTCGAGGCGACGGAGATTGCCGCCCTCGTCCCGCACGTAGGTGCTGGCCTTGCCGATGTCATGGACAGCGGTGAATATCTCGATCGGGCGCTCGCCCGGTTTGCCGCCCCAGGACAGCGGGTCGATGATGCCGCCCATGCCGGTGACGTCGTCCTTGCCCGCTTCGAACAGGATCGGCGCATCCTGCGGTTTCTCTCCGCGCTTCAGGCGGCGGCCGACGCGCGGCCAGCCGGAACGGGTGGCGGAAAACTCGTCGACCGAGCCGAAATAGGCGATCTCGTCCGGACCGATCCAGCTTGCATGCGCCCGCGCCGGCGGCGTGTCGAAGCCGCCTTCGACGATCGCCTTCGTTTCCGCGTCGAATTCCAGCAGCCGCAACTGGTCGGAACCGCCATCGGAAAGGATCAGCAATACGTGTGTCGGCTCGTAAGGCGAGGTGATCGCTCCGGAATAAATCCAGCGCCTGCCTTCCGTCCGGCAGAAGGCGTCCACATCGAAGACCGTTTCCCAGGGGGCGTCCGGGAGCGGCTGCCGGTCCGCCGGCAGGCGGCGCCAGATGCCGAGCGGATTGTCTTTCGAACGGTGGAAATCGAATAGCCATCTACCGCGCCGCGTCGGCACGATCAGCCGGTCCTCGCGCTCGATCATCGCCTTCAGGGCGTCGCGATCCTTTTCGAATTCCGGCGTCTGCAACCGGTCATCGGAAGCTTTGTTCAGCGCCGCGACAAAGGCCAGCGTCTTCGGATCGTCGTCGGTTTCGAGGAAAAGGTCCATGGCTTGTCTCCGTTCGGCGAAACCATACCTATGTACCAAAACCGCGAGGGGCAACCGTCGCGACCGTCATTCCGGGACGATCGGCGCGGGTTTTGGACAAAAGCCGGTCAGCCCGCCATCGCCTCTTCGTATTCGGAGGACAGCATCAGCCATTCCTCTTCCGCCGCCGCGAGCTTCGCCGCCGCATCGGACCGCTCCTTGGCCTTCTGCGCCGCCTTGGCGGGCGACTTGTCGTAGAGGGCGGGATCTGCAAGTTCCGCATCAAGGACTTGAATCAGCTTCTCCAGCCTGGCCGTCAAGGATTCGATTTCATTGATCTTTTTCCGGAGCGGCGCCAGCGAGGCGCGCTTTTCCGCGTTGACCTTGCGCTGCTCGGATTTCGAGGCCGTTTCGTCGGCGCCTTGCTGCTTCTCGTCCTTCTTGCGGCCCGCCGACACGATCAGGTCGCGATATTCTTCAAGGTCGCCCTCGAAGGTCTTCACCGTCCCCTCGTTGACCAGCCAGAGCCGGTCGACGGTCGCCTCGATCAGATGCCGGTCGTGCGAAATCAGGATCACCGCGCCGTTATAGTCGTTCAGTGCCTCGATCAGCGCCCGGCGGCTGTCGATGTCGAGGTGGTTGGTCGGCTCGTCGAGGATCAGAAGGTTCGGCGCATGGAAGGCGGCAAGGCCCATGAGGAGGCGCGCCTTTTCGCCGCCGGAGAGATCCTTGGCGGCGGTCGCCATCTTTTCCGTCGCCAGTCCCATCTGGGCGACGCGGGCGCGCACCTGCGCTTCCGGCGCTTGCGGCATCAGCCGGCGGACATGATCGACCGGCGTCTCGTTGGGGATCAGGTCGTCGAGCTGATGCTGGGCGAAGAAGCCGATCTTCAGGCCCGGTGCGAGCTTCATCTCGCCGCTCTCGGCATCGAGGCGGCCGGAAATGAGCTTGGCGAAGGTGGATTTGCCGTTGCCGTTCGAGCCGAGCAGGGCGATGCGGTCGTCATTGTCGATCCTGAGGCTGATATTCTTCAGGATCGGCTTGCCGGGCGTATAGCCGACAGCGCCCTTGCTGATCGCCACGATCGGCGAAGCGGGTTGTTTTTCCGGCTCAGGAAACGCGATCGGCTGGACGTGATCTTCCACGACGGCCGCGACCGTGCCCATCCGCTCCAGCGCCTTGATGCGGCTCTGCGCCTGCCGCGCCTTGGAAGCCTTGTAGCGGAAGCGGTCGATATAGCTCTGGATGTGCTTGCGGGCGGCGTCGCTTTTCGCCTTCGCCTTCATCTGCAATTCGTCCGCCTCGGCCTTCTGGCGTTCGAACTGGTCGTAGCCGCCGCGATAGAAGGTCAGCTTCTTCTGGTCGAGATGGACGATGGCGTTGACGGCGTTGTTCAGCATGTCGCGGTCGTGGCTGATGACGATGACCGTATGCGGGTAGCGCCGCACATAATCTTCCAGCCACATCGTGCCTTCGAGGTCGAGATAGTTGGTCGGCTCGTCGAGGAGCAGCAGGTCGGGCTCGGCGAAGAGCACGGCCGCGAGCGCGACGCGCATGCGCCAGCCGCCGGAGAAGGAGGAGGCGGGCCGGTGCTGCGCCTCGTGGTCGAAGCCGAGGCCGGAAAGGATGCTGGCCGCGCGCGCTTCGGCCGAATGGGCGTCGATATCCACGAGCCGCATCTGGATTTCCGCTATGCGGTGCGGGTCGGTCGCCGTCTCGGCCTCTTTCAGAAGCGCGGTGCGCTCCTTGTCGGCGGCAAGCACGATGGAGATCAGGGACTCCTCCGTGCCCGGCGCCTCCTGTGCCACCTGGCCTATACGGGCGTTCTTCGGGATCGTCACCGAACCGTTTTCGGCGGCGAGATCGCCGGTGATGACCCGGAAGAGGGTCGATTTGCCGGCGCCGTTGCGCCCCACGAGCCCGGCCTTGGTGCCCGCCGGAAGCGTCACACTGGCATTGTCGAGAAGGAGGCGGCCGGCCACGCGGGCGGAAAGTTCGGTGATCGTGATCATGGCGGCGGTTTTGGCTCAAACGCAGCCCGATGACAAGGGATGACGGACCGGAACGCGCAGAAGCGGCCTGTTCCGGCGGAAACATCTTGAGGTTGTGAATTCGGCTAGATTCTACTGGACGGCGCCGGTTGCCGGCCTCCCCGTCGGGAGGCGAAATCTGGACAGGGGAGTGAGCCATGGACATTCGGAGCGTAACCGTCTCGACGCTTCTTTCGCTGACTGCGTTGACGATGCCCTTCGGGGCCGAAGCGGTGGAGTTTACATGCTGGGACCCCGGCGGTGCGGCATCCGTGAACGCCCTCAATCGATACTGGACGCCGGAACGGATCGCCAATGCGATACCGGAGGGGGAAACGGTCGAGCCGGATCGTGGTCCTCTGCCACAAGACCTGAAGAGGCTCGATGAAACCGAACGCGCACCGATCGACGAGGCGCCCTACAAGTTCGGGGGGAAGCTTCTCTATACGCGTGGAGGGGATGACTATAAGGCAAGCGCCCAGTTCGTGAAGGAGAACAACATCATCATAGGCGCGGCCCACAGCCTCTGGAAAAGCGGAAGCCAGGCCGTCAACGTCACCTTCCAGCAGGGATACGCGAACGGCGGCGGAACGCTCTTTGCCATAGACCGGGCAGCCGTTCTGCTGCGCTGGACGGAGATTTCCGACGACCCTCCGAGCCTGGCGAAGTCGCAATACGATTACTCCGTCATGCGGACAACGGCTGCGTCGGCGGTCGGAAAATATGAACTCGGGATCGATGCCGCTCAGGTCGGCGAAGATGTGACGGTTGCGGGCTATCCCGTCAGGCTGGAGGGTGGAGAATACATGTATCGGGAAACGGCGCGCATCATGGCACAGGCGGGAACCGCCTACGATGCGCGTCCGCATCCCATGTATGGCGGCGGCGCGAGCGGAGGGGCGTGGTTCGTTTCGGAGAATGCGATCCACAAGGCCGTCAGCGTGGTTTCCGCCGGCTCGCCGGACGGGGTCTATGGTCCGAGCTTCACCCAGGCCACGGCCGAGCTTGTCGAAACCGTGAAGAACGGTTGCCCGTAGACGCATGGAAGGGAAGCGCGGCGGTTCCTGGTCGCGCCTCCTTTTCCCGGTGAACGCGCGAGGCCTAGGCTTTCGGGTCGGAATGGCGGGAAATGATCTGCAGCGATCGCTTGTCGATGATGACGATGCGGTTGTGCCGCATGCCGATCAGCCGCTCGGTCTTCCACGCCTGCAACTGGGCATTGATGCGCGATCTGCTGGCATTGATGAGCTGGCCCATGCGGCTCTGGGAAATGGGTTTTTCGATGAGGATGCCGTCGCCGATGTTCCGCCCGTGAACGCTTCCCATGTTGATGAGAAGCCGCGCGAGCCGCGTCTCCAGCGGATAGAGCGCCATGCCCTCGGCAAACATCATCGTGTTGTGCAGCTTGCGGGCGAAGCTCTTGAGCAGGAAGGACGATATCTCCGGAAGCTGTGAGATCTCGCCGAAGATCTTCCTGTCGATTTCAAGCAGCCGCGTGGTGCGGAAGATCGTCGCGGTCGACGAGTGCCGGTAGTTGAGCGTGAGCTCGATCTCTCCGAACACATCGCCGGGCTGAAGTTCGGAGAATATGACTTCGTTGCCTTCTTCGGAGATGAAGTTCAGGCAGACGGTGCCGGAAAGGATGACATACAGGCTCGTGCATATGTCGCCGGCAAAGAAAAGCATATGCCCGTCCCTGTAGGTTCTGATCGTGATACCGCTCAGGAATCTCGCAATCTGGCGATCGTCGATGTTGCGAAAGATTTCCGTGTTTCTGATTTCATCTTTTAACTTCTCATTGGCAGTCGATCTCATCTTGGTTGTGCCGCCCTGAAGTCGAAAATGTGGATGCCGATGCCACAATTATTGAGCAATAATGCAAATCAGGGTTGTCTCCTGGGTGACATATTCGGTGATTTAATTATCTTAAGTTGTGTTCGCGGCAAAGGGGTGCCGCCTTCCGTGTAGGCTTTGAAGCCTGCGGAAGAAGCATGGCGCCGTATGGTGCGGCGTCAGCCTCTACAACTGAGGAGTGAGACAATGACGATTTTGATTGGTCAGAACGCCATCAAGGCCTTTCAGACGCCCGAGGCCGGGGCGGGGCAGCCATATACCCTCAAGGTTTTCAACGAGAACCAGAAATGGCAGCAATTCGCCCTGTACCAGACGATCCCGCAGGTCATCGGGCCATCCGTCGACCCGCTTTCGCTGGCCTGGATGGTCGGGGGATCGGCCGGAGGATCGCCGGACAACCCGGCGATGTCGCTTTTCCAATGGACGATCGACTATTCCGTGACGGTCGGCTACGTCCAGCAGTTCGGCGGCACGGGCTCGCCGCGGTCCTTTCAGACGGCGAGCAGCGCAAATGTGATGATCCAGTCCCAGAATGCCGTACCGGTGACCTATCAGGGTCCGTTTCCCTATGGCGCCCCCGGCTTCCCCGAGGGGCCGTCCGATAGCACGAAGGGTCTCATCATCGCGCAGTCCGACGGGACCATACCTGACTTGCGCTTGCAGGGCAGCAAGAACACCTACCTGAATGTCGGCATCGCCATGGCCGGCAAGCCGACGGTTGCGGTCCAGCTTGAACCGAACCTCACGTATCAGTTCACGCCCAAGCCGAGATACTACATTCTCGCCGGCTCCTTCGTTGAGGGGCAGGTGATCGATACGGCCACGACCACCGCCGCCTTCGAGGTGACCTTCAGCGGCGTGACGGACGTCACTGTCCGGTTCACGACGCAGAACCAGTTTGTCAGGGACTGATGCGGTTTCGTCGATGGGTGAATGCCGGCGCCTCGGCGCTGGCATTCCTTTCATCCGGCGTGAAGGAGCGCCTCGGCAGGATGCCCGAAGAGGGGGCGCCGGATATGTGGCGGAAATCGAGGTCTTGCCGCCGGGCTCGAAGGCGACCCTGTGCGGTCATGGGAAACAACCGGTTTGCGCTACCGGGGTATGAAAACGGCTGGCCGGCCGTTTGCCTTTGCCGTTTCCAGCGCGGCCTCCGCCTGCAGGCGCAATTGCTGCGGCGAGAATGCGTCGCGCGTCAGCGCCACGCCGATCGAAAGTCCGAGCGTGGCGGACGTGCGCTCGGATGTTGCGAAGACGAGGTTGTCGGCAATGGCGTTGACCAGCCGTTCGGCGATCGCATGCACGCTGCCGCTGCCGACATCCGCGAGCAGGAAGGCGAAATCGCCGCTGCCGATCCGCGCGACGAAATCGTTTTTCTTGATCGCCTTGCGGAAGATGGCCGCGGCCTTCTTCACGATCCGGTTGACGGCTACCTCGCCATAGGTGCAGCCGAGATCCGGCAGGTCGGCGATGGCGACGAGGAAGAGCGCCGTGCCGTGGTCCTCCTCCGGAGAGCTGTAGAGGGCGTCGAGGCGCTCGGAGAAGGCGGCATGGTTCGGCAGCAAGGTCAACCGGTCCCTCAGGGTGATGGCGCGGGCCGCGGCGGTTCTTTTGTCTGCGTTGACAAGGCGATCGACGCCTGTCTTCAACGCGGCTTCCAGCTCGGTCTCGGCAACGACCGCATCCGAGAGCGAGACGCTCAGATATTCGATTTCGGCAAGAATATCCCGGGGGCTTGCATTGCTGTCTTCGCGAAGGCTTCGGGCGACGGTTTCGAGAACACGCGTGAAGCCCCGCTTTTGCGTGATGCCGCTTGCCATCTTGTCCCTGAGTTCCAGCAGGAGCTTGATCTCGTGATCGCGTGACTTCGGGGTCGCGAGCGCGACGAAGCCCGCCAGCTGGTGCCTGAGCCCGATCTCGTCCAGCGCGGCCTGGGAGGGCGCGGCGGGCAATGCCAGCACTTCGCGGGAAAGCGCCGCATCGGCGCCGGAAAGCGCTTCGTGAAAGAGCTCGTAGTTGCGGGGCAGGCCGCTGACCTCCAGCTTCGCCATGTGCTGGCCCACCACCTGAAGGGTCCGCTCCCTTGCCGCCTTGCCGCTTTCGCCCGCCATATCTCGCACCTCGGCCTGATAGGATTTGTCCGATATCGCGACAACCGATGCGCTCGCACGCTTAACATTTGCTAAAAGGGGCCGGGTGACGTGCGGTCACGGTTAAGAGAGGGTGGAGGCGTCCGAAACGAATGACATCCATGAAATTTCCTGATTGGATTTGAGGGCGGATTTGTCCCCACTATCTAAACCTGAACACCTGTGATCAGGAGCCACCATGACCCGCATCCTCTATTCTCTCTGCGGCGCCGACGACAGCCGGCCATTCTCTCCCCATTGCTGGAAGATCGTCCTTGCCCTTCGCCACAAGGGCCTGGACTTCATCGAAAAGCCGACGCCCTTCACCGGGATTCCGCAACTGGAGAACGGCTTTTCCAAAACCGTGCCGATCCTGAGGGACGGTAACGAACTGATCCGCGACAGCTTCGACATCGCGCTCTATCTGGAGGAAGCCTATCCCGACCGGCCGACGCTGTTCGGCGGCGAGGGCGGCAAGGCGCTTTCCCGGTTCGTCGAGGGTTTTTCGCAGACCCTCATCCATCCGGCGATCACCAGGATCGCCGTGAAGAGCATCCACGACATGCTGGAGGAAAAGGACCGGATCTATTTCCGCGAGAGCCGCGAAGCGCGCCTCGGCCGCACGCTCGAAGAGGTGGATGCGAGCCGTCAGGCGGAGGTCGGGGCCTTTGCCGCGAGGCTGGAGCCGATCCGCCATATCCTGAAATATCAGGAGTTCATCGGCGGCGACGGCCCGCTCTTCGCCGACTACATCCTGTTCGGCGCGCTGCAGTGGATGCGGATCACCGCCGGGGCCAGGGTATTCGGGGACGATGATCCGGTCGCTGTCTGGTTCGAGCGCTGCCTCGACCTCCACGATGGCGTCGGGAGACGTGTGACAGCCGCGTGAAATTGCCCGAACCCCCTTGTTTCCAGTGAAAGGGGCGGGTAAAGACCGCCCACTTTCCCTTGGAGATAAAGGATAGAACAATGGCGATTGAACGCACGTTTTCGATGATCAAGCCGGATGCCACCAAGCGCAACCTGACGGGCGCCATCACCAAGGTGTTCGAAGACAACGGTCTGCGGGTCATCGCTTCCAAGCGCGTCTGGATGAGCAAGCGCGAAGCCGAAGGCTTCTATGCCGTTCACAAGGACCGTCCGTTCTTCGGTGAACTCGTCGAAGGCATGACCTCCGGTCCGACGATCGTGCAGGTTCTGGAAGGCGAGAACGCCATCCTGAAGAACCGCGAGATCATGGGCGCCACCAACCCGGCAAACGCTGCCGAGGGCACCATCCGCAAGTCCTTCGCCCTGTCGATCGGCGAAAACTCCGTTCACGGCTCCGATGCGCCGGAAACCGCCGTGCAGGAAATCGCCTACTGGTTCGCCGAAACCGAAATCGTCGGCTGATTGCAGGTATCTCGAACAGGAAAGCCGGGCTTCAAACCCGGCTTTTTTTGTTTGGCGAACCCTCTGCTTTCCTCCGGTTCGGGGCGTGGCGATACGGCGGACCTTGCCCCTCTCTCGGAGGATGAATGCCCGCCGCGGATGCCGATACCGTATTAGCGACCGATATCGGAACGGTCGCCCCGATGTCTCATGCCGGGCAGTTTCCCTGCTTGGCGTAATCCACGCTGCCGTCGGCGTGGAAGACCTCCGGGTTCGGCGTATAGACCGGCCCGACCACGAGCGGTTTCGACGGCATCATTTCCGTCTGGTCCATGTTCGACGTGACGCTCGTCTCGATTGTCTGCAACGGCTTGTCATCGTCGCCGACGAGCCGGATCTTCACCGAATAGGGCTTGTCCTTCTTCACGCACTTGAGATCGGGACTTTCGAGGACGATCTTTTCCATGGCCGGAAAAAGGGTCTGGCGTGCGGTGAGCGGCGCGCCGCCTTGAGGGTTCTCGAATTCCGCTTCCGCGTAGCTGCCTTCGGGAAAGGGGGCGGTCTTGCGTAGCGTGACCACATAGTTTGCCGCCGCAACCCGGTAGTTGAAGATGAACACCCGGCCGGAAAGCTCGGCAAGAGGCTCGTCCGCCTCACGCTGGCAGGCGGCGAGCAGCAGCGCGGCAAGGCTGCAGACGACGAACCGATGTTTCACGAGACCGCCTCCTTCTTCCTCCGGTGATAATGGCGATTGGCCTTCACCCGGTTGCCGCAGACGGACATGTCGCACCAGGTGCGGCTGCGGTTCCTGCTGCGGTCGACGAACAGCCAGCCGCAATTGCCGCAGATTTTCAGCCGCGCGGTCTCCTCGTCCGCGAGTAGCCGAAGGGCGGAATGCGCGGTTGCGGCCTCCAGCGAACGGTTGTCGGCCCGGCGCAGAACATCCGCCGCCGCTTCGAGAAAGTCGGCCAGCAGATCGTGCCCGCTCTCTCCGAGCACACGGGCGCGAAAATAGCGGTCGGTCGCCTCCCGCAGGGCCAGGAAGGGCAGGCGGTTGCGGGGGCGGACCGGCGCAAGCGCACCGAACAGCGCCCGCTCGGCGGAGAACTTCTCCGCCGCTGCGGGAAAGGCGTCCATCTGTTCGGGCAGGGCGAAACGATCGATGCTGCGCGCGGGATCGAAACGGAGGATGACGCTGTTGGCGACATCCAGCGCCAGCGCGCCGCCGGCGAAACGATGCGGGGTCCAGGAAAAGGTCATTTCGATATTATAACTGGTAAAATGGCATTGACCAGTTATATTCGTTATCGTGAACGGAGCGCCCATGGCCTATCTGTTGCAGCAACTGGCGAACGCATTTCCGCTGGCGACGCTTTATGCGACGCTCGCCTTCGGCTATGCGATCGCCTTCGCCGTGACCAGGCGGGCCGACATCACCTATGGCGCGATCTTCGCTTTTTCCGGTCACCTCTATCTGCTGTTTGCCCATGCGGGCTGGAACCAGTTCCGGCTCGTCCTGCCGGCGGCGCTCGCGCTTGGGGCGGCGGCGGCCGTTGCCGGCGGCGTCGGGGCAGGGGTGACTGTGGGGCAATTCGTCATGCGGCCGCTTGCCAGGGTCTCGCCGAATGCGATGATCGTCGCCTCGCTCGGCGTGCTGATGGTGCTGATGGAAGGGGCCAGGCTCGCCTCGGATACGCGCGAACTCTGGCTGCCGCCTTTCCTCAACGGGGCCGTTGTCTTCTGGCGCGAGGATGGTTTTCCGGTCACCCTGACGCTGATCCAGCTCATCAACTCGGTTTTGATGCTGGCGATGGTCGGCGCGGCCTACCTCGTGCTCGCCCGCACCGGTTGGGGCCGCATGTGGAAGGCGGTGGCCGACGATCCCTTTGCCGCTGAGCTTTCCGGCACCAATTCCTCCGGCGTCTTCGTGGCCTCCTATGCCGCGGCGGCGCTCTTCGCCACCGTCTCGGGGGTGCTCGCCACATCGCACTACGGCACGATGGATTTCGGCGCCGGTCTGCTGTTCGGCCTGAAGGTGGTGCTGATCGCCGCCGCCGGCGGTCATTCGACCCCCCTGCGTTCGGCCGCGGGCGCGGCCGTCATCGGCCTTGCCGAAACATTGTGGAGCGGCTACGGCCCGATCGTCTGGCGGGACCTCCTGATCGTTTCCGCTCTGGTGGCGGTGCTGGTGATGAGCCGGCGCGAAAGGGCCATTCCGTAGTCCGCTTGCCGTTCCATGGTTGATTTGCAGCCCTGCGGGACAACGGTCTGGATTTCAAGACCATAATGGTTAATTTAGCCAAGTTAGCTAAGGAGTATTCCGGTGCAGGTCACGATCCACGCCGCCAAGACCAATCTGTCGAAGCTGATCGAACTGGCGAAGGCTGGCGAGGAGATCGTCATCGCGAAAGGGAAGACACCGGTTGCGAGGATCGTACCGATTGCGCAGACGCGCTTCAGGATCGGACTGCTGAAGGGCAGGATTGACAGCAATGCCCCCGATTTCTTCGAACCCATGGATAAGGATGAACTGGATCTCTGGGAAGGCAAGGTTTGAGCGCGGTATTGCTCGACACCCATGTCTGGGCATGGTCTTTGACGGGAGACTTGCGTCTGTCGGAGAAGGCGACGCTCGCCATTCTTGAAGCGGACGGCGTGTTCGTCAGCCCGATCAGTTTTTTCGAGATCGGCCGGAAGGTTCGTATCGGCAAGTGGCCGCAGATGGCCCCTTATGTCGACGGCCTTCCCGCCCTGCTTGAAGAACAGGGCGGAAGGATAGCGACGCTCGCACCGGAGATTTGCTTGCAGGCGGCAACGATGTCCTGGGAGCATCGCGATCCGTTCGACCGGATTTTGGCTGCCACCGCCTTGCATTCCTCTATCCCTCTCATCTCCGCCGACGAGATATTCGGCTCCCTCCCGGGCCTGGTCCGCCTATGGTGACTGCCCTGGAGGAGGAGCGAAATCAGCGCCACTTGTCGCGCGCCCTGTCGTCGGCATCCTTGGCGGCGATCCAGCCGCCTGCCGTGCCGTCGGCCGCATGTTCCTTTTTCCAGAAGGGGGCGGATGTTTTCAGGAAATCCATCATGAAGCTGGCGCCGTCGAACGCCGCCTGCCGGTGAGATGCGGCGGCGATCACGAGCACGATATTTTCCCCCGGCAGGATCTTTCCGTGGCGATGCACGGCGGTGAGGCCGATGAGCGAGAAGCGTTCGATGGCGATATCCGCGATGCGGCGCATCTCCGCTTCGGCCATGCCGGGATAATGTTCGAGTTCGAGGGCGGAAAGCGCGCCTAGCTCGTCGCGGCAGAGACCGGAGAAGGTTACGATTGCGCCGATATCCTTGCGGCCGGCGGTCAGGGCGTCGATCTCGGTTTGCAGGTCGAAATCGTGGGGCTGGACGCGGATGGTGGGGGGGATTTTCGACATTGACCGTCTCCGTTGCCGCCGGCCGAGTTTGCTTCACCGGCTCCCCGCCCGTCGCTTTGGCTCCGGGCGTTCGTCACTGAATCGATTCACTGGATCGATTTCCCCGGCTTCGCCGGACCGTTTCTCACCCACCTGTCATGGGAGGAAATATCCCGATCTCCCGCGCGCCGGCGATCGGCTCGTCATGCTCCACATGCTCCTGGTCGATGGCGACGCGGATAACTTCGGGATATTGAAGCGCGGTCTCGTATTCCTCGCCCAGGCTCTTCAGGTGATTCAGCAAATCGCGGACGGTCACGACGCCTGCCGGAAGGTCGATCTCTTCTTCCGGCTTGCCGATCCGTTCGCGCACCCAGGCGAAATAGACGAGTTTCGTGCTCATTCCTCGTCCACCAGATGTTTCAGGCCCGCCTTGAAGTAGTCGTAGCCCGTATAGAAGGTCAGGATCGCCGCGATCCAGAGCAGGGCGATGCCAAGCTCCGTGATATAGGGCACGACCTTGTCGCCTGCGGGGCCGGCAAGCAGGAAGGCGATCGCCACCATCTGGATCGTCGTCTTCCATTTGGCGATGCGCGTGACGGGCACCGACACTTTCAGCGCCGCGAGATATTCGCGCAGGCCCGAGACGAGGATTTCGCGGCAGAGAATGGTGATCGCCGCCCAGAGCGACCAGCCGGCGATCGTACCGTCGGCGGCCATCAGGAGCAGCACCGAGGCGACCAGCAGCTTGTCGGCGATCGGGTCCAGCATGCGGCCGATATTCGACGTCTGGTTCCAGATGCGGGCGAGGTAGCCGTCGAGATAATCGGTGATCGAGGCGACGACGAAAAGGGTAAGCCCCGTCCAGCGCGCGAAATCGGAACTTTCCAGCCGCCCCTCGATGAAGAAGCAGACGACGATCAGCGGCACGGCCAGAATGCGCCCGTAGGTCAGAAGGTTCGGAATGTTGTATGCGCGGGAAGCCATGGACGACCTATTCGGATGTTTGCCCCTAGTTGAGACTTTGCCGGCCAAGCGTCAACATGTCGCCGCGGCTTTTTTGCAGCGAAATGCGGCAGCCCCGTTCATCCGGCCCGGCTCTCGTGAAAGTGATTGTAGATCTGTTTCGCGACGGCCTCGGAAATGCCCTCCACCGCCATAAGGTCGGTCAGCCCGGCGCGGGAGACGGCCTTGGCGGTGCCGAAATGCTGCAGGAGCTTGCGTTTGCGGCCGGGGCCGATGCCGGCGATCTCGTCGAGCGGGTTCTTGACCATCTCCTTCTTGCGCCGCGCCCGGTGCGAGCCGATCGCGAAGCGGTGCGCCTCGTCGCGCATGCGCTGGATGAAATAGAGCACCGGATCGCGCGGGGGGAGGGAGAAGTCGCTTTTGCCGTCGGCGAAGAAACGTTCGCGGCCGGCGTCCCGGTCGACACCCTTGGCAACGCCGATCGCGGTGACGACGTCGCGGATGCCAAGCTCGTCGAGGATGGCGCGCACGGCGGTCATCTGGCCCTGGCCGCCGTCGATCAGGATGACGTCCGGCCAGGCGGGGAAGGCGGCATCCGCGGCCTCTTCGCCGGCCGCCGTCGCGGCGGCGCCACGGTCGGGCAGGCCTTCCTCCTTGAGGAGGCGCGAGAAGCGGCGGGTCATCACCTCGCGCATCATGCCGAAATCGTCGCCGGGCGTGATGTCGGTCGATTTGATGTTGAACTTGCGGTACTGGCTCTTCACGAAACCTTCCGGCCCGGCCACGACCATGCCGCCGACGGCATTGGTGCCCATGATATGCGAGTTGTCGTAGATCTCGATGCGGCGCGGCACGTAGGGGAGGATGAACGTTTCGGCAAACCCCTGCAGCAGGCGCGCCTGCGACGAGGTTTCCGCAAGCTTGCGGCCATGGGCTTCGCGGGCGTTGGCCAGCACATGGTCGGCGAGGTCCTTCTTTTCGCCGCGCTGCGGCACGGAGATCGCCACCTTGTGGCCGGCTTTCTCGGAAAGCGCCTGCGCCAGCAGTTCCTGTTCCTCGACGGATTCCGAAAGCAGGATCTGCTTCGGCACCGGCTTGTCGTCGTAGAACTGGGCGAGGAAGGCGTTGAGCACCTCCGCGCCGGAAAGCTGCGGGTCCGCCTTGGGGAAATAGGCCCGGTTGCCCCAGTTCTGGCCGGTCCTGAAGAAAAACACCTGGATGCAGGAAAGCCCGCCTTCGTGATGGATGGCGAAGACATCCGCCTCCTCGACGCCGGCCGGGTTGATGCCCTGGTGGCTCTGGACATGGGAAAGTGCGGCGAGACGGTCGCGATAGACTGCCGCGCGCTCGAAATCGAGGTCTTCGGAGGCCTCCGTCATCTGCGCGGCGATCGCCGCCTTCACGTTCTGGCTCTTGCCGGAGAGAAAATCCTTCGCCTCGCGCACGAGGCCGGCATAGTCTTCGTCGCTGATCTCGTGCGTGCAGGGGCCGGAACAGCGCTTGATCTGGAAAAGAAGACAGGGGCGGGTGCGCGTCTCGAAGACGCTGTCGGTACAGGTGCGCAGCAGAAAGGCGCGCTGCAGCGAATTGATCGTGCGGCCGACGGCGGCTGCGGATGCGAACGGGCCGAAATAGTCGCCCTTGCGGGCGCGGGCGCCGCGATGCTTGAAGATGGCCGGCGCGCGATGGTCGCCGGTGATCAGGATATAGGGAAACGACTTGTCGTCTCGCAGCAGCACGTTGAAGCGCGGGCGCAGGCGCTTGATGAGATTGGCTTCCAGCAGCAGCGCTTCGGTTTCCGTCCGCGTCGTGACGAATTCCATATGCGTGGTTTCGCGCACCATGCGGGCGATGCGGTTGGAATGAACACGGCCCTGCGCATAGTTGCCGACCCGTTTCTTGAGGCTGCGCGCCTTGCCGACATAGAGCACGTCGCCCGTCTCGCTGAACATGCGGTAGACGCCGGGTCCGTTCGGCAGGTGCTTGACGAATTCGCCGATGAGTTCGGCGCCCTTCAGGCCGCTCTCGTTCTTCCAGCCCTCGTTCCAGTCGATCGACGCGGCAGGGCCTTCGGCCGGCTCATTCACCAGCGCGTCGTCATCGTCGTCTTCCGTTTCGTCGTAGAGAACGCCGCCGTCGGGCAGTTTCGTTCCATTCATTCCAAAGTCTCCGCCAGATGCCGGGCTGCGAATTCGGCTCTCCAGGACCAATCGATCTGGCCATTGCCGATTCGAACCATGGGCCTGTCCTCGGCAGCTTGTCAAAAATTGCGGGGTTGGGTCCGGGTTCCGGATAAGCCGTCGCGGCGAAGATAGAGATAATGACCGGGGCCCGGTTTTGAAAGCGCGGCGGGCGAAAGCCGCACCCGCATGCGATGCATCCGAAATGCCGTGTTTCGGAGGGATTTATTGAGGCAAAAATCTGTCAAGCCGTCCGTCCGGTCGCGTCTTTGTCTCGCGTAGCCTTCGCCGCCATTTATTTCCGGTGTTTAATTCTTCGGTTATTCGCAGCGGCCGCCGGTCTCTTCTGGAGAAACAAGTCGAAATAAGAATGCAGCGGCGAGGCGAAGGTGAGCGGCAAGACGTGTTGACGCGGTTTGACTTGTAGTTTAAGAAGTATTTTACGAAGGTAAAGGCATTTATAGTTAAATAAAGGAACAATTAAGGTTAATGAAATACATGTTGCGATACAGCAACATCAAATTTTGGCCTTCCGTTTGCCACAATCAATTCACATTTCGGCTCTTTCAATTCCTCAATTGGCATCCACATTCGCCTTCAGCGGGCAGGGAACAAAGTCGTCGCCGTTTGTGTTTTTGCGACGAAATCCCGGCACAGCAGTAGAAGGAGAAAATGTATGCGTACTCTTATCGCAACCCTCATGGCCTCGGCAGCCAGCTTCATCGCCATCTCCGCGGCCAATGCCGCTGATGCCGTTGATCAGATTCCGCAGGCTCCGGCAGCGGTTGAAGAACCGGCTCCGGCTGCAACCTGGCAGGGTTTCTACCTCGGTGGTTACGGCGAATATGACTGGGGCCGTTTCGGTGGCGACGACTATAATGCCAATGGTTTCGGTGGCGGTGTCTTCACCGGCTACAACTTCCAGACCGGTCCGGTCGTCTACGGTATCGAAGCTGACGTCGGCTACAACGGCCAGGACGGCTCGACGCACGGCGGCTACAAGGGTGAAGCCGGCTGGAACGGCTCGGTCCGCGGCCGCGTCGGTTACGACCTCAACCCGTTCCTGATCTATGGTACGGCCGGTGTCGCCTTCCAGAACAACGAACTGAAGGACGCGACCTCGTCCGACGACAAGACCCAGGTTGGCTACACTGTCGGTGCCGGTGCCGAAGCTTTCGTCACCAACAACATCACCGCCCGTATCGAATACCGTTACACGGACTTCGCCGCGGATCGTTACCAGCTCGATTCCGGTTCGGTTTCGAAGGGCTTCGACGACCACAGCGTCAAGGTCGGTATCGGCGTCAAGTTCTAAGCTCTGAAGCTTTTGCAAGGCTGGGGAAGCCCGGACTTCGGTCCGGGCTTTTTGTTTTTCAGGTGGCGGATCTCATCGAAGCGTATTCCGCGAAGCGCTTCGCGAAGGCGTCGGGCCAGGATGCGAGTTCCGGGCGGCCTTCCGCCCATTGGCCGTTGAAGCGCAGGTCGAGATAGCCGATCAGCGCGGCGAGCGCGAAATGGCCGCCATGCAGCTTCTTGCCGGTTTTCGGCAGGTTCTTTTCGAGGTGATCGAGCCCGCGGACGACCTTTTCCCATTGCTTGTCGATCCACGGCTGGTGGATCTTCTCCTCCGGCCGGAAGCGGCGTTCGTAGACGATCGCGAGCAGGCAGTCCGTGATGCCGTCGCAAAGCGCCTCCAGCACTTCCGCCTCGGTGCGCTTCGCGTCCTTCTTGGGATAGAGCTTCCCGCCGGACAGCCGGTTGAGGTGATGCATGATGGCGACGCTGTCGTAGATCGGCGGCTCGTCCTTGCGAATCAGGACCGGAATCTTGCCGAGCGGATTGCTGTCGATGAGTTCCGGCGGATTGGCGCCGGTATCGGTCTTTTCCTCGGCGATCCCGATGCCCAGATGGCGGGCCGCCATGCGAACCTTGGCGGAGTAGGGCGAGGTCGGCGAATAAAGCAGTTTCATGGTCTTTCCTCGTGATGAAAATTCAACGGGCCGGCGGAAGCGTTATGCTGCTGGCGCGGCACCCGTCGGCATCCACTTCGGCGCAATCCCGGAACTGCAGGTCCTTGGTGAGGCAGACACGTATCTCCTCGAGGCGGCGCCCCTCGCAGCTCGCGGAAATGCCGCGGCGACTCATGCCGGGATTGGCGGCGATAAATTTCTGTTCGATCTCATCGGCCGAAAGCGTGACCGAGGTCTCGCCGCGTGAAAGATCGGTCGGCAGGCGGACGCGTCCGAAAGCCTCGCGGACCTTGGCGAAATACTCCCGCTGGCCGAGGCCCGTGCAGCTTCCATGCTTGCGCCATTGATGGCCGATCAGCCCCATCGACGGCATGATGTCGAAGAGCGACTGGCCGACAGAACGCGGGACCCGATCCGGCTCGTCGGTCCGGCAGAAATCCGGATAGCCCTTTTCATATTGCGGCCACAGTCCATGGACGATGAAACGGAAATCCCTCGTCGCGCCGCATTGCTGGTCGTTGCCATCTCCCTTCTGGGAAGCGCAGAAGGTTGGGGACCACGAGAGGGACAGGACGTAGAAATCGAACTGTCCCGGGCGGTCCTGACGGGTGCGATCCTGTGAAAGGGCCGGCGCGGTCGTCGGCAGGAATGCGGCTAACGCGAGCGTCGCCGCCGAAAAGCTGGTGCAGGCAGATCGGAAATTCATTGTCACAAATCTCAGGCTTTGGATCACGTTTCTGTCGTAAATGTTGAGCAACCGGTGCCTCAACGCATAGACTGGTATTTTGGGAGCGGTTGCCTGCCGGATTGGGACGAGGAGCGAAGAGCGACGTGACTGGATGACATTGAAGAAATACCTGTGGCCGACGATCGGCGGGCTGACGATAGCGCTTTCGGCATGGCTTCTCTACAAGGAATTGCGTGGGCTGTCTCTGGAGGATTTGCGGCACAGCCTGGAGGCGATCTCCCCGGTGCACTGGATGCTGGCCGGCCTTTCCACGCTTCTCGCCTATGCCGCGCTTGCCGGCTACGACCGGATTGCGCTGATGCATCTTGGCCGCAAGGTCGACTGGTGGTTCATCGCCATCTGCTCGTTCACCACCTATGCGCTGTCGCATAATGTGGGTGCTTCGGTCGTGTCGGGTGCCGTCGTCCGATATCGCGCCTATTCCTCCAAGGGCCTGACGCCGGCCGAGATCGGCGTGCTGATCGCCGTCTGCTCCTTCACGTTCATATTGGGGACGTTGCTGCTTGCCGGCATCGTGCTGATCATCGAGCCCGATGTCGTCGATCGTTTCGGCGAACTCCTTCCCATGGAGGCCTCGGCGGCGACGGGATATGTGATCCTCGGCCTCGTCGCTCTCTATGTGGCGGCGAGCTTCCTGAGGCTGCGCCCGCTCCGGATCGGCTCCCTGAACATATTCTATCCGGCGCCGCGGGTCGTGCTGCCGCAGCTCGTCATCGCCCCGGTCGAATTGATCGGAGCGGCCGGGATCATCTATTTCGCGCTGCCGGAGGCTGGAAATCCGGGCTTCCTGGTCGTGCTCGGCATTTTCCTCATCTCCTTTTCGGCGGCGCTCATTTCCCATGCGCCGGGAGGGCTCGGCGTGCTCGAACTCGTTTTCGTCATGGGACTGCCGGACATGAACCCGGCCGATGTGATCGCCGCCCTGCTGGTCTTCCGCCTGTTCTACCTGCTCATCCCCTTCGTCATGGCGCTGGTGGTGATCCTCGTTTTCGAGCGGTCCCGGTTCCGGATCGAGCATCCGCCGGATATCGAGCGCGGCAAGCGGGAAACCCGCTGATCCGGTTATTCGCCTCGCAGCCAGAATGCGCGCTGTGAGGCGAAACGGTCCTGCGCAAGCACGGACCTGAGGACCGGCAGCAAGACGTGCAGCTCGTCCTTCAGCGTGAAGGGCGGATTGACGATGACGAGGCCGGACCCGGTGAGCCCGGTCGTCTCGCGGTCGCTGCGCACGATGAGTTCGGCGCAGAGCATCTTGGGGATTTCCAGCGCCTGCAGTTCCTCATGGAAGGCCTTGATCGGCGCGCCCTTCTTGATCGGATACCAGAGGCAGTAAGTGCCGCCGGGAAAGCGCCGGTACGCGTTGGCAAGGCCGTTCACGAGCCGCTGGTATTCGCCGTCCTCCTCGAAGGGAGGATCGACCAGGACGATGCCGCGCTTTTCCTTCGGCGGCAGATGCGCGCCGAGCGCAAGCCAGCCGTCGAGTTCGGTGGCGCGCACCTGGAAGTCGCCTTCGAACAGGCGGTGCAGGCGCGCGTAGTCGTCCGGATGCAGTTCCAGGGCCGAGAGCCGGTCCTGCGGGCGGAACAGCATACGGGCCAGTTTCGGCGAGCCGGGATAGAGCCTCAACGCGCCATCCGGGTTCAATGCGCGGACGGCGGAGAGATAGGGTTCCAGCAGTTCGGAAACGTCGGCAGGAAGCTCCGCCTCCATCAGGCGGCCGATGCCGTCCCGCCATTCCCCGGTTTTCTGGGCCTCCTCCGAAGAGAGGTCGTACTGGCCGATGCCGGCATGGGTGTCGAGCACGCGAAAGGCCTTGTCCTTCTTCTGGGCGTAGCGGACGAGCCGCGCCAGCACGGCATGCTTCAGGACATCGGCGAAATTGCCCGCGTGATAGATGTGCCGGTAGTTCATCGTGGCCGGGTCCGATACGAACAAGGGGTTTCGCGTAAATAAAATTGATGCACCGCAAATCGCGCTTCTTGCGTGGCTTGGCATGCAATATAGAAAAGCCATGAACGTTGCGACCCCGATCCCCGCCAAAACCGCCCCGGAGCCGAAAAAGGTCGGCCACAATTCCGTAGGACATACGGTCTGTCCGCACGACTGTCCCTCGGCCTGCGCGCTGGATATCGATCTGACGGCCGACGGCAGGATCGGCCGCGTGCGCGGCTCGGCCGACAATACCTATACCGCCGGCGTCATCTGCGCGAAGGTCGCCCGTTATTCCGAGCGTATCTACCATCCCGGCCGGCTTTTGGTGCCTATGCGCCGCAAGGGCCGGAAAGGCGAGGGGGACTGGCAGGAGCTTTCCTGGGAGGCCGCACTCGACGAGATCGCCGATGCTTTCGTCAGGGCCGAGGCGAAGCACGGTTCGGAAGCCGTCTGGCCCTATTTCTATGCTGGCACGATGGGGCAGGTGCAGCGCGATTCGATCGAGCGCCTGCGGCATGCGAAGAAATATTCCGGCTTCTTCGGCACGATCTGCACCAACATGGCCTGGACGGGTTATGTGATGGGCACCGGTGCGCTGCGCGGTCCCGACCCGCGCGAGATGGCGAAGTCCGATTGCGTGGTGATCTGGGGCACCAATGCGGTTTCCACCCAGGTCAACGTCATGACCCATGCGGTGAAGGCCCGCAAGGAGCGTGGCGCGAAGATCGTCGTCATCGACATCTACGACAATCCGACCATGAAGCAGGCCGACATCGCCCTGACCGTCCGGCCGGGCACCGATGCCGCGCTTGCCTGCGCTGTCATGCACATCGCCTTCCGCGACGGTCATGCCGATCGCGAATACATGGCGGGACATGCCGACGATCCGGCCGGGCTCGAAAAGCATCTGAAGACGAAGACGCCGGAATGGGCCTCCGTCATCACGGGCTTGTCCGCCGACGAGATCGAGAACTTCGCGAAACTCGTCGGCACCACGAAGAAAACCTTCTTCCGCCTGGGGTATGGCTTTGCCCGCCAGCGCAACGGCGCGGTCGCCATGCATGCGGCGCTGTCGATCGCCACGGTTCTCGGCTCCTGGCAGTACGAGGGCGGCGGTGCCTTCCACAACAATGGCCAGATATTCCGGCTGGACAAGTCCGAGCTGATGGGCACCGCCTATGCCGACCCGGGTATCCGCCAGCTCGACCAGTCGCAGATCGGCCGGGTGCTGACCGGCGATGCCGATGCGCTGCGCCACGGCGGGCCGGTGACGGCCATGCTGATCCAGAACACCAACCCGATGAACGTCGCGCCGGAACAGCGGCTCGTCCGCCGGGGCTTCATGCGAGACGACCTGTTCGTCGCCGTGCATGAGCAGTTCATGACCGACACCGCCGAGGTGGCGGATATCGTGCTTCCGGCCACGATGTTCCTGGAGCATGACGATATCTACCGCGCCGGCGGCCAGCAGCACATCCTGCTCGGGCCGAAGCTCACCGAACCGCCGCGGACGGTGCGCACCAATCTCTTCGTCATCGAGGAACTGGCCAGGCGGCTGGGCGTCGACCACTTCCCCGGTTTCGGGCTTTCCGAGCGCGAGCATATCGACCGCATCCTGAAGGCCAGCCGCTGGCCCGGTGTCGACGTGCTGGAGCGTGAGAAGTGGATCGATGCGCAGCCCGATTTCGAGACCGCCCATTATCTGAAGGGTTTCGGTTATCCGGATGGAAAGTTCCGCTTCAGCCCGGATTGGGCGAACGGTCCGTCGCCGGACAAGCCGCCGAAAAATGTCGGGCCGATGGGCCCGATTTCCGAATTGCCGGCTTTCCCGGACCAGGTCGACGTGATCGAGGTGGCGGACGAGGAGCATCCCTTCCGGCTGGCGACCTCGCCGGCGAGAAGCTTCCTCAATTCCTCCTTCACCGAGACGAAGAGTTCCTACGAGCGGGAAGGGCGGCCGGAAGTGATGATCGAACCGTCCGATGCCATGCGCCTCGGCATCCTCGATGGCGATATCGTCCGGCTCGGCAACCGGCGCGGCGAGATTCGCCTGCATGCCAGGCTGGTGGCCGGCGCGCGTCCGGGCGTGCTGATCGCCGAGGGCCTCTGGCCGAACGGGAAACATCTCGACGGCGAGGGCATCAACGTGCTGACCGGCGCCGATGCGGTCGCCCCTTACGGGGGCGCTGCCTTCCATGACAACAAGGTCTGGCTTCGCAAGGACGCCGCATGACGGATACGAATGAACGGGTAAGGATCGTCAGCGACAAGACGCTGTCGGATGGCTGGACGCGGCTTTCGGGCTACGAGCTCGATTATACCGACCGGAACGGGGCGACCCATCGCCTGCACCGGGAGGTCTTCCACCGCACGCCGGCGGCCTGCATCCTGCTTTACGATGCAAAGCGGGACAAGGTCGTGCTGGTCAGGCAGTTCCGCCTGCCGGCCCATATCGCGGGCGAGCCCGCGTGGATGATCGAGGTGCCCGCCGGGCTTCTGGACGAGGACCATCCCGAGGATGCGATCCGTCGCGAGGCGATGGAGGAGACCGGTTACCGCCTGCGCGAGGTGCGCCATCTCTTCAAGGCATTGACCTCGCCCGGCTCGGTGACGGAACTCGTGCATTTCTTCTATGCTCCGGTCGATCTCTCCGACCGCATCGACGACGGCGGCGGGCTTGCGGAAGAGCACGAGGATATCGAGGTCATCGAACTGCCGCTCGCCGCCGCACTGGACATGATCGAGAGCGGCGGGATCATCGACGCCAAGACGATCATGCTCCTCCAATGGGCGGCGATGAATGTCGGCGCGCCGCGCTGACCCGCGATCAGGGCACGAGCGCTTCTGCGCGGACGATCGCCCCGGCCGCGGAAGGCGTGCTGAGGACCATCGCATACTTCACCTGTGTCACCTTGACGGCGCGATACCAGTCCACAAGGTCGCCCCAGGGATCGTTGATCTTGCCGAGTCCTGCGACGAAGGCCGCGATCGTGCCGATTTCCGTGCGGCCGGTGATCACGAAATAGCCGCCCAGCGCGAAAATGCCGGCATAGCCGAGCTGGGTCAGGAAGTTCATGAAGAAATTCATCGAGAACTTGATCTTGTAGATGCCCATGTTGAGCGTGAATATCCGCTCGATACGGCTGCGCTGCCTCCCGTCCGGATCATGCGCGCCCCCGCGGTTCACGATGCCCGTGCTGATTTCCCGCGTGATCCCGATCTTCTCGCCCACGCGCCGGTTGATGGCCGACTGCATCAGCGGCACGAATCCCAGTTGCGGGCAGAACACCAGCACGACCACGAGCGCCATGAGCGGTTGTAGATAGATGAGATAGCCGGTGACGCTGACGAGGATGCCGGCCTGCAGCAGGGGCTCCGATATGGCGGTCCCGACGAAATCGCCGATCGGCTCGGCCTCGGCGATGACGATCGAAAGCTCCACGCCCTCCCGCGCCATGTCGACAACCTCGGCATCGCCGGCATCCGCCGTGAAGATTGCCCGGCGCAGCCAGCGCACGGATCTCTCGCCGATCCAGTTCCGGTATATGTTCAGCGCGAGTTTGACGAGGCCTTCCATCAGGACGCAGGACAGGTAAAGCGCGACGAGAAGGGCGATGGATCGAAGCGGCGCCTGGTCGGTGGCGCTGTTGATGATCCGCCGCTGAAGCTCGAGCGGAACCGTTCCCAGCAGGAAGAGCAGTATGGACAAGGCGGCGATCGCAACCTGGTGCAGCCCGCTGACACGCCACACGAAGCGATAAAGTGAGTTAGGCACGAATGGTTCCCCGCACGCTTGAACGCGTGCTCGGGGAATGTTGCAGGTTCGCATCCGGCGATCAAGCGGCGCGCTGCCGCAGGGGATCAGAAGGCGCTGACCAAGCCCTGGTCGGCATGCGTGGATGTGACCGAAACGTCGTGGACGGCGCGGCCGTCCTCCATCCGGACCTTGCCTTCCGCGAGCAGTTTCAGCGCCAGCGGGTAGAGCCTGTGCTCGAAGGTGAGGATACGGGCCGCCAGTGTCTCCGCCCCGTCGCCCGAAAGGACAGGCACCGCCGCCTGGGCGACGATCGGGCCCTCGTCCATGCCTTCGGTGACGAAATGCACCGTGCAGCCGGCGATCTTCATGCCGGCGTCGATGGCGCGCTGGTGGGTATTGAGACCCGGGAAAAGCGGCAGGAGGGCGGGATGGATATTGAGGATGCGCCCTTCATAACGGTTGATGAAATCGCCGGAGAGGAGACGCATGAAGCCGGCCAGGCAGAGGATGTCCGGCTTTACCTCGTCGAGCGCGGCAAGCATCGCCGCCTCGTGCTCCGCCTTGCTCGCAAAGCTCTTGCGCTCGAAGGCGAAGGTCCTGATGCCGCGCGCCTCGGCCTTCGCGATGCCGCCCGCCGATGCCTTGTCGGAGATGACCGCCACGATCTCGGCCGGGAAGTCCGGCGAGGCGCAGGCATCCGCCAGCGACAGCATGTTGGAGCCGCTGCCGGAGATGAAGACGACGACACGTTTGCGCGATGGGTTCGCGGACATCGGCGTCATAACCCGAGCGTGCCCTTGTAGATGACGCCGGCGCCGCCTTCCGGACGATCCACCATGCGGCCGAGCGGCACGACGGTCTCGCCTGCGCCGGCCAGGATCTCGGAAACGGCCTTTGCGTTTTCGGCCGCCACGACGACGATCATGCCGATGCCGCAGTTGAAGGTCCTGAGCATCTCCTTCGCCTCGACGCCGCCGGTCCTGGCGAGCCAGGAGAAGACGGGCGGCACGGGAATGGAGGCAAGATCGACTTCGGCCGCGAGCGCCTTCGGCAGCACGCGCGGAATGTTCTCCGGGAAGCCGCCGCCGGTGATATGGGCAAGCGCCTTCAGCGCGCCGGTCTCGCGGATCGCCTTCAGGAGCGGCTTCACGTAGATGCGGGTCGGCACGAGCAGCGCCTCACCCAGGGTCATGCCGTCACGGAAAGGGGCGGGCGCGTCCCAGGCGAGGCCTGAGAGGGAGACGATCCTGCGCACCAGCGAGAAACCGTTCGAATGCACGCCGGAGGAGGCGAGGCCGAGGATGACGTCGTCGGCGGCGATGTCGCCGGACGGCAGGAGCTGGCCGCGTTCGGCGGCGCCCACGGCAAAGCCCGCAAGGTCGTAGTCGCCATCGGAATACATGCCGGGCATTTCCGCTGTCTCGCCGCCGATCAGCGCGCAGCCCGCCTCGCGGCAGCCGGCGGCGATGCCGTTGACGATCGCCGCACCCTGGTCGGGATCGAGCCTTCCGGTCGCGAAATAATCGAGGAAGAAGAGCGGCTCGGCGCCCTGCACGACGAGATCGTTGACGCACATGGCGACGAGGTCGATGCCGACGGTGTCATGGAAATCGGCGTCGATGGCGATCTTCAGCTTGGTGCCGACGCCGTCGTTCGCCGCGACGAGGACCGGGTCGGTGAAGCCTGCGGCCTTGAGGTCGAACAGGCCGCCGAAACCGCCGATCTCCCCGTCTGCGCCGGGGCGGCGGGTGGAGCGCACGGCCGGCTTGATCTTCTCGACCATGAGATTGCCCACATCGATATCGACACCGGCATCGCTATAGGTGAGACCGTTCTTGCCCGTCTCGCTCATCGCTCATCTCCAATGGGACCGCCGCATATCCCCCGAAAGTGAAACGGTTCGGAACGAGGACATACGCAATGTATATGCGGCCCGCCATTGCACGGCGCGACCCGATATGCAAGCGCCCAGCCGGGTTTTGAAGGCTTTTCACAGTCTTTGGCGTGCCGCCGCCGGACTCTTGACCACGCGGGCAGCCCCTCCTAATCCTGTCCGCGACCCCGGTCACGCGTGAAGGAGCGGCGATGCCATACCATATCAGCGGCGCGAGCCTCAGACGCCACATCCTTTTCTGGATCGGCGCGCTTGCCGTCTTCGTCCTGTTCCTGTGGTTCTTCCGTTCGATCCTGCTGCCCTTCGTCGCCGGCATGGCGCTCGCCTATTTCCTCGATCCGGTGGCCGACTGGCTGGAGCGGCGGGGCCTGAGCCGCCTGATGGCGACGGTCGTCATCCTCGTCTGCTTCGTGCTGGTCTTCGTGCTGTCGCTGATGCTGCTGATCCCGATCGTCATCAACCAGTTCACCGAGTTCGCCGCCGCGCTGCCGGGATATATCTCCCAGCTGCAGCAGATCATTTCGAGCCCCGAGACCTCGTTCCTGCCCCATTGGCTGGGGGCCCAGATCGAGACGGTCAAGCAGAACTTCTCCGAGGTGCTGAGCCAGGGCGCCGGCTTCCTCGGCTCGCTGCTGACGCAGATCTGGAACTCCGGCAAGGCGATCGTCGATGTCGTGTCGCTGCTGATCGTCACGCCGGTCGTCGCCTTCTACATCCTGCTCGACTGGGACCGGATGGTCGCGAAGGTGGATAGCTGGGTGCCGCGCGACCAGGTGGACACGGTTCGCGAGATCGCCCGCGAGATGAATGAATCGGTCGCGGGCTTCATCCGCGGCCAGGGCTCGCTCTGCCTGATCCTCGGCATCTTCTACGCGGTCGGGCTCTCGCTCGTCGGGCTGAATTTCGGCCTGCTGATCGGCTTCATCTCAGGTATGATCAGCTTCATTCCCTATATCGGCTCGCTTGTCGGCCTCGTGCTGTCGGTCGGCGTCGCATTCGTGCAGTTCTGGCCGGATTATCCCTGGATCGTCGCCGTCGCAGGCGTCTTCTTCGTCGGCCAGTTCATCGAGGGCAACATCCTGCAGCCGAAACTGGTCGGCCAGAGCGTCGGCCTGCATCCCGTCTGGCTGATGTTCGCCCTTTTCGCCTTCGGTGCGATGTTCGGTTTCGTCGGGCTGCTGATCGCCGTGCCGGCGGCGGCCGTGGTCGGCGTCCTTGTCCGCTTCGCGCTGTCGCAGTATCTTGACAGCGATATCTATTACGGGCGAACGGCGACGCTTCCCTGGGAAGAGGGGCCTTCGCCCCGTGTGCTGGAGCATGGCGAGAGCAGCGCACAGATAACCGTTCAGAAAGACCAATGACCGAGACCCGCGAACGCGAGCGGCGGCAGAACGAACAACTGTCGCTCCAATTTACCCACGATGCTGCGAGAAGCCGCGACGATCTTCTCGTTTCGGAGCGCCTTGCCGCCGCCGTCGCGATCGTCGACGAATGGCCGGCATGGCCTTCGCCGGTCGTCGTGCTGGCGGGGCCGGTGGGTTCGGGAAAATCGCATCTGGCGCATATCTGGCGGGAAAAGGCCGGCGCCGCCGACATCCATCCCGTTGCCGGTTCGAACGCTGCGGCGGTTGCCGCTTCCGGTCCGGTGCTGTTCGAGGATGCCGAGCGGCGCGGTTTCGATGATGCGGAACTCTTCCACGTCATCAACAGCGTGCGCGAGAACGGCCATACGCTCCTGATGACCTCGCGGCTCTGGCCGGTTTCCTGGGGCGTCACGCTGCCTGACCTGAAATCGAGGCTGAAGGCGGCGACCGTGGTCGAGATCGGCGAGCCGGACGAGGACCTGCTCGCCCAGGTGATCGTGAAGCTTTTTGCCGACCGGCAGCTTTATATCGATGACAAACTGGTGGGCTATATCGTCAATCGGATGGAGCGCTCGCTCGGCGCCGCCCAGGCGATTGTCGACCGGCTGGATCGGCTGGCGCTCGCGCGCGGCACGCGGATCACCCGTCCGCTGGCCGCCGAGGTGCTGAACGATTTTGGAAATCCCGCCGGCGGCGATTGACTGTGACACTTTCCTCGCCGAACTTGGCGCGAAACCCCAATGGGTTACCGGAGGTTACAAGATGGATTCGATGACAACGGAAACGCAGCAGCCAGAAGCGGTCGCCGTGGACGCCGCCGAGGAACTGCTGGCGAGCCCGGACCGGTTCATCAACCGCGAATTCTCCTGGCTGCAGTTCAACCGCCGCGTTCTCGAAGAGACGCTGAACACGGCGCATCCGCTTCTGGAGCGCGTGCGCTTCCTGTCGATTTCTGCCACCAACCTCGACGAATTCTTCATGGTGCGCGTCGCCGGCCTCGAAGGCCAGGTCCGGCAGGGGATCGCCATCCGCAGCCCCGACGGCAAGACGCCGGCCGAACAGCTCGACGCCATCCTGCAGGAAATCGACAACCTGCAGATGGAGCAGCAGGCCTCGCTTGCCGTGCTGCAGCAGTATCTCGCCAAGGAGGATATCCTGATCGTGCGCCCGGCGGCGCTTTCGGCCGAGGACCGCGTCTGGCTGGCGACCGATTTCGAGGACGATCTTTTCCCCGTCCTGACGCCGCTGTCGATCGACCCGGCCCACCCGTTCCCGTTCATCCCGAATCTCGGCTTTTCCATGGGGCTGCAGCTCGTCAGCAAGCTCGGCAAGGAGCCGATGACGGCGTTGCTCCGCCTTCCGCCGACGCTGGATCGTTTCATTCGCCTGCCCGACGACAAGACCACGATCCGCTACATCACGCTGGAGGATGTCGTCGGCATGTTCATCGACCGGCTTTTCCCCGGCTACGAGGTGAAGGGCGCCGGCACCTTCCGCATCATCCGCGACAGCGATATCGAAGTGGAGGAAGAGGCCGAAGACCTGGTGCGCTTCTTCGAGACGGCGCTGAAGCGCCGCCGCCGCGGCAAGGTCATCCGCATCGAAACCGATTCGGAAATGCCGGCATCGCTGCGCCAGTTCGTGGTGCAGGAGCTCGGCGTGCCGGACAATCGCGTCGCCGTTCTGCCGGGGCTTCTGGCGCTCAACACGCTGTCGGAGATAGCCAAGGCGCCGCGCGACGACCTGAGGTTCGAGCCCTACAATGCCCGATTTCCCGAGCGGGTTCGCGAGCATGCTGGCGACTGCCTTGGCGCCATCCGCGAAAAGGACATGGTGGTCCACCATCCTTACGAGTCCTTTGACGTGGTTGTGCAATTCCTTCTGCAGGCGGCGCGGGACCCGGATGTCCTCGCCATCAAACAGACGCTCTACCGCACCTCGAACGACAGCCCGATCGTCCGGGCGCTGATCGACGCGGCCGAAATGGGCAAGTCGGTGACGGCGCTGGTCGAACTGAAGGCCCGTTTCGACGAGGAGGCGAACATCCGCTGGGCGCGCGATCTGGAACGCGCGGGCGTGCAGGTCGTCTTCGGCTTCATCGAGCTGAAGACGCATGCCAAGATGTCCATGGTGGTGCGCCGCGAGGAAGGCAGGCTGCGGACCTATTGCCACCTCGGTACGGGCAACTACCATCCGGTGACGGCGAAGATCTACACGGACCTGTCCTTCTTCACCTGCAACCCGAAGATCGCCCACGACATGGCGAACATCTTCAACTTCATCACCGGCTACGGCGAACCGACGGAAAGCATGAAGCTCGCAGTCTCGCCCTATACGCTGCGGCCGCGCATCTTGAGGCATATCGAGGAAGAGATCGCCCACGCAAAGAACGGCGCTCCGGCGGCGATCTGGATGAAGATGAATTCGCTGGTCGATCCGGAGATCATCGATGCCCTCTATCGGGCGAGCCGGGCCGGCGTCGAGATCGATCTCGTGGTGCGCGGCATCTGCTGCCTGCGCCCGCAGGTGCCGGGTCTTTCCGAGAATATCCGCGTCAAGTCTATCGTCGGCCGCTTCCTCGAACACAGCCGCATCTTCTGCTTCGGCAACGGTTTTGGCCTGCCGTCCGACAAGGCGCTGGTCTATATCGGCTCGGCCGACATGATGCCGCGCAACCTTGACCGGCGCGTCGAGACACTCGTGCCGCTCCTCAACCCGACCGTGCATGAGCAGGTTCTATCGCAGATTATGCTGGGCAACCTGATTGACAACCAGCAGAGCTACGAGATATTGCCCGACGGTACGTCGCGGCGTATGGAAGTGCGCAAGGGCGAGGAACCTTTTAACGCGCAGCACTATTTCATGACCAATCCGAGCCTTTCCGGGCGCGGTGAAGCTCTGAAATCGAGCGCTCCGAAATTGATTGCGGGCTTGATGTCCGGACGCAAGAAATAGGCAATATGGTACGATCAGAAGCCCAGGGGCGCCTTCCGGGGATCGCTCCTGTCTCCGTCATCGACATTGGCTCGAACTCGGTCCGTGTCGTCATCTATGAAGGCCTGTCCCGCGCGCCGACCATGCTCTTCAACGAGAAGGTCCTTTGCGGGCTCGGCAAGGGGCTTGGTTCCAGCGGCAGGATGGACGAGGAGGCGGTGCAGCGCGCGCTCGCGGCGCTGAAACGTTTCCGTGCGCTTTCCACCCAGGCGCGCGCCACGGAAGTCTACGTACTTGCCACCGCTGCGGCCCGCGAGGCGTCGAACGGGCCGGAATTCATCCGCGAGGCGGAGGAGATCCTCGGCCAGAAGATCGAGCTTCTCTCCGGCGAGGAAGAGGCGCGGTATTCCGCGCTCGGCGTCATCAGCGGTTTCCACGATGCGGACGGCATCGCCGGCGACCTCGGCGGCGGTTCGCTCGAACTCATCGACATCAAGGGCACCGAATTCGGCCGGGGCATCACCCTGCCGCTCGGGGGCCTGAGGCTCTCGGAATCTTCCGGGAACTCGCTTTCCAAGGCGCGCACCTTTGCCCGCAAGCAGGTCAATACCGCCCGTTTCCTGGAACAGGGCGCCGGCCGCACCTTTTATGCGGTCGGCGGCACATGGCGTAACATCGCCAAGCTGCATATGGAAATGAGCAAGTATGCGCTGCACATGATGCAGGGCTACGAACTGTCGCTCGAAACGATCCAGAAATTCCTCGAAGAGGTCATCGCCGCCAAGGACAGCAAGGACCCTGCCTGGCAGGCCGTGTCCAAGAGCCGCCGTTCGCTTCTGCCTTTCGGCGCCATCGCCATGCAGGAGGTGCTGAGCGCCATGAAACCCGCCATGGTAAGCTTTTCGGCGCAGGGCGTGCGCGAGGGTTATCTCTATTCGCTGCTTTCGGACGAGGAGAAGGCGGGAGATCCGCTGCTGGTCGCTGCCGACCAGCTCGCCATCCTGCGTGCCCGCTCGCCGGAACATGCCCGCGAGCTGGCGGAATGGACCGGCCGCATGGTGCCGGCCTTCGGCATCACGGAAACGGAAGAGGAAAGCCGTTACCGCCAGGCCGCCTGCCTGCTGGCCGACATAAGCTGGCGCGCCCACCCGGACTATCGCGGCCTGCAGGCGCTGAACGTCATCGCGCATTCCTCCTTCGTCGGCATCACTCATCCGGGCCGCGCCTATCTGGCGCTTGCCAACTACTACCGCTTCGAAGGGCTCTACGACGACGGGGCGACCGGCTTCCTCGCGACGATCGCGACGCCGCGCCTGCTTTCCCTTGCCAAGCTGCTCGGCGGGCTGCTGCGCGTCGTCTACCTCTTCTCCGCTTCGATGCCGGGCATCGTCCACAACCTGTCGTTCCGCCCGTCTTCCGATCCCAGCCTCGACCTCGAATTCATCGTGCCTCCGGCCTATCGCAATTTTGCAGGCGAGAGACTGGACGGCCGCCTGCAGCAATTGGCGAGACTGACCGGCAAGCGGCTGGCGTTCCGGTTCGAATAGGGTCCGGTAAGCTTTATCGCTCCCTTGATTGCAAATCGCGTCGGCATGCCGACCTTCATTGCAGCATGGTCCATTACAGGCCCCGCAGTCGTGGCGAGAAGGGAGATAGGTGATGAGGAAAGCACTCGCAGTCATTTGGGCGGCTGCCTTGGTGGGCTGTACCTCCGCCGTCGCGCTGGAACCCATTCCGGGCAGCATTACCTATAACGGACAACCGCGCAGCAGGCTTGCCAAAGCCCCGGCCGGCAGCCCCGTCAGCCATCAATTCCAGGGCCAGGACGGCCGTCAGTATCATGAGACCTATATCATCCAGCCGGACCGGAGCCTGAAGCTGGTCGATCGCTATGCGGTCGATATTCCCATCGACTGACTGGACGGAAAAGCCCCGGCAATGGCCGGGGCCTGCCTGTTTCGTGGAAGGCGTGACGCCAGATTACTTCGCGTTCAGGAATTCGCCCACTTCGAGAAGGCTGAACTCGTTGTTGTCGGCCTTGTCGACGGCGCGGCCGGCGGAGAAGGGCAGGTTGTTGTCGTTGCCGATGATGATGTGCGTGGCATCGACCACGTCGACATTCTCGATCGTCACGAAAGGCATGTCGTAGACGCCTGCGACATTGCCCGCCTTCTTCTTGTTGTCCGGGTCCTGGATGTTCATCAGATCGATATAGCCGATCTTGCGGACGGCCTTGCCGACATTGGCGTCGTTGAACTCGATCTTGTAGACGCGCTTGTGCTTGGCGGGCGCGTTGAAGCAGGTCGGCTCGGGCTTGGCCGGATCGGCGCAGGCCCTGTCGGTGGTGCCGGCGCCGTTGTCGCGTTCGATGACGAGGGCGGTCGTGGCGTCGATCATGTTGAAATCGCCGATCGCTTCACCGCCCTTGGAAAGCGGATAGAGCCAGGAGCGGCCGGTCCACTTTTTGGCGGCGACGTCGAATTCGATGACGCGCAGCGCGGTCAGGCCGTCGGCCTGTTCCACCTGGCCGTCTTCTTTGTAGAGCGGGCCTTCGAGGAGGCCGTAGAGCTTGGAGCCGTCCTTCGACATGGCAAGGCCTTCATAGCCGCCGGAGCGCTTCAGGTTGAAGACCGGCATTTTCGAAACCGGGTTGCCGGGAAGCTGGATGAGCGGGTTGTCGGGGGAGACGACCGGCTTGCCGTCGACCCTGGTCGGGATGACGTCGGTCAGGCGGCCCTGGCTGTCGACCTTGATGAGGTAGGGGCCAAACTCCTCGCCGAGCCAGAAGCCGTCGGCGACCGGCTGGATCGATTCGATGTCGAAATCGGCGCCGGTGAGGTAGCGCGTGTCCGTGCCTTCCATGGTGATCGGGAAGGGCGCGATCCTGTTCGGGTCGGACAGGAAGGTGTTCTTCACGACTTCGGCCTTGTTGGTGGCCCAGTCGAATTTCATCTGGTGCAGGAAGAGCATGGAATCGGAAGAGGTCGCCTTCGAGCCGAAACCGTTGTCCGACAGCGTCCAGAAGGTGCCGTCAGCCATGGTCTTGATGCCGGAGAAGCCCTGGATCGGTTGGCCGTCGAGCGGCAGCTTGACGTCGGTGACGCGCACGCCGTCCTTGCCGGGCAGCGTGCCTAGAGCTTCGGTGCGCTTGCGGTCGGGCGTGGTGAACTTGCCGGAAGTCTTCAGGAAGGCCGGCGCATCGGCGGGAGCGGGAACGACCGTGTTGGCGGGAAGGATCGCCTGGCCGGCGAGCTTAGCCGGAAAAGCTTTTTCCTCGGCATGTGCGGCATTGCCGGCGATCAGCGCGGCGAGCGCAACGGAGGCGAAGAGAAGTCTGGTCATGAAATCACCTGTTGGTTGGCGTGTCGAAGACGGCAATCGCTTAAGGAGAGCGCGTGACGGGCAGGTGATGGAACCTTGAAGCTTCGATGAAGCTTTGATGACGGGATTTTTAAAGTCCACAGCATCGGCCCGAAAATCGGAATCGATTTTCGGAAAGCACGATGCGTAGATTCAATAGGTTAGAGTGTCCCTTGTGCGTCCGGAAGGACGCACGGCGCTCTAATGGAGGCCTCGGGCAGACCTCTGCAAAGCCACCCAGCGGCCCGGCGTCATGCCGAATGTCTTCTTGAAATGACGGGTGAAATGGGCCTGATCGGCAAAGCCCGCATGGGCTGCGGTATCGGCCAGGCCGCCGCCTTCCGAAAGCAGGACCTTCGCCCGGTCGAGCCTGCGCATGACGAGATAGCGGTGCGGGCTGGTGCCCAGGAATGTCCGGAACTGTCGTGCGGTCGTGTAACGATCGAGGCCGCTGACGGCTTCCAGTTCCCCGGAGGAAACGGCGCGGTCGCAATTGTCCCGCAGATAGTCGCGGCAACGCAGCATCGCATCCCGCGCGACGGAGGTCGACGGAGAGCGGCTGCGGCCGTCCGCATGGCGCCGGAGGCTTGCCGCGAGGCGGGCGATCAAATCATCGAGCAGGAGGTCCTGCGGTATCTCTTCGAGGTCGTCGAGCGCTTCGGCAAGGCATTGGCGGAATTCGGCATCGGACACCACCGGGTCCGTCACGAAGGGAAGGTCGCCGGCGCCGCCGGCCGCTTCGACCAACCGTTCCGGTTGCAGGTAAAGCATGCGGTAGCGCAGGCCTTCGTCGGTGCCGGCCGCTCCGTCATGCAGCTCGTCGGGATGCAGCACGATCACGTTGCCCGGCAGGCTGGCGCGGCCAGAGCCCCGGTAGCGAAAGGTCTGCACGCCGGCAAGCGTCAGCCCGAGCGCATAAGTGTCGTGCCGGTGCGGTGAAAAGCCGTTGCCGTGGAACCGCGCCTCGATCCGCTCGATACCGCGGGAAGAGGGGGCCTGGATGATGCCGTCCGGCGTTGCGGCCTGGCACGAACGTTCAAGACCGGCTTCGTTCGCCGCCGCTATCTCTTCGGCTCTCGCATAACCTTCGACGGAGTTCTTCTTCATGTTCGATACCAAGATCGCGATCGTGCTGCGCGATGACCTCGCTCCCTGGCAGGAGCTCAACGTGACCGCGTTCCTGATGAGCGGCATCGCCGCGCAATACCCCGCGATCATCGGCGAAGCATACCGGGATGCGGCCGGCAATGTCTATAATCCGATGAGCATCCAGCCCGTCGTCGTCCTGTCCGCCGGCCAGGAGATGCTGAGAACCATCCATCGCCGTTCGCTGGAACAGCAGGTGACGGCATCCGCCTATATCGAGGAGATGTTCGCGACCGGTCATGACGCGGCGAACCGCGAGGTCTTCGCGCAATTTTCGCCCGAGGGCGCAAGGCTGGTCGGCCTTGCGCTGCGGGCCGGGAAGAAGATCGCCGACAAGATCACCAAGGGTGCGAAGATGCACATCTGAACGCCGGTCAGGCTTCGAGGGCCAGTGTCGCGAAACTGGCGAGCCAGTGCTCGCCCATGTAGTCGCCTTCCACATGCGGCAGGGCGCTCGCCAGATGTTCCTCGGCGGCCCTTTCCATGATGCTACGACGGGGATCGCTGCCCGGCAGGGCTTTGGCAAGCGACCGCCAGCACCAGGCGCGGGAAAGATTGAGGCCGTCCAGATGGGCGATCTTGCCGTCGCTGCGGTCGGATACCGAGGCCGGCGAGAACAGCGTCGCCGGCCTCTGCGCCATGATCTCCGGCAGAAAGCGATCGAACCAGGGGCGAAAATCCTCGTCCGGCATGAGCCGGCGCATGCATTCGGCCTCGGTGAGCGCGGAGGAGAGGAAATCGTCACCGGAAGGCTCGCCCCAGGCCGGGCAGTCCTCGTCCTTGCCGTACCAGCGCATCGCGGTGTTCTTCAGCAGCGTTCCGAGCGCCGTATCGTTCAGCGTATCGGCATAATCGGCGGCGAGCCGCATGGCGAAGGCGGTATTGAAATGCGTTCCGACCCGGATCGGGTAGGTGGCGATCGGCAGGAAATCGGCGAAGCGCTGGACGAACACGTCCGAAAGCGGTTTCAGGTTGCCGGACCAGCGGCGGTCGTCGAGCAGAGAAAGCTCGGCGGACAGCTTGAGAAGCCACCCCCAGCCATAAGGCCGTTCGAAACCACGCGAGGTGGGCTTGGCCTGATAGGCGCATTCGCCGGCGACTTTTTCAGGCGCCAGCATCTCGTCGAACAGTGCCCGGATGTTCTTCGCGGCCGGGATCTCCGGAAACTTCCTGAGGATATGCGCCATCATCCAGTAGCCGTGGACGCAGGAATGCCAGTCGAGGCTGCCATGGAAGATCGGATGGAGATCGCTGGGCGTCCGCGCGTCGTCCGGGCCGGAAAAGACGTTGGCGGGCTTGTTCGGATATTCGCGCTTCACATGCCCCAATGCGATCGTGGCGAAACGCTGGGCGGTATCGGCGGTGAAGGAATGGCGCATGCTGGGGCTCGCTGGGGGGGGGCTCTGTCGGGATGGACATTGTCGGTTGCAGGCATGATGCGCGCAATCGCCATGCGAAGCCAGCCGAATCGAGCGGGATGGCGAGCGGCGAATGGTCCTCCCGGCGCAGTCGATGCGGGCCGGGTGCCGATACGGACAGCCGCGACAGGTTTTGTTAACAAAAGGCGGAATTTGTCGTTTGACGGTAGACAAAAAATCCCATGCTGCATTGCGGTAACGGCAATGACACATTACCGTGAAGCGGGGCTGTGAGATTCATCCAATTCGTTCTGGCGAAGATTTCGTAAAGGATATCAGATGCTTGACGCTCCACAATCCAAGCTTCACGATCTGGAGACCATTGCCCGTTCCGGCGGGACGCTGCGCCGCATCACGGCGCGGATACCGACCTATCTGACCGATCTGCGCGAAAATCCCGCCTGGCTGCCGATGTTTCTCCTGGCACGGACGATGCCGTTTCGCCGGGCTCACTGGCTGACCGCGAAGCGGGTCAGGTCGGCGGCAACGGGGCCTTCGATGTTCGGCGGGCTGGATGCGAAAGCCATTGCCGCGGAGCTGAAAAGCGCAGGCATCTTTGCAGGCCTGACCCTGCCGGCGGACATTCACGAGGAGATTGCCCGTTTCGGACACGAGACGCCCTGCTTCGGCAATTTCGAGCGCAGGCTGGAATTTCGCGCCGGCGAACACGCCGAGGCGGAAAGGCGCTTCGGTCGTCCGATCCTGAGCGGCCACCATTTTGAACGGGTTCTCCAGTGCAAGGCCGCCGTGGCCGTGCAGCGAGACCCGCTGCTTCTGGACGTGGCGAGGCATTATCTCGGGGGAGAGGCGAAGCCGATCACCACCCGGATATGGTGGAGCTTTCCGACGAAGTCGGCATCCGAAGCCGATCTCAGCCGAGCTTCCTTCAAATATCATTTCGACCTCGACGACTGGCGCATGCTGAAGTTCTTCTTCTATCTCTCGGATGTCGATGCGGATGCCGGTCCCCATGTCTATGTGAAGGGCAGTCACAACCGCCGGCGCATGAGGCATCAACTGACCCTGCTGGTCGGGCATCCGGCGGAGGAAGTGCTGGAATTCTACGGCGAGGACAATGCCTTCACGTTGACCGGCCCCGCGGGGACGGGCTTCGTCGAGGACCCCTTCGGTTTTCACATGGGCACATTGGCGAAGCGCAGCCCGCGCCTGATGATGGAAGTCGGATTCGGCGTGTCGAAGCCCTCGAAGCGCCGTTATCACGGCGAGCCGGTCATCCGCTGAAGAGGATCAGCGGAACGGCGCCGTCGAGCCGCGAATGACGATATGGGTCTCGATGGTGCGGAGTGGCGGGGCCCCGCCGCCCTCGTTCCGTTCCAGCACGGCCTCGACCAGCGTCTCGCCGACGATATCGGCGGGGATGGCCACGGTGGTGAGTTCCGGCTCCATCAGGCGCGCAAGATCGATATCTCCGATCCCGACGACGGAAATGTCGCTGGGCACGCGAAGCCCGAGGCGGGCCGCTGCGCGATAGACGAGCGGCGCCAGAAGGTCGTCGTCGCAGAGGATGGCGGTCGGCCGGCTTGCGCCGGACAGCAGGGCGGTTAGCCGTTCCGAAGCTGTCGCGCCGAAGGCTTCCTCGATCTCGAAACGAGAATCGAAGGGCAGGGCGTGTTCGGCAAGGGCTTCGCGAAAGGCCAGGGCGCGAGCCCGGAATGGGACTGCCGCCATGTCGAAACCGAGCCGTCCGATCCGCCGGTGGCCGAGGCCGGCAAGGTGACCGATGGCGCTGCGGACCATTGTCGCGGCCGGAATGAAGACGGCGGCATCGCCGGGCTCCATGCCGTCGGCGACCACCACGGTTGCGGGCACGAAGCCGCCGGCGGTCGGTGTCCACGGGTTTTCCCAGACGATCAGGCCGTCGAACGTATGCGCGGCGAGGCTTTCGAGCAGCCGCTCGCCGTCTCCCGGATCGTCGCCCGCGTTGATGAGCACGACCGCATAACCTCTGGCGCGCGCGGCCATGGCCGCAGCCTTCAGCACGGCGGCGAAGTAAGGATTGGCGGCGTTCGGCACGGCAAGCGCAAGCAGTCGCTCGGTGCCGAGCTTCAGCGCGCGCGCCGAGGCGTTCAGCCGGTATCCGAGAGCGTTGGCCGCCGAGAGAACGGCGTCTCGGGTGGCCGGATTGATGCGGCCGGAATCCTTGCCGGAAAAGACCAGCGATACCGTCGATTGCGATACGCCCGCCGCGCGCGCCACATCCCGGCTGGTCGGCCCTCGCATGCGCCGGTCCTGACGCTCACCCTGACTGTTCATGCATCTCTCCGATATGGCGGCGATTATCGCGGATATCTGGCGGCCGGCAACAAGGCCGACAGTCAGTCATACGTATGACATGCGGTTTCTGTAAAGCCACTTCCATCCAGTTCCAAGGGGGTAGATATCATGAAGAGACGTCACTTTGTCGCTGGCGCCGGCCTGGCATTGGCCGCGCCTTCGCTGATCATCCGCAATGTCGCGGCACAGGCGCTCGCCTCGGGCGCCGGTTTTCCGTTTTCGGTCGCCAGCGGCGATCCGACGTCGGATGCCGTCGTGTTGTGGACGAAACTCGCTCGCGCTGCCGATGACCTGACACCGGTCGCCAACGGTTCGGTGGAAGTCGAATGGATCGTCGCCAATGACGAACGGCTCACCGATATCGTCCGCCGCGGCGTCGGCATCGCCCGGCCGGAGTTCGGCCATTCGGTGCATGTGGATGTCGAGGGCCTGCAGCCCGACCGCTGGTACTGGTATGCGTTCAGGCTGGGCGGCGAGATGAGCCCGGTCGGGCGCACCCGCACCCTGCCGTCCGCCTCCGCCGCGCTCTCGCGTTTCCGCTTCAATGTGGTCTCCTGTCAGCACTGGGAGAACGGTTATTTCGACGCCTATGACGGCATGGCGGAGGACGACGCTTCCTTCGTCCTGCATCTGGGCGATTATATCTACGAGGTCGGACGCGGCGGGGTGCGCTCGCATGAAAGCAAGACGGCGCCTGCGAATCTTGATGACTATCGCCGCCGCCATGCCCTCTACAAGACCGATGCGGCGCTGCGCCGCGCGCATGAACGCTTGCCCTTCATGGTGACGCTCGACAATCACGACGCGCTGACGGAGAACACCGACGACATGGCGAAGCTGAAGCTGCGCGCCGCCGCCTATCAGGCCTGGTACGAGTTCCAGCCGGTTCGGAATGCGCCGCTGCTATCGAGCCCCGCCATGCCGATCCTGCGCGGCCGCGATATCGGCGGCCTTCTGCGCCTCAGCATTCCCGACACCCGCCAGTTCAAGGATTCCGAATCGGTTTGTGCGGCAGGCACGGACAGGAATTTCGCCTTCGGCGTGTTCCAGAAGGCCTGCGAAGCGAGCGAGGCCGCCGGTCGTTCCATGCTTGGCGCTCCGCAGGAGACTTGGCTCGACGAACGGCTGAAGACCTCGCAGGCGCGCTGGAACGTGCTCGCCTCGACGGTGATGATGACACCCTTCGACATGGATCACGAGGGCGCGCTTTATCGCTATCTTCAGTCCTGGGATGGTTATCCCGCCGAGCGTGCGCGCATCCTTGACCAGATCGAAAAGTATCGGGTCAGCAACCCAATAGCGATTGCCGGCGACATCCATTCCAATCTCGTGTCCGACGTGGTCCGCCGGGCGGGGGACGATCCGAAGACGGCATTGATGAGCGAATTCGTCGGCACCTCGATCAGCTCGCTCTGGCCCGAGCCGCTTGCAAAGCCGATGCGGGATGCGTTGCCCGCCAATCCGCATATTCGCCACTACGAATATACCAGGCGCGGTTACCTGCGCATGACCGTGACGGAGGATCGGTGGACGACGGACCTGAGGACGATCGACTTCACCGACAAGCCGGGCGGCAAGGTGTCGACCGACAGGAGCTTTGTCGTGGAAAACGGCCAGACGGGCGTCAAGGCGGCGTGACGCGCCGCTGGAGCGCCGTGCCTCCTTTCGGAGGCGAAAAGGCGCTCGAACCTGAACTTACGTGTCAGGGCGGAGGAGTTTGAGGCGGGGGAGTTAAAGCTCGACCGCCTCGACCTTCTTGTTCACGAAGCGGAGCGCCACCCCCCCCTCGATCAGCTTGAGGGCGGTATCGCCGAAAAGGTCGCGCCGCCAGCCGGAAAGGGCGGCGACATCCGCATTCTCCCCCTCGGAGGCGATCTTTTCCAGATCGTCCGTATTGGCGATGACCTTCGCGGCGACGCCCTGCTTGTCGGCGATGAGCTTGAGAAGAACCTTGAGCAGTTCGACGGCGGCGGCGGTGCCTTCCGGCACATGCACATGTTTCGGCGGATGCGGCATCTCGGCCTTCGGAAGCGCCAGCGCGGCATTGACCGCCTCGATGATCGCCGCGCCGGAGGCGGAGCGCTCCCAGCCCTTGGGGATCGTGCGCAGCCGCGACATGGCCTCCGAGTCCTTCGGCTGCTGCTGCGCTATTTCGTAGATCGCGTCATCCTTCAGCACGCGCGAGCGCGGCACATTGCGGTTGCGCGCCTCGCGCTCCCGCCAGGCCGCCACGAATTTCAGGACGGCGAGCTCGGTCGGTTTCCGCAGCCGTGCCTTCAGCCTGAGCCAGGCGTCGTCCGGATGCAGGTCGTAGGTCTCCGGAGATTCGAGAATCGCCATTTCCTCGGTCAGCCACAGGGCGCGGCCTTCCCGTTCGAGCTGGTCCTTCAGCGCCAGATAGACATCGCGCAGATGGGTGACGTCGGCCAGCGCGTATTCGAGCTGTTTTTCCGAGAGCGGCCGGCGGCTCCAGTCGGTGAAGCGCGAGGACTTGTCGATATGGACGTTTTTGATGCGGCTGACGAGTTGGTCGTAGGAGACCGAGTCGCCGAAGCCGCAGACCATGGCGGCGACCTGCGTGTCGAAAATCGGATGCGGCACGAGGTTGCCGAGATGGTGGACGATCTCGATGTCCTGCCGCGCGGCGTGAAAGACCTTGGTGACCGCAGGATTTGCCATCAGCTCGAAGAAGGGCTTGAGGTCCAGCCCCTTTGCGAGCGGATCGACCAGCACTTCGGCAGTCGGGCTTGCCATCTGGATCAGGCAGAGTTCCGGCCAGAAGGTCGTCTCCCTGAGGAATTCTGTGTCGATGGTGATGAAATCCGATTGAGCCAGCTTGGCGCAGGCTTCCTCGAGGGCTGCTGTGGTTTCGATCATTGTTTCATTCGCGTACGGAGGATCAACCTTCCTTTCCCGTCCCGCGCCATATGTCAATACAAGGAAGGAACTTAAGTCTTACTTGGGCTCGTCTTTATCGGATGGCCCGGCGAGCCTGTTGAAATAGGCCGACGTTCGAAGCAGCGCGCGGAAGCGGCCCGGACGTTCCGACGGAGGCACCGGGGGACGGGCCTGCATGCGGCGGATGGTGAAGACCATGAAGCCCGCGAAGATGAAGGATGTATAGGCGAAGAAGGCGCGGGGCCCGTAATATTCGAGCAGCATCGAGGCGAGCAGCGGACCGATCGTCGCGCCGATCGACCAGTAGAAGAGCAGGCCCGCCGAGACCAGCGCGTGCTGGCCCTCCTTGGCGTAATCGTTGCCATGCGCCGAACAGAGCGAATAGAGCGGCATGGAAAAGGCGCCGAACAGGAAGACGCTGACGATGTTGGCGGTTTCGCTCGTGCCGGCGCCGAACGAGAGATAGGCGCCGGTGATGATCGAACCGATCGTCGTCCAGAGGATGACGCGGCGGCGGTCCAGCTTGTCGGAATAGACGCCGAGCGGATATTGCAGCACCACGCCGCCGATGATGCCGGCGCTCATGAACGTGGCGATCGAGGTGATGCTCATGCCGATCTCCTCGGCATAGATCGGCCCGATATTGCGGAAGGCCGCCATCGACAGGCCGACCGAGATGACGCCGACCACCGCAAGCGGCGAAATCCGCCAGACTGCCTTGAGGTCGAAGGCGATCGCTTCCGGCGGCGCAGGACTGGATTTGTCGGCAAGCGAGATCGGCACGAGCGAGAGCGTCAGCGCGATCGCGATGATGTTGAAGACGAGCGGTCCTTCGACGCCGACGGTTGGAATGATGTATTGAGCCACCGTCACCGAACCGAGATCCACGAAGCGGTAGATCGACAGCGTGCGGGCGCGGTTGGCATTGGTGACCTTGGCGTTGATCCAGCTCTCGACGGTGGCGAAGAGGCTTGCGACCGCGATGCCGGTCACGAAACGCATGGCGAACCAGAAGGTCGGGTCCATGATCATCGACATGGCGATGGCTGCGGCAGCCGAAACGGAGGCCATGGCCGAGAAGGTGCGGATGTGGCCGATGGCACGCAGGAGCCGCGCCACGTACATGCAGCCGATCGCAAAGCCCACGCTGTAGCCGGCGCCGATCATGCCGATGATCGACGGCGAAAAGCCCTCGGCGGAGCCGCGCAGTGCGATATACGTTCCCTGAAGCCCGTTGCCGCCGATCAGGATGCCTGCGGTGACGAGGAGGGGGATCAGCGGACGGATGTGGTTCATGATGCCGAGGAAAGAATCGCTGTCGAGGATGACCGGGCATTTCTATCGTATCGACGATGTCCAAGACAGGCCATAAACGACCTTATCGCGCCTCTTCGGGACTTTTGTCGTCGGCAGCGAAGCCCTGCAGGCAGGGCTTCGCCGGATGGCGCTAGCTTTGCCGGTCGAGCTTGGGCAGGACGAGATCGCCGACGGAATATGTGTGGAATTCGAATGTCGCGACCTCGTCGAGCTTGCGGAATTTCTCCCGGAAGACCGGATCGGAGAAGAATTCGTCCACATTGCCGGCATCGCGGATGGCCTCGATGTTCACCACCGTCTTGCCGTCCGAGCTTTTGGCGAGATTGCTCCAGAGAAAGCCCGCCTTCCGTTCGGCGACGTAGTGAACGACGTCCTGGATAACGCGGAAGGCTTCCTCCTGCTTGCCGGGATGGGCATGGATGACGTTGACGATGAAGGTGGTCGGTTCCGGCGCTGCGGAGAAATGGGCGGGAAAAAGCGTATCCATCAATTGAATCCTTTCGGTCGGAAAAGCGGTCCTGGCCGCACCGGAACTGGATACAGAGGGGATGATCGCGGATAAATAATCCGGTATTCACGACAGTGCGGACATTTATTCTGCAATCGGGAGTGAAGATGGACAGGTTGGGAACGCTGGGGATATTCGTCCAGGCGGCCGAGGGCGGCAGTTTCGTGGCCGCCGCGCGCCGGCTTGGAATATCGAGCTCCGCCGTGGGCAAGGCGGTGGCGAGGCTGGAGCAGGAGATGGGGGTGCGCCTTTTCCATCGCTCCACGCGCAGCATGACGCTGACCGAGGAGGGCAGCTATTTCCTGGACACCTGCCGGCGCATCCTGTCCGAATTGGATGCGGCCCAATCGGAGCTGTCGCGGTTGCATGCGGCCCCTCGCGGCGTTCTGCGCGTCAGCCTGCCGCTGGTGGGGATACTGCTGATGCCCACGATTTCGGCTTTCATGCGGACCTATCCTGAAATCACCATGGATCTCGATTTCACCGATCGCCTGGTGGATGTGATCGAGGAGGGGTTCGATGCCGTCGTCCGCACCGGCGAAGTCCGCGATACGCGGCTGATGAGCCGCAAGCTCGGGGTGTTCCGTCACCGGATCGTTGCCTCGCCCCGCTATGTCGAGACATGGGGGCGGCCCTTGGCGCCTCGGGACCTTCTCGATCACAAATGCCTGCACCACCGTTACCCGAGCAGCGGCAAGCTTGAGCCCTGGCCGCTGGCCGCCGAAGACGGCGACGCGCGGCTTGCCCTGCCGGTCGCCGTCACCGCCAGCACGCTTGAGCCGATCATCCACCTTGCCGAGGAAGGTTTCGGCATTGCCTGCCTTCCGCCGTTCGCGATCAGGCCGCAGCTCGACGACGGGCGGCTCGTCGCCCTGCTCGATGACCATATCGTCCAGACGGGAACGTTCCGTGTGCTTTGGCCGACAAGCCGCTTCCTGTCGCCGAAAATACGCGCCTTTGTGGATTTCATGGCCGATAATCTCGTCGTGGACGGTTCCGTGTCCGCGCCCGCCGCGGCCGCGTCCACCGCCAAGCCTTGACAAATCGGGCGGTCCATGCGCTTTTCGCGCCGATTTTCCATCTGACCGGCCGGCAGCGCTTCGCATGCCGATAGCCGTAGACGCACCAGTCCAGGATTCTTGAAATGCATCGTTACCGCAGCCACACCTGTGCCGCCCTTCGGAAGTCCGATGTCGGTTCCACCGTCCGCCTGTCCGGTTGGGTGCATCGCGTGCGAGATCACGGCGGTGTCCTCTTCATCGACCTGCGCGACCACTACGGCATGACGCAGGTCGTCGCCGATCCGGACAGCCCGGCCTTCAAACAGGCCGAAACCGTGCGCGGCGAATGGGTGATCCGCATCGACGGCGTCGTGAAAGCCCGTTCCGAAGACACCGTCAACAAGGGCATGGCGACCGGCGAGATCGAGCTTTATGCGCAGGAGATCGAGATTCTCTCCGCCGCCCGGGAGCTGCCGCTGCCGGTCTTCGGCGAGCCGGACTATCCGGAGGACGTGCGCCTCAAATACCGGTTCCTCGACCTGCGCCGCGAGACGCTGCACAAGAACATCGTCAAGCGCACCCAGATCATCTCCGCCATGCGCCGCGAAATGGGCAATGTCGGTTTCACCGAATACACGACGCCGATCCTGACGGCCTCCTCGCCGGAAGGCGCGCGCGACTTCCTGGTGCCGAGCCGCATCCACCAGGGCAAGTTCTTCGCGCTGCCGCAGGCGCCGCAGCAGTACAAGCAGCTTCTGATGGTTGCCGGTTTCGACCGCTACTTCCAGATCGCGCCGTGCTTCCGCGACGAGGACCCGCGTGCCGACCGTCTGCCGGGAGAGTTCTACCAGCTCGACGTCGAAATGAGCTTCGTGACCCAGGAAGATGTCTGGAACACGATGGGCCCGCTGATGACCTCGATCTTCGAGGAGTTCGCCGAAGGCAAGCCGGTCACCCAACAATGGCCGCTCATTCCCTATGACGAGGCGATCCGCAAATACGGTTCCGACAAGCCGGACCTCAGGAACCCCATCGTGATGCAGGCCGTGACGGATCATTTCGCGGGTTCCGGCTTCAAGGTCTTCGCCAACATGATCGCCTCGAACCCGAAGGTCGAAGTCTGGGCGATTCCGGCCAGGACCGGCGGTTCGCGCGCCTTCTGCGATCGCATGAACGCCTGGGCGCAGCAGCAGGGCCAGCCGGGCCTCGGCTACATCTTCTGGCGCAAGGAAGGCGACAAGCTGGAAGGCGCAGGCCCGCTTGCCAAGAACATCGGCGAGGAACGCACGGATGCGATCCGCACCCAGCTCGGCCTCGATGACGGTGACGCCTGCTTCTTCGTTGCCGGCGATCCGGACAAGTTCTACAAGTTCGCCGGCGAGGCGCGCAACCGCGCGGCCGACGAGCTGAACCTGATCGACCGCGACCGTTTCGAACTGTGCTGGATCGTCGATTTCCCGTTCTTCGAATATAACGAGGACGAGAAGAAGATCGACTTCGCCCACAACCCGTTCTCGATGCCGCAGGGCGGCCTCGAGGCGCTGGAAACGAAGGAGCCGCTGGCCATTAAGGCGTTCCAGTACGACGCGGTCTGCAACGGCTTCGAGATCGCCTCGGGTTCGATCCGCAACCAGTCTCCTGAAACCATGGTCAAGGCCTTCGAGATGGTCGGCCTCAGCCAGCAGGACGTGGAAGAGCGTTTCGGCGGCATGTACCGTGCCTTCCAGTACGGCGCTCCTCCGCATGGCGGCTGCGCCTTCGGCATCGACCGCATCGTGATGTTGCTCACCGGTGCGAAGAACCTACGCGAGATCACGCTCTTCCCGATGAATCAGCAGGCACAGGATCTCCTGATGGGCGCGCCTTCGGAAGCAACCCCGACGCAGCTTCGGGAACTGGCGCTCCGCATCATTCCTCCGCAGAAGAAGGACTGAACCCTTCCCAAAAAGCCCGGCCGAAAGCCGGGCTTTTGATTCGGTCTTCAGGCATTGCTCCCTGCGCCTGCCGATGCAGGGCCGCTTCGTGCTTCTGCCGGAATTGCCTCAGAGCGAGTCGTCGACAGCCTTTTTCAGGTCGAGGGTGAACTGGCCCCACATGCCCTCCAGCGTGGTGTTGGTCAGCCCCACGACGGTGATCCTCTTGCGCAGGTCCATGAACCAGTGATGGCCGTAGACGCCACCCCATTGCAGGGTGCCGGGCGAAACCGGGAGGCCCGCCTTCGCCGGGTCCAGGACGATCGCCCAGCCGAAGCCGAAGCCCATGCCCGGCCGCGTCGGCTCCAGAAGCCCGCCGACCTGATTCGTCGTCATGGTCTTGACGGTTTCGGGCTTCAGCAAAGGCGCGCCGCCTTTCCGGATGGTTTCCAGCACGGCCAGCACGTCGCCGGCCGTCCCCGCCATGCCGCCCCGCCGGAATGGAAGGAGCCCGGGTTGAAGATGCGGTCGGGCGCAAATCGCACCGATCCGGTCAGCGCAAAAACCTTTGCTGTTTCCCCCATCCGCTGCGGCTCGGGCACGCCGTCTATATAGGCCGCGGCGAGGCGGCTGCGGTCGGTGACGGCAAAAGCCGTGTCCGAAAGGCCGAGCGGCCGCATGACGAGGTCGGCGACCGTGTCGCCGAGGCTCATGCCGGTCTCCTTCTCGATGACGCCGCCGAGCACGTCCATGGAGACGGAATATTGCCAGCCGGCGCCCGGCTCGAAGAGCAGCGGCACGGAGGCGATGCGGTGGAGATTGTCGGCAAGCGACAGGCCGGGCCGGTCGAGGCCGTCGGAAACGCCGGCCTGTTCATAGGGACCGTTTTCCGCGGCAAAGCCATAGCTGAGGCCGGACGTATGGGTCAGCAGGTGGCGGATGCGGATGACGGGTTCGCCTCCATCGGCAAGACGCGGCCGAAAGTCCGGCAGCCATGTCGTCACGGCATCGTCGAGGCCGATCCGCCCTTGTTCGACGAGGCGCATCGCGGCGATGGTGACGATCGGCTTTGTCACCGAGGCAAGGCGGAAGATCGTATCCTCCCTGACGGGCAGGCCGGCCTCGCGATCGGCAAGGCCCGCGGCGCGGCGATAGACGATCTCCCCGTCCCGGGCGGCCAGAACCACGGTGCCGACCAGCCGCTTCGAGGCGAGGGCGGCATCGATCGCCCCGTCTATGGCCGGGTAGGTTTCCTGCTCGCTCTTTTCAAAGGGCATATCCGTCAAACCTCCTCTGCTGATGGGTTCCGGTATGAATCAGAGCGGGACCATCCGGTTGTCAATGAAGAACCACTGGCCCGGATGCGCGGCGATGACCGGTTCCACGACGGCGTTGAGCAGGATCACGTCTTCGAGCAGCCGGCTTCCCGGCGTGTCTTCGGGAGGCAGATCCACCGCCGGCAAGGCGTGGAACGTGAAGCGCGTGCCGCCCTCCCGTGTCAGATAGACGGGGCGGATGAGGGCGCCGGTCTTGCGCGCCATCCGCGAAACCAGCGCATAATTGCTTTGCAGATGCGGCCGGCGGCCGAAGAAGGGTGCGCGCATGACGCCGCCGAACCCTTCGTCGCAATAGATGAGCAGCCTGCCGCCGGATTCGAGAATCCTGAGCGCAGGCCGGACATAGCTTCTGCCGGGAGGCAGCAGGCCGAGGCCGCCGCGCCTTCGGACGCGGTTGGCGATCCACCGGTGCGAAGGGCGCTTCGGCGGGTCGTAATTGGTGGTGACGTCGAGCCCCATGTTGACGAGGCATTGCCACAGGATTTCGAGGTTGCCGGTATGGAAGCCGATGAAGATCACCGGCCGGCCCGCGCATTCCTTCACCAGGTTTTCGGTGCCTGCGAAGCGGATGTTCCGGCGGCTCGCTGCAAGCCGCTGGACGACCGAATATTCGGTCCGCTGGCGCCCCTGGATTTCGGCGAATTCCTCCGCCCACCGGTCGATCTGGGCTTCGGAGGCGTCCGGGCGGATGGTCCTGAGATTGCCCCGCACGCGGGAGAGGGCCTTCTTGTGCCAGCGCGGCACCGCGAAACGGCCGAGGTGGCTTCCGATCTTGGAGACGAGGCTTGCCGGCAGGAGCTTGAAAGCGAAGAATAGCAGGATTTCGGCGGCATTGCCCAGGTTGTCGCGCAGCCAGAAATCCAGGAAGCGCCGCCTTGCGTCGCCGCCGGCAAAGAGGTCCGCAAGCACCGGAGAGCCAGCTTCCTTGTAAAGCCATGCCTTGCGCTTGGTCGGACCCGCGGCGGGCGGCGTCTCCTCTGTCTCGGCCATCCGTGCCTCACCGCCGGTGCAGCGTGACGGGCAGGCCGCCGCGTGGGCGGAGCGTCAGCCGGCAGATGGGCTCGACCTCGTGATCCTCCGGCACGCGCAGGCGAAAACGCTGGGCAAGCACGGCAAGGCAGAGGATTGCCTCCGTCAGGCCGAACTGCAGGCCGGGGCATATGCGAGGGCCGCTCGCGAAGGGGATGTAGCTGTAGGGCGTAGGCCGTTTCCCGCTGAGGAAACGCTCGGGCCTGAAGAGATGCGGGTCCTGGAAAAGCGAGGGGGTCCGGTGCAGGACCCATGGCACGATCAGGACGAGGGAGGCCGGTTTGACATCCAGATCGCCGATCCGGTCGGCCTCCTTGGCCTGCCGGGCCAGGATCGGGACCGGCGGGTAAAGCCTGAGCGTCTCCTCGATGACCGCCGTGCACCATTTCAGGTTCGCCACATCGGCGACGGTCGGCACGTTGCTGCCGCAGACGGCCTCGATCTCCGCATGGATCGCCTCCTCGATCCAGGGTGCCCTGGAGAGCAGATACCATGCCCAGGTCAGCGTCGCGGCGGTGGTTTCGTGGCCGGCCATGAAAATGGTCGCGGCCTCGTTGCGCAGCGCCACCACGTCGAGATTGAGCTCCGGATTGCGTTTCTGCCGGCGGATCAGCAATTCCACCATGGAATTGTCGTCGCCCTTGCCGGCCAGATGATCCTCGATCACCCGGTCGATGATGCTGTGGATGCGTTTGACCGACCGGCGCAGCGACGGCGTCCTGAAGAGGGGCAGGCCCTCGTCGAAACCCAGGAAATAACCGATGTTGATGGAATCGATCAGCGCCTGGTAGCTGGTGAAGCCGTCGGTCACCATGCCGGCGCTTTCCTCGCCGAGGTCGTTGCCGAAGACGCTGCGCGAGATGATTTCCGCCGTCAGGCCGGCCATCTCGTAGAGCGCGTTGACGGAAGCGCCTTCGCCGAGCGTGGTCCATCGCTCGACGAGTTCGAGCGATGTGTTCTTCATGATGTCGCCGAAGGCGGGAACGCGATGCTTGTGGACGATGTCGGCGACCAGCGGACGCCGTTGTTTCCAGGTCTCGCCATCCGAGATGAACAGGCCGTCGCCGAGAAGATATTCGAGCGCCCGGCGCATCTGCGGTGTCTTGCGCTCGAAATTCTCGTGCCGCGTCGCGACCACGTATTTGATCGCCTCGGGCGAGTTTACGGCAACGATCTGCCGCCTGAGGAGCTTGATGTCGCGGACCGCTTCCTTGTGATCGTTCTGTCGCCAGATCGACAGGAAATCCCGGCGCGCTGTCATCAACCGTTGCAACTGGTTGCCGGGCCGGCCGTTGTAATACGAAGGGTGGGCAGGCTCAAAACGCTTGCGGGAGCTGTCGAGCCTTTCGATCGTCTGGGTTTCGGCGGCGAGCCACGACAGCATGAAACTGGAAGCCTTTCACTGATGACGGCGATGCCGGCCCTGGGGGATTGAGTGCCCCTGCCGCGCCGCACAACGGTTTTCGCTTGCGTCGCCCCGTGGCGTCAAGGTGCCTTGGTTGCATTCGCCAAGCGCCGGAGAGCGCCGGGAACCATCTTTCCGACTGTGTTGTTAGGACGGGTACAAATACAGGGAGAAAGAACATGCACAAGACATTGATGGCCGCCGGCGCGGCTCTGATTGCTCTTTCCGGCGCCGCCCATGCCCAGACGCCAGTCATCACGCAGGACCCGGTCACCACGAATTCGACCGTCGTTCTTCCGGGCGAGGTGCGCACCTATGTCCTGGAGCAAAGGGTGCCGTCCGTGACCTATGACGGGACGATCGCAATCGGTGCGACATTGCCGGACACGGTGGAGATCCATGAGGTCCAGGGCCATTCGGACTATGCCTATACGGTGGTCAACGACCACCGCGTCATCGTCAATCCGCAGACGCGGGCTGTGATCCAGGTTCTGGAATGATGCAGATTCCTGCGGGAATAATGGAAAACCCGGCGAGCGATCGCCGGGTTTTGCGTCGATGACGGGATCAGTCGTTGGCGCTGACCTTGACGCCCAGCACCTGCGGCAGGGTGTTCGGCGCGCCCATGGCGGCTCCCATGATCATCGGGAAGGGCACGCCCTTGTCCGGCTCGGCGGTGATCGTGAAGCTGCCGGGGTTGTCGAGATAGGTGTTGACCGCAGCGCTCAGCATGTTCTGCAGTTCCGGTATGTTGTATTGCGCGAGCAACATCGGGGTCATGCCCTTCAGCATCTGCGCCATCTGCGCGCCTGTCGTCCCCTGCTGCTTGCCCGCATAGTCGAGAGCATGCTTGGTGATGCCGGCATCCTCGAAGCGGATTTCCGCGCTGTTGAAGGTGAGACGCTGCATGAGGCCGAGCATGGCGAGGCTTGCGGCCTGCTGTGCCTCTTCCTTGTTGGCGTTCGATTCCATCGCCTTGGCTGTCTCGTTCGCCGATTTGATGAAATCCAGCGTGTAGCCGGAAATGCTGAAGGTGAGGTTGAGGCGGCCGATCTTGGCGAAATCGAGCGCATATTCGTCGATATCCAGCGTGCCGTCCTCGAGCGCCCAGCTTCCCTGCATGGTCACCTTGCCGTCCAGCGAGGTGATGCCGAGTTGCTGGAGCGCATCCCTGGCGCTGGCATCCTCGACGAGGCTCAGGTCGCTCTTGATGCCGTTGGCCTGGAGATCGAAGCCGATCGAGGAATTGTCGTCGGCGACTTCCGAGGTGACGTTCATCTCATCGACGGAGAAGGCGGGTTTGCCGTCGATCGTGGCGGCCATCTTGCCCACATGCGCCTCGTCGTAGAGCAGGATGGCGTCGAGGCCGCCCGACGCCGGATTGGACGGAACGACGAGCCCGCTCATGGAAATGTCCGAGGCGGTGATGGTAACCTTGTCCTGCGTGACGTTCAGGTTGTCGAACGAGACGGTTTCAGCCGTGTAGCCGCCGTCGTCCTCCGCCACGCCTTCGAACTTGATCGTCCCGAGCGGCAGGCTCGGCTGCCCGGACGGGGCGGTGAACCTGGCGTTGGTCAGCGTCACTTCCGAACCGCTGACGGCGACCGATTCCGCGGAGAGGCTGCCGCCGCCTTGCGCCGAAATCGCTCCGTTGATCTTCGCGACGAGGTCGTTGCCGTCCAGGGCGAGCGCCGGGCCTGCGAATGTAAAAACTGCAACGCCGGCGGAGAGAAGCCGGGCCTTGGTCGAGTATTTCATCGAGTTTCCTCCTGGCGGGCAAAGGTCCGGCCCGCGGTCTTTATCGTTGGACGGCGCACTTATAGGCAAGCTTCCGGAAACGTCCATGATTTTGTTCCATGTTTCTTCCGGCAAAATTGCGGCCGATATCTCAGGGTAAAGGAAGCCTGAACCACCTTCTCTATATTCATCCACAGCCTGATTCTCCCGGCTTTCTTGCCGGGAATCAGCCTTTCAGCTAGTCAAGGCCTATGGGACAGATCGTAAATCCGCCCGGTGACGGCGGCGACCACATTCTTCCGGTGGACCTCAAGGCGGCGCTCGAGGAGCGCTATCTCGCCTATGCGCTGTCCACCATCATGCACCGCGCCCTGCCGGACGTGCGCGACGGGCTGAAACCCGTCCATCGCCGCATCGTCTATGCGATGAGCGAAATGGGCCTTCGCCCGAACTCGGCCTTCCGCAAATGTGCGAAGATCGTGGGCGAGGTGATGGGTAACTATCACCCGCACGGCGACCAGGCGATCTACGACGCGCTGGCGCGCCTCGCGCAGGACTTTTCGCTGCGCTATCCGCTGGTCAACGGGCAAGGGAATTTCGGCAATATCGACGGCGACAGCCCGGCCGCCATGCGTTACACCGAAAGCAAGATGACGGCGGTGGCCGAACTCCTGCTGGAGGGCATCGACCAGGATGCGGTCGATTTCCGCGATACCTACGACGAATCGAATTCCGAGCCGATCGTTCTTCCCGGCGCCTTCCCGAACCTGCTTGCGAACGGCGCTTCGGGCATCGCGGTCGGCATGGCGACCTCTATCCCGCCGCACAATGCCCATGAGCTCTGCGATGCGGCGCTGCATCTGATCAAGCATCCCGATGCGACGGTCGAGAAGCTCGTCGAATTCATTCCGGGGCCTGATCTGCCCACCGGCGGCATCATCATCGACAGCCGCGACCAGATCATCGAATCCTACAAGACCGGCCGCGGCGGGTTCCGCGTGCGTGCCAAATGGGAAACCGAGGATCTCGGCCGCGGCGGCTATCAGATCGTCGTCACCGAAATTCCCTTCCAGGTGCAGAAGTCGCGGCTGATCGAAAAGATCGCCGAACTGCTGCTTGCCCGCAAGCTGCCGCTGCTCGAAGACGTGCGCGACGAATCGGCGGAGGACATCCGCGTCGTGCTGGTGCCGAAGAGCCGCACGGTCGACGCGACGCTGCTGATGGAATCGCTTTTCAAGCTCACCGAGCTGGAAAGCCGACTGCCGCTCAACATGAACGTCCTTTCCATGGGACGCGTGCCGAGGGTCATGGCCCTCAACGAGGTGCTGGTCGAATGGCTGGCGCATCGCAAGGAGGTGCTGATCCGCCGTTCGCGGCATCGGCTGGCGGCCATCGACAGGCGCCTGGAGATCCTGGGCGGCCTGTTGATCGCCTACCTCAACATCGACGAGGTGATCCGCATCATCCGCGAGGAGGATGAGCCGAAACCGGTCATGATGGCGCGCTGGTCGCTGACCGACGTGCAGGTCGAAGCGATCCTCAACATGCGGCTGCGCGCATTGCGCAAGCTCGAAGAGATCGAGATCCGCACCGAGCATGACAACCTCACCAAGGAAAAGGCGGATATCGAGGCGCTGCTCGCTTCCGACGACAAGCAGTGGCGGATGATCGAGGTCGAGATACAGGACGTCAAGAAGCAGTATGCCAAGGCGACCGAGCTCGGCCGCCGCCGCACCCAGTTCGCTGAGGCGCCCGACGCCGATGTCGAGGCGATCCAGCAGGCGATGATCGAGAAGGAGCCGATCACCGTCGTCGTTTCGCAGAAAGGCTGGATTCGCGCCCTGAAGGGGCATATTTCCGATACGTCCAGCCTGACCTTCAAGGAAGGGGACGGGCCGAAGCTTGCCTTTCCGGCGCAGACCACGGACAAGCTGCTGCTCGTCACCACCGGCGGCAAGGCCTATACGCTCGGCGCCGACAAGCTGCCGGGCGGCCGTGGTCACGGCGAACCGATCCGCATCATGGTCGACATGGAAAACGACCAGGACGTCCTGACCGCCTTCGTCCATGACCCGTCGCGCAAGGTGATCCTCGCCTCGACCGCGGGCAACGGCTTCGTGGTCGCCGAAAGCGAGATGGTCGCCAATACCCGCAAGGGCAAGCAGATCATGAATGTCGGCGCGCCGGAGAAGAACAAGGAAGGGATGCGGGACGAGGCCAAGCTCGTGGTGCCGGTGACGGGCGATCACGTCGCGATCGTCGGCGAGAACCGCAAGATGCTGGTCTTCCCGCTCGCCCAGCTTCCAGAGATGACACGTGGCAAGGGCGTGCGCCTGCAGCGCTACAAGGATGGCGGCATTTCCGACATCAGGTGCTTTGCGATGGCCGATGGCCTTTCCTGGGAGGACAGCGCCGGCCGTTCGTTCACCCGCGGCAAGGACGAGCTTCTGGAATGGATCGCCGACCGCGCCACGGCCGGCCGAACCGTTCCGAAGGGTTTTCCCAGAAGCGGCAAGTTCGCAGGATGATCAGGTGAGGGGAACGGTGTGATCGCGCAAGAAACGCGTCGCACCGTCCTCGTCGATTTCGCCGGCGGCGACGGCCAGGACAAACTCGATGACTTCGGCTTGGGTGGCCTCGATGAGATAGCCGTTGATCACCAGGAAGGTGAATGCAGCCAGATAGGCCGTGCGTTTATTGCCGTCCGAGAATGGATGATTGCGCGCAAACCCATAAAGATATGCGGCAGCCAGCACATGGATGTCCTCTTCCCCATAGGCATTTTTGTGAAGAGGGCGGGCGAGAGCTGCTTCCAGCGCGTTTTCATCCTTCAGTCCCGGCAGCCCGCCATGTTCCGCCAGTTGCTCCTGATGAATGATCTCGATTGCTTGCCGCAACAGCCATTTGATGGCTGTCACTTCGCAAGCTCCTTCAGGGCGACACGGTATTTCTCCATGCCAAGACGGGCGGCTTTGAGCTGTTCCGCAAGGTCCACCTGTTCGGGGATCAACGCAATATTGCCGTTCTCCTCGCGGATTTCGAAAGTATCCCCGGCCTTCAAACCCATCCGGTCAAGGATTTCCTTCGGGATGATGATGCCTTCGGAATTGCCGATCTTGCGAATGGTGGCGTTCATGGTGCAAACCTCATGTTGTAACGGAGTTATAACATGAGGTTGCTGCCGAAGCAATCACGGCCAGAGGGAGGTTAGCCGTCCTTTTCCGGATCGTAGAGCTCCCAGCCGCGCGGTGTCAGGTGCTCCTGGGGCTGGAAGCGGGTCTTGTAGCCCATCTTCGTCGACCCCTTGACCCAGTAGCCGAGATAGACATGCGGGAGGCCGAGCGCTTTCGTGCGGTTGATGTGGTCGAGGATCATGAACGTCCCGAGCGAACGTTTTTCGAGTTCGGGATTGAAGAAGGAATAGACCATCGAAAGCCCGTCGCTCATCATGTCGGTGAGCGCGACGGCCAGCAATTCGCCACGCGGCTGCTCGCTGATGCCCGAACCCGGCTCCCGTCGGCGGTATTCGATGATCCGGGTATTGACGTGTGTGTCCTCGACCATGATCGCATAATCGAGCGCCGACATGTCGGACATGCCGCCCCGCTGGTGCCGGTCGTCGAGATAGCGGCGGAAGAGCGAGAATTGCTCGGTGGAGGGCTGCGCCGGATAGACGGTCGAAACGAGGTCCTCATTGACCGCCAGCACGCGCCGCATCGAGCGGTTGAGCTGGAAGTCGTGGGCGAGGATGCGGACCGAAATGCAGGCGCGACAGGATTCGCAGGCCGGGCGATAGGCGATGTTCTGCGACCGCCGGAAGCCGCCCTGAGTGAGCAGGTCGTTCATCTCGGCGGCGCGCGGGCCGACCAGATGGGTAAAGACCTTGCGCTCCATCTCACCCGGGAGGTAGGGACAAACTGCCGGGGCCGTCAGATAAAACTGCGGTGAGGGCGTTGCCTGGGTGTTCATTGCGTCGCGGTGGTCCCGTCTTTATTCTCGTAAGCATCTACCATGGCGCATAAACGTAAAACGTCAACCATGTGCAGCGTCGTGCGGCAAGGCTTGCACGATAAAACTTCATGATAGGGAGCGGAGCGTCACGCGGTACGGACGATGACCGTGCCGAGCAGCAGGTCGTGCACGAGGCGCGAGCGCTCCGTAAAGAGGCCGACCAGCAGGATGAGCGGCGTCAGCACGGAGTTGATGATCCAGAAGATCACGGTATGGGCGACGGCCGTCAGGAAATCCATCCGCCGGCCGTCGAGGCGGGCCATGGCGATGCCCATCGCCCGCATGCCGGGCGAGGCCTGGCTCGGCCCGCCGAGCGTCAGGCCGAAATAAAGGAGCGCGACGATCACGAAAAGGGCCGGGTAGAGCGCGAAGCCGAGGCCGAGCGTGATGATGCCCAGGAAGAAGACGACCACCGCCGCGGGAATGCATAGCAGCAATACGATCAGGTAATCGATGATGAAGGCGAAGACCCGGCGCGACAACACGCCGCTATAGGCGCGCCAGTCGTCCGGTGCGGCATAGGTCGGGTTCGGGTCGAGGCTCATCGGGTTTCGTCTCCGGTTTCTACCCATGGATATGGGATGAGGCTGCGTCTAGAACAAGGTCAGCCGCTTTTCGCCAGTCTTTTCGCCGCGTCGACGGCGAAATAGGTGAGGATTCCGTCGCAGCCGGCGCGCTTGAAGCAGAGCAGCGTCTCCATCATGATCCGGTCGCCGTCGATCCAGCCGTTCATCGCGGCTGCCTTGATCTGCGTGTATTCGCCGGAAACCTGATAGGCGAAGGTGGGCAACCCGAAGGCTTCCTTGATACGCCAGCAGATGTCGAGATAGGCGACGCCCGGCTTGACCATCAGCATGTCGGCGCCTTCCTCGACATCGAGGGCGGCGTCGCGGATGGCCTCGGTGCCATTCGCCGGCGAGATGTAATAGCTGTTCTTGTCGCCCTTCAGCAGGCCGCTCGTGTTGATCGCCTCGCGATAGGGGCCGTAGAAGCCTGACGAGAACTTCGTCGCATAGGACATGATGCCGACATCCTGGTGCCCGGCGGCGTCGAGCGCGCGGCGGATAGCGCCGATGCGGCCGTCCATCATTTCCGACGGCGCGATGATGTCGGCGCCGGCATCGGCCTGCATCACCGCGGCCTTGACGACCTGTTCGACCGTTTCGTCGTTGACGATCACGCCGTCGCGCAGGATGCCGTCATGGCCGTGGCTGGTGAAGGGGTCGAGCGCGACATCGGTGATGACGCCGATATTCGGCACGGCTTTCTTGATCGCGGCGGTCGCCTGGTTGATCAGGTTGTTGGCGACGAGGCTGTTGGAACCCGTCTCGTCGCGCAGCTCCATCTCGATATCGGGAAAGGTGGCGATCGCCGGGATGCCGAGACCGGCGGCCTCCCTGACGGCTTCCACGGCCTTGTCGACGCTCATGCGGCTGACGCCGGGCATGGCGGCGATCGGATCGACGATCCCCGATCCGGGGACGATGAAGATCGGCCAGATGAGGTCATCGACGGTAAGCCGGCTTTCCTGCACCAGCCTGCGCGTCCAGTCGGCCTTGCGGTTGCGCCGCATGCGGCGGTGGCCGGTGATCTCGTCGACCAGATGCGTCTTGTCCATGGCTGCTGCCTCCATTCTTCCCGTCTTCTTTCCGTCGTGCGGGTCCATACCACGGGGGACGTTGTTTGCGAATGGGCGGGATCGCCGCAGCGTCGTCGCGATCCCGGTTGGCGACGGAGGCCTCTCGCGGCTAGAGTGGCGTCATGGAACCTGATTCACTGAGCGTGCCGAAGCGCACCATGACGGAAATCCTTTACGTGATCTTCCTGCGGTTGATCGCTCTCATCTGCTTTTGGTTCGGCCTGCAATACTGGGCGATGCTGGTCGGCTATTCCCTGCACGGCATGGCGCGCTTCGATCTCCTGAACACGCCCTGGAAGGTGGCGGCATCGTCACTGGCCGTACTTTTCCCGGTCGCTTCGCTCGGCCTGTGGCTCACCGTATCCTGGGGACCGGTGCTCTGGGTGATCGCCGCGGTCTCGCAGGTCCTCATGTATATGATCTGGCCGGATATCTTCGGACATAACCGGCTCGTGCCCCTCATGCACGGTCTCGTCGCCGCGCTTTACATCGTTTTTCGCCTCTCCTTATGGATTGAAGCGCGCCGGAAAGCCGAACGGGTAAGAATTGATTAACCCTGAAACTAAAGCTTTGGCGGCCGGATTTGGCGGAAAAATTGTCTCTAAGTCATTGATTTATAATGATCGGTATCCGTTGCTCCAGTGGCTGGCATCGGGACGGAGGAATTCGACGAAACGCGGTAAGTTTTTGTTAAGCCTATGTTTTAAGTCGAATTTTATGCGCTTTCGATAGGGTCTCACTCAAGGCGGGCAGAAAACAGACACCGCCAAACAAAACAGAGTGAGGCAGTCATGATGAACACGAAACTGAAGCCGCAGGCGGCACCGGTCGTAGCAGATCCGCATGAAGAAACCATTCGCGCCCTTTATATGGAATCGCTGCATCTGGTCGAACGCCTGCACCGCCGTCTTCTCGATGTGATCAAGGATGAGTTCGACCGCCAGGGTCGCGACGATGTCAACGCCGTCCAGGCTCTCCTGCTGTTCAACATCGGCAACTCGGAACTGACGGCCGGCGAACTGCGCTCCCGCGGTTACTATCTCGGCTCCAACGTATCCTACAACGTCAAGAAACTGGTCGACCTCGGTTTCATCAACCATCAGCGTTCGCGCATCGACCGCCGCTCGGTCCGCATCAGCCTGACGCCGGAAGGCCAGGAGATCGCCGAGACCGTCGCCAGGCTTTATGAGCGCCATATCGGCTCGATCGAAAAGGTCGGCGGCATCGGGGAGGGCGACTTCGCCCAGATGAACAAGCTGCTGCAGCGTCTCGACCGTTTCTGGAACGACCAGATCCTCTATCGCCTGTAATCGGAAAGCCCCGGCGGCCGCCTCATCCACGGGACGGTGGCCGGTGAAAAGACCTCCACAGCGATCGGAACCGGATGCGTCCCCTGCGCCTCCGGTTTTCGCGTTGGAAGCCGGGATGGCCTTTGGGCAGGCAGGGCGCGCGGATCGGCCGGCAGGCCTCCCTCTCGGGCCAGGCCGGACGCACCGCGTTTCGGCGCGGGATCGCCCCGGAGGCAGGCAAAAAAATCACACGCCCACACGGCTTTGTGACGGGACGGCACCTGACACCAATTCGCCATATTGCTATGGGACCCGCAGATGGAAACGGGCCGGCGGGACTTCGCGCTTCACGATACTGCGACAACGAAAACCGGGCTCCATTGGCGCATTCTTTTGCGCATTTGTTAACCATATACCGGTAGGCATTTTCAATGATGCTTGGGACCAGATGGGTAGTATGATGTCGAAGAAGATTGGATCTGAAGCTCTTTCCCGCCGTGCGCTGCTTCGCTCGGCCGTTTCGGCCGGAGCCGCGGCGCTCGCCGCACCTGCGCTCGCCCAGTCGGCGGTCGACGATCTCATCAACGCGCCGCGCCGCGGCACCTGGGACGACCAGTTCGATGCGAAGGCCGCGTCGCGCACCGCCGTCAACGTCGTCTCGAACAATCCGGTCCTCGGGCCTGACGGCCCGGCCAACATCCAGCAGGCGATGCTCGATTATCAGCAAATCGTTTCGAACGGTGGATGGCCGGAAGTCAGCCCCGCTGCCCAGCGCCTGCGGCTCGGCGTCGTCGACCCGTCCGTCCAGGTTCTGCGCCAGCGGTTGATGATCTCGGGCGACCTGCCGCGCGAGGCCGGCATGTCCTCCTCCTTCGACAGCTACGTCGACGGCGCGGTCAAGCGCTTCCAGGCGCGCCACGGCCTGCCGGCTGACGGCGTAATGGGCGAGTTCACGGTCAAGGCGATGAACATATCGGCGGACGTGCGCCTGCGTCAGCTCGAAACCAACATCGTGCGGCTTCAGTCCATGGCTGGCGATCTCGGCTCCCGTTACGTGACGGTCAATATTCCGGCCGCTCATATCGAGGCTGTGGAGAACGGCCGCGTGGCGTTGCGCAACAGCGCGGTCGTCGGCCGTATCGACCGTCCGACGCACGTCATCAACTCGAAGATCTACGAAGTCATCCTCAACCCCTACTGGACCGCGCCGCGCTCGATCGTCGAAAAGGACATCGTGCCGCTGATGCGCAAGGACCCGACCTATCTCACCCGCAACAACATCCGCCTGATCGATGGCAAGGGTGGCGAGGTCGCGCCGGAATCGATCGACTGGTTCGCCCCGAAGGCTCCGAACCTGATGTTCCGCCAGGACCCGGGCAAGATCAACGCGATGTCTTCGACGAAGATCAACTTCCACAACCCGAACAACGAATACATGCACGACACGCCCCAGCAGGGCCTGTTCAACAAGCTGATGCGTTTCGAATCCTCGGGCTGCGTGCGCGTGCAGAACGTCCGCGACCTCATCACCTGGCTTTTGCGGGATACGTCCGGCTGGTCGCGCCAGGAGATCGAGCGCGTCATCTCGACGCGCCAGAACAACCCGATCAGGCTCGCCGTGGAAGTGCCGGTCTATATCGTCTACATCACGGCGTGGTCGGCGAAAGACCGTGTCGTTCAGTTCCGCGACGACATCTACGAGCGTGACGGCAATCAGGAACTGGCGCTCCAGACAACGACCGGCATCGAACGTCCGGCCGGTGCCGCCGACGACGACCTGCTGCCGCAATAAGAGGCGCGTTGTTTCAGGAGATGGGAAGCCGCATCGCGAAAGGATGCGGCTTTTTGGTTTTCAGGCCGCCTTGCCGCGTCTTCGGGCCGGCAAATGTCGCTCTGCCATATTGCTCTGCGAAAGCCGGAGGGCTAAGAGGCGTGATTGCACGCCCACCCTTTTTGAGGAGCTTCGCACATGTCGAACACCAATGCCTTCTTCTCTCGTACTCTCGCCGAATCCGACCCGGAAATCTTTGGTGCGATCGAGAAGGAGCTGGGTCGCCAGCGCCACGAGATCGAGCTGATTGCTTCGGAGAACATCGTTTCCCGCGCCGTGCTTGAAGCGCAGGGTTCGATCATGACCAACAAATATGCGGAGGGTTATCCGGGCAAGCGTTATTACGGCGGTTGTCAGTTCGTCGATATCGCCGAGGAACTCGCGATCGAACGCGCCAAGAAGCTGTTCGGCGTGAACTTCGTCAACGTCCAGCCGAATTCCGGTTCGCAGATGAACCAGGCGGTCTTCCTGGCTCTCCTGCAGCCGGGCGATACCTTCATGGGCCTCGACCTCAATTCCGGTGGACACCTGACCCACGGTTCGCCGGTCAACATGTCCGGCAAGTGGTTCAACGTCGTCTCCTACGGCGTGCGTGAAGGCGACAACCTCCTCGACATGGACGAGGTGCAGAAGAAGGCCGAGGAGCACAAGCCGAAGCTGATCATCGCCGGCGGCACGGCCTATTCGCGCATCTGGGACTGGAAGCGCTTCCGCGAGATCGCCGATTCGATCGGCGCCTACCTGATGGTCGACATGGCCCATATCGCCGGCCTCGTCGCCGGCGGCCAGCATCCGTCGCCGTTCCCGCATTGCCACGTCGCCACCACCACGACGCACAAATCGCTGCGCGGCCCGCGCGGCGGCGTCGTCCTGACCAATGACGAGGAACTGGCGAAGAAGATCAATTCGGCCGTCTTCCCGGGGCTTCAGGGCGGGCCGCTGATGCACATCATCGCCGCCAAGGCTGTTGCCTTCGGCGAAGCGCTGCAGCCGGAATTCAAGGATTATGCGGCCCAGATCGTCAAAAACGCCAAGGTGCTCTCGGAAACGTTGAAGGCGGGCGGCCTCGACATCGTTTCCGGCGGCACCGACAACCACCTCATGCTGGTCGACCTTCGCAAGAAGAACGCCACGGGCAAGCGCGCGGAAGCGGCTCTCGGCCGCGGCTACATCACCACCAACAAGAACGGCATCCCCTTCGACCCGGAAAAGCCCTTCGTCACCTCCGGTATCCGCCTCGGCACGCCGGCCGGCACGACGCGCGGTTTCAAGGAAGCGGAATTCAAGGAGATCGGCAACCTCATCATCGAGGTTCTCGATGGCCTGAGGACGGCCAATTCCGACGAGGGCAACGCTACGGTGGAAGCCGGTGTGCGCGACAAGGTCGTGACGCTCACCAACCGTTTCCCCATGTACCCCTATATGTAAGTCCCTGAGGAGAGGCGATGCGCTGCCCCTATTGCGGATCGGAAGACACGCAGGTCAAGGATTCGCGTCCGGCGGAGGATTTCACGTCCATCCGCCGGCGGCGCATCTGTCCGGATTGCGGAGGCCGCTTCACCACGTTCGAGCGCGTACAGCTCCGCGAGCTGATGGTCGTCAAGAAGACCGGCCGCAAGGTGCCTTTCGACCGCAACAAGCTGGTGCGTTCCTTCCAGATCGCCTTGCGCAAGCGGCCGGTCGACAACGACCGGATCGAGCGGGCGGTCTCCGGCATTGTCCGCAGGCTTGAAAGCTCCGGCGAGAGCGAGATTTCCTCGGAGGAAATCGGCCTGCAGGTTCTGGAGGCATTGAAGAGCCTGGATGACGTGGCTTTCGTGCGCTACGCCTCCGTCTACCGCGATTTCTCCCATGCGGAGGACTTCGAGAAGGTGATCTCCGAGATCAATGCCAAGATTGCCCGCGATCCCGGCATGGAGCCCTGAGCGGATGGGTGCGGCCGACGACCGGCGGTTCATGGCGCGGGCGCTCGAACTGTCGCGCCGCAATACCGGCCTGACCGGCACCAATCCCTCCGTCGGCTGCGTGATCGTCAAGGATGGCGAAGTCGTCGGCGAGGCGGTGACCGCCCCCGGCGGCCGTCCGCATGCCGAAACCCAGGCGCTCGAAAACGCCGGGGAAAAGGCGAGGGGCGCGACGGCCTATGTCACGCTCGAACCCTGCTCGCACTACGGCAGGACGCCGCCCTGCGCCAACGCCCTGGTGGAAGCCGGTGTCGCACGCGTGGTGGTTTCCCTGACCGACCCGGACCCGCGCGTTTCCGGCCGGGGGCTGGCGATCCTGCGCGAAGCGGGCATCGCGGTGGAGAGCGGCCTGATGCAGGACGAGGGGCGCAGGGCGCTTGCGGGCTACCTCATGCGCCAGACGAGGGGGCGTCCCTATGTGACTCTGAAACTTGCCGTTTCCGCCAATGGGAAACTCGGCCGGCGCGGCGAGGAAGTGTCGATCACCGGACCGGACGCGCGCAATGCGGTGCATCGGCTGCGGGCGCAGTCGGATGCGATCCTGGTCGGCATCGGGACGGCGCTTTCCGACGACCCGGAACTGACCGTCCGCATCCCCGGCCTCGAAGACCGTTCGCCCGTCCGTATCGTGCTGGACCGGCGGCTGCAGCTTCCTCCCGAGTCGAAATTAGTCCGCACGGCGAAAGACGTGCCGGTGATAGTCGTGGCCTCGTCTCGTTCGATCATGCCTCGTTCGACCATGCCGGACGGGACCGAAGGAGATGAGCCGGTCGACAGGCGCAAGGCGCTGGAAGGCTCCGGCGTCGAGATCATGGATTCCTCGGACCTCGACGTTCTCCTCGCGGTTTTCGCCGCCCGGGGCATTTCCTCGCTTCTGGTCGAGGGCGGCGCGCTCGTCGCAAAAGCCTTCCTCGATGCCGGTCTGGTCGATCGCATACTGCTCTTTCAGGGCACGGGCGTGGTCGGGACGGGCGGGCTTGAATCGCCGGTCACCCCATCCGATATGCCGCAGGAGTTCAAACTGATACGCGAGGAGGCTTTCGGGCCTGACCGCTGCTTCGAATACGAAAGGGGTTTCTGATGTTCACCGGAATTGTCACGGATGTCGGCACGGTCGAGCGGCTTGCGCCCATGGAAGAAGGCATCAAGCTTCGCATCGCCACCAGTTACGATCCGAAGACGATCGACATGGGGGCATCGATCGCCCATGCCGGTACCTGCCTGACGGTCACCGGGCTTCCGGCGGAGGGCAGCAACGAACGCTGGTTCGAGGTCGAGGCCTGGGAAGAGGCGCTCAGGCTGACGACGATCGCGACCTGGAAGGAAGGCACGCGGATCAATCTCGAACGGTCGCTGAAAATCGGCGACGAACTGGGTGGCCATATCGTTTCCGGCCATGTGGACGGCAAGGCGGAAATCCTCTCCATCGAGTCCGAAGGGGAGGCGGTGCGCATCCGGCTTCGCGCGCCGGAACATCTGGCCCGTTTTGTCGCGCCGAAGGGGTCGGTGGCTCTGGACGGGACTTCCTTGACCGTCAACGCGGTCGAAGGCACGGATTTCGATGTGCTTCTGATCCGCCACACGCTTGCCGTCACCACCTGGGGCGAGCGCAAGGCGGGCGACTTCGTCAATTTCGAGGTGGACACGATGGCGCGTTATGCGGCGCGGCTGGCGGAATTCCCCGCGAAAGCCTGAGCTTCACGCGGCATCCGCGAACTGGCAGTGGATTTCCTTGAATTTCGGGGCGATCCTGGCGAAGACCTCGATGAGGCCCGGATCGAAATGCCGTCCGGCCTCCCTGAGGATCAGGCCCACCGCCTCGTCATGCGGCATGGCGGGCTTGTAGATCCTTTCTGAAACCAGGGCGTCGTAAACGTCGGCGATTGCCATGATCCGACCGCCGATCGGGATGTCCTCGCCTTTCAGCCCCTGCGGATAGCCGGTGCCGTTCCACTTCTCGTGATGGGTGTGGGCGATTTCCTTGGCGAGGCTGAGGAACGGAGTGGTGGAGCCCATATAGCGTTCGGCCGTGGCGATTGCCGCGCGGCCGAGTTCGGCATGGGTTTTCATCACCTCGTATTCTTCCGGTTCGAGCCGGCCGGGTTTCAGGAGAATGCTGTCGGGAATTCCGACCTTGCCGATATCGTGCAGCGGCGCGGACTTGTAGAGCAGGTCGATCACATCGTCGTCCAGCAGTCCGGAATAGGGCTCGTAGTCTTTGAGCGCCTCGGCGAGCGCCCGCACATAGTGCTGTGTCCGGCGGATATGGTTGCCGGTCTCCGTATCACGGGTCTCGGCCAGCGAGGCCATGGCGAGGATCATCGCGTCGCGGGCGCGCGCCGCTTCTTCCCTGGCTGCGGCGAGCGAATTGATCAGCGCGACATTGGTCATGGCGACGGCCGCGCTATGGGCAATCCGCTGCACGAGGCGGATCGTTTCTTCCGAGGGGCGCCCGGCTCTGGCCCAATAGGCGCCGATCGCGCCGACCGGGTCCTCCTCGCGCACCGGCACCATCACCAGGCTCTTCACGAAGGTCGGACGATAGGCCGCATGCGGAATGCGATCGTCCTGGTAGATATCCTCGATGACGGCGGCCCTGGCATGTTTCATGGCCCAGCCGGAAATGCAGGTCTCCATCGGAAAGCGCTGACCCTTCCACAGGGGCGAGATCGCGTCCTCGTCGGCATAATGACACTTGTCGTTGTCCCTGAGGACGAAGGTCACGCCATCGGCGCCGATCAGGCTGCGGGCGGACTGACGGACCACCGCCATGATCTCGTCGAGGCCGCGGGCCATCGACATGCGTAAAATCAGGTCTTCCATGCCATCGGCAGCAGGAGAATGCAGTGTTGCTGAAGCGCCCATGTCGTGTCTCGCTGACGCAATCCGTATGTTTCTTGAACCCCAATGGATGAAGTGCGGACACTCGGAGATAAGGCCGCCTGCAACTTATGGGATATTTCACCCAGAGTTACTGAAAAACAATTACTGTTCGCGTTTTCCGCGTAAAATACTTGCGAAGGGACAAGGTGAAGGGCATCGATTTTCGTGAGAGCAGGACGACCGGGCAGCGGCGCTTGGTCCCGGGAACCGAATTCGGCGGCAACGCACGGCGGGGCATTGTTCTCCGGGTCGATGGCACAGGTCGCCCGGCGCTCGGGAAATATGCCCCGGTCCGGCTGGCCGGCGTGGCGCGTAACGGCAGGTATTCCCGATTCGCATCGCTGCGTTCAGCGAAAATTGCTTGCCATTCGGTCCCGGGCGTGTTTTGACCGCGGCCTGCCATAGCCCCATATAGATATACTGGCCCGATTTGACCCGATTGACGAAGGTGACCCATGTCGCGTGAGACCGCTCCCCATATCCTGATCGTCGAGGCGCGCTTCTACGACGACATGTCCGATGCGCTGCTCGACGGCGCGACCCACGCGCTCAAGGAAGCCGGTGCGACCTACGATGTCGTCACCGTTCCGGGTGCCCTGGAGGTGCCGCCGGCGATCGCGATGGCGCTGGATGCGGCCGAGGAGGGCGGTACGAATTATGACGGTTTCGTCGCGCTCGGCATGGTCATCCGCGGAGAGACTTATCATTTCGATATCGTCTCGAATGAATCCTCCCGTGCGCTGATGGACCTTGCGGTATCGGAATCTCTGGCGATCGGCAACGGCATCCTGACCGTCGAGAACGACGAGCAGGCCTGGGCGCGCGCCCGCCGTTCGGACAAGGACAAGGGCGGTTTTGCCGCCCGTGCGGCGCTTTCGATGATCGCGCTGCGTGAAAAGCTTTACGGTGGTTGATTCCATGGCGAAGGAAGGCGAGCATCCGGTCAAGCCGGCGAACCAGCGGGGGGCGGCCCGCCTCGCGGCCGTGCAGGCTCTTTACCAGATGGATGTCGGCGGCACCGGCGTGCTGGAAGTCGTGGCCGAGTACGAGGCCCATCGTCTCGGGCAGGAACTCGACGGCGAGACCTATCTGAAGGCGGATGCCTCCTGGTTCCGCTCGATCGTTTCCGGCGTGGTGCGGGACCAGGTCAAGATCGACCCGCTCATCCGCTCCTCGCTGCAGGAGGACTGGCCTCTCTCCCGCCTCGATTCCACGCTGCGCGCCATCCTGCGGGCCGGCACGTTCGAGGTTCTGGAGCGCAAGGACGTGCCCGTCGCCGTCATCGTCACCGAATATGTCGAGATCGCCCATGCCTTCTTCGAGGAGGACGAGCCGCGCATCGTCAATGCTGTTCTTGACCGAATAGCCAAGCAGGTGCGCGGCGAAGCGAAGAAATAGACTGGGAAGACGGCATGGACGGCGCGGTAGACGGTCTTCAGACACAGTTGCGTGCCGCCCGACGCAGCGTCGCGCTGCTGGCCGCGGTGCAGGCCATCCTCGGTTCTGGACCGCCGCTGGTCTTCGCGCTGGGCGGCTTGGCCGGCTACCAGTTGCTCGGCGAGGACAAGTCGCTCTCGACCGCGCCGCTCACGGGCTACAACGTCGGCATGGCGACGGGCGCGGTGGCGGTTGCCATCGCCTCCCGGTTACTCGGCCGCAAGTCGAGCTTCATGCTGGGAGCGATCCTGGGCGCGCTTGGCGCGGGCGTGGCGGCGATCGCACTCTTTCAGTCGAATTTCTGGTTCTTTGCGCTGGGCCTGCTGCTGATCGGCCTCTGCAACGGTTTTACCCAGAAGATTCGTTTTGCCGCCGCCGACGCGTCGCCCTCCTTCTACAAGCCGAAGGCGATCTCGTGGATTCTGGCGGCAGGCATCGTATCCGCGGTGCTTGGCCCGCAGCTTGCCATCTGGACCAAGGACCTGCTGGAGCCGGTGCTGTTTGCCGGCGCATTCATGGCCGTCATACCGCTCTGCCTGATCGCCATCGTCATGCTTGCGCCGCTGCGGCTGCCGGAAACGGCGGGCGCCGCTGCCGCCACGATGCCGGTGCGGCCGCTGCGCGAGATCGTGCTGACCCAACGATTCCTGACCGGCATGATCTGCGGCATAGGGTCCTATGCGCTGATGACCTTCATGATGACCGGCGCGCCGCTCGCCATGGTGATCGGCTGCGGTTTCCCCTCCGAAATGGCGACCCTCGGCATCCAGTGGCATGTGCTCGCCATGTTCGCGCCGAGCTTCTTCACGGGGATGCTGATCTCCCGTTTCGGCGTGGAAAAGATCGCCGCCGCCGGCCTCGTCATCCTCATGGGCTGTGCGGTCGTCGCCCATATGGGCATTGAACTCTGGAATTTCTGGGGAGCCCTGGTCCTGCTGGGGATCGGCTGGAATTTCGGCTTCATCGGCTCGACCGCGATCGTGGCCTCCAGCTACAGGCCGCACGAGGCCGACAAGGTGCAGGGGTTCCACGACATCGTCCTGTTCACCACCGTGGCGCTCTCCTCCTTTTCCTCGGGCAAGGTGTTCACCGCTTACGGCTGGTCGTTCATGAACCTCATCATCTGGCCGGTGACGATCGTCTGCCTCGTCCTCGTCCTGGCGTTGATGTTCAAATCATCTTCTTCAAAATCCGCCTGAGTTCTCAACCTCGTCCATCGGGGCTTGACGCCAATTCATCTCCACCGCAATCTCGCCTCCGCGCAGGCGGTTCCGCGATCCAGGGGAGGGGAGGCGGCCGCCCGCGTGGGAATGCGCTTTGGAGTGTCGCGGTAGGTTCGCACATTCGCTGGATGTGCGGCGCCGCGAGGTGCATGGCCGGCGGATCGTGCCGGCCTGGCGATTAGGGAGAGGAAAAGCGAATGACCGTAATTTGGGGTGTGATCGTCTGCGGTCTGCTGTCGATCATCTATGCCGCCTGGGCGACGCGCTCGGTGCTGGCTGCCGATCAGGGCAACCAGCGCATGCAGGAAATCGCCGGCTATATCCGAGAGGGCGCGCAGGCCTATCTGACGCGCCAGTACATGACAATCGCCATGGTCGGCATCGTCGTGGCCATTCTGGCCTGGCTGCTTCTGTCCGGCACGGCCGCGCTCGGCTTCATCATCGGCGCGGTGCTTTCGGGCGCTGCGGGTTTCATCGGCATGCATGTCTCGGTTCGCGCCAACGTGCGCACCGCTCAGGCCTCGTCGCAGAGCCTCGCCGCCGGTCTCGACATCGCCTTCAAGTCCGGCGCCATCACCGGCATGCTGGTGGCGGGCCTCGCTCTCCTCGGCGTCTCCATCTACTACTGGGTGCTCACCGCCATCCTCGGTCATCCAGCCGGTTCGCGCGAGGTGATCGATGCGCTTGTGGCGCTCGGTTTCGGTGCTTCGCTCATCTCGATCTTCGCCCGTCTCGGCGGCGGCATCTTCACCAAGGGTGCCGATGTCGGCGGTGACCTCGTCGGCAAGGTCGAAGCCGGCATTCCGGAAGACGATCCGCGCAACCCGGCCACCATCGCCGACAATGTCGGCGACAACGTCGGCGATTGCGCCGGCATGGCGGCCGACCTTTTCGAGACCTATGCGGTCTCCGTCGTCGCCACCATGGTGCTGGCGGCGATCTTCTTCGCCGGTGCGCCTGTCCTGGAGACCGTGATGGTCTATCCGCTGGCGATCTGCGGAGCCTGCATCGTCACCTCGATCATCGGCACCTTCTTCGTGAAGCTCGGCGCCAACGGCTCGATCATGGGCGCCCTCTACAAGGGCCTGGTCGTCACGGGTCTTCTGTCCATCCTCGGCCTCGGTGCGGCCACGTCGCTGACCATCGGCTGGGGCGTCGTCGGAACCGTGGCGGGTCTCGAGATCACGGGCACGAAGCTCTTCGTCTGCGGACTGCTCGGCCTCGTGGTGACGGCGCTGATCGTGGTGATCACCGAATACTATACCGGCACCAACAAGCGCCCGGTGAACTCGATCGCCCAGGCCTCGGTGACCGGCCACGGCACCAATGTCATCCAGGGATTGGCGGTCTCGCTCGAATCGACGGCGCTGCCGGCCATCGTCATCGTCGGCGGCATCATCGCCACTTATCAGCTCGGCGGCCTGTTCGGCACCGGCATCGCGGTCACCGCCATGCTCGGGCTTGCCGGCATGATCGTCGCGCTCGACGCCTTCGGTCCGGTGACCGACAATGCCGGCGGCATCGCGGAAATGTCGCACCTGCCGCCGGAAGTGCGCAAATCGACCGACGCCCTCGACGCCGTCGGCAACACGACCAAGGCCGTCACCAAGGGGTATGCGATCGGCTCGGCCGGTCTCGGCGCCCTGGTGCTCTTCGCTGCCTATTCGAACGACCTGCAATATTTCGCCGCCAATGCCGCCCAATATCCGTATTTCAACGGCGTCGGCGAAATCTCCTTCAGCCTCGCCAACCCATATGTCGTCGCCGGCCTGATCTTCGGCGGCCTGATCCCCTATCTCTTCGGCGGCATTGCGATGACCGCGGTCGGCCGTGCCGCCGGCTCGATCGTCGAGGAAGTGCGCAAGCAGTTCCGCGAAAAGCCGGGCATCATGGAAAGCAAGGAACTGCCGGACTACGGAAAGGCCGTCGACATCCTCACCAGAGCGGCGATCCGCGAGATGATCGTGCCGTCGCTGTTACCGGTGCTTGCCCCGATCGTCGTCTATTTCGGCGTGCTCCTGATCTCCGGCGGCGACAAGGCCTCGGCCTTCGCGGCCCTTGGCGCTTCGCTGCTCGGCGTCATCGTCAACGGCCTCTTCGTGGCGATCTCCATGACCTCGGGCGGGGGCGCCTGGGACAATGCCAAGAAGAGCTTCGAGGACGGTTTCATCGACAAGGACGGCGTCAAGCACTTCAAGGGCTCGGATGCGCACAAGGCATCGGTGACCGGCGATACGGTCGGCGATCCATACAAGGATACGGCAGGCCCGGCGGTCAACCCGGCGATCAAGATCACCAATATCGTCGCATTGCTGCTGCTGGCGGTCCTCGCAGGCTGACAGCCGGAACTCCCGGAACTCAAAGAAAAAGCCCGCGGGGAGCGATCTCCGCGGGCTTTTCGTCCGAAGGCGTCGAGCCTCAGTTTCCGAGGTTCTGGAAGATGCTGCGCGCCGCTGCCGCGCCGCTGCTGGCCGCCCCGGTGCCGCCCGACAGCAGTTGCTGGAGGAAGGTGAGGTCGCGGCCGCCCGTCGGCGTCGTGCGCGAGATCGTGTCGAACACCTTGCCGTCCTGCATCGTATAGTTGGCACGGCGTGCGACCACGCCGTCCCTGTCGAAATAGACCGCCAGGATGGTCTGGTCGACGAGCTTCGGCTTCATGAAGGCCACGGGGCGCGAGCGCTTCTGCGAAATGTAGTAGAAGACCTCGTTGTCGAACGTCGCCGTCGTCGAAGGGGTGCCCATGGTGAGCAGGACCTGTTCGCGACTCGATCCCACCGGGATGAGGTTCAGCGACTGCTGGTCGACCACATAGCCATTATACATGGTGTCGCCGAGTTGCATGGAGGTGCAGCCAGAGACGGTGATGGATGCGACGACCATCGCCATCGCGGTCTTATTCAAGAATGTCATCTCGTACCCGAAAACCCGCTTATTCAACCGCATCCCCCAAATTCACCCCGTCCTGCTGTTCATACCATTGTGGCTATTCGGGGACATAAGACCGATCATCACCCTGATATCGCGGGTATAAAGATGATCGCCCCGTTTGCTGGCGCGGCGGAACGGCATTGCAATTCGTGCCTGCTTCGGTAAACCAGCTTTCGTTTCCATGCAACATGGCGGCTGCGGCCCGAGCCCATTCCTGGAGACAAACAGCGGGAATTCAGATGATCTTCGGCCTTTTCAAGAAGAAGAACCACAATCAGGCGATCGTCAACCGGCAGTATGCGGCCTTGACGACCGTCGCGCGCACTCCTTTCTTTTATAGCGATCTCGACGTGCCCGACACCGTCATGGGGCGCTTCGAGATGCTCTCGGTCGCGATGATTCTGTTTTTCCGGCGCACGGCGAAATCCGCTCCCAGCGGCCAGGAACTCGCCCAGGAGATCGTCGACGCCTTCTTTCAGGATATCGACCACTCGATCCGGGAACTCGGCATCGGCGACCAGAGCGTGCCGAAGCGCATGAAGAAGCTGGCCGGCATGTTCTATGGGCGGCTGGAAACATATGCAGCCGCCCTGGAAGGCCGGGACGGCGAGGCTCTTGCGGCGGCGCTTCGGCGGAATATCTATCCCGGAAGGGAAGAGGCGCCCTCGATGCGGGGGCTTGCGGACTGGATGATCGCGGCGGAAACGGCGCTGGCAGGCGTATCCGAAGACGAGATCTCCCGCGGGGAGGCCGTTCTGCCGTCGCCCGTCGAACCGGCGGGAAAGTGAGGTTTCATGAAGAACAGACATGGTGGAGACGACGGGTCTCCCTTTTCCTATCCCGTCAAGGTCGGGCATATTTCCGCCAATCCGGTAACGGTGCATCTGGAGGCCGATGCGCGCGAGCTTGAGGACCTTGCGAATATCTGGCAGGTCCTGGAGGTCAGGTCGCTGAAGGCCGACCTGCAGATCGCCCGCTGGAAGAAGGATGGCGTTCGCCTGAAGGGGCGCGTGGAGGCGAATATCGTCCAGTCCTGCGTCGTGACGCTGGAACCGGTCGAATCCAGGATCGATGAGGACTTCGAACAGATCTTCGTGCCGGAAGGCTCGAAGCTTGCGCGGATCGTCACGAACGATGCCGCCGAAATGGTGCTCGATCCGGAAGGGCCCGATCTTCCGGAACCGTTCTCCGGTGATACGATCGATGCCGGTGCGGCCGTCACGGAGTTTGCGGCCCTCGCCATCGATCCCTACCCGCGCAAGCCGGGCGTCGAGTTCGCCGATCACCTGGAGGGCGATGCGGACGGGAAGTCCGCCCGGCCCAATCCGTTTGCGGCCCTGAAAGATTGGAAAAAGGACTGAGGGCGGTTGTAAGCGGCGGCAAAAAATATATTTTGGCCACGAATTCGCCGGCAGGGTCGCGCATGAGCGTGGCCGCTGGAGACGCTAGAACTGGCGCATGCCTCGTGAAACGGATCATGCGTTCGGCGAAGATAAGGATCAGGGACGCGTGATCAGAATTTCTCTCGACGCCATGGGTGGCGATTTTGGTCCCGAGGTCGTCATTCCAGGTGCCGCCAAGGCATTGGAGCGCCATCCGGATGTGACGTTCCTCGTCTATGGCCTGAAAGCCCAGTGCGAGCCATGGCTGGCGAAATATCCGAAGCTTCGGGACAAGTCGGTTTTCCATGAGTGTGAGCTTGCGGTCAGCATGGACGAGAAGCCGAGCCAGGCGCTCCGTCGCGGCCGCTACGTGTCGACCATGTGGCGCGCGATAGAGGCCGTCAAGCTCGGCGAGGCGGATGTCGCGGTCTCGGCCGGCAATACCGGCGCGTTGATGGCCATGGCGAAATTCTGTCTGCGCACCATGGCGAATATAGAGCGCCCGGCGATCGCCGGCATCTGGCCGACGCTGAAGGGCGAGAGCATCGTGCTCGATATCGGCGCGACGATCGGCGCCGACAGCCAGCAGCTTCTCGATTTCGCCCTGATGGGCGGCGCCATGGCGCGCGCGCTCTTCGAGGTGGACCGACCGACGGTCGGCCTCCTCAATGTCGGCGTCGAGGAGGTGAAGGGGCAGGAAGAGGTCAGGGAAGCCGGCCGGCTGATCCGTGAGGCCAACCTGCCGACCATCGCCTATCACGGCTTTGTGGAAGGCGACGACATCGGCAAGGGCACCGTCGACGTCGTCGTGACCGAAGGCTTCACCGGCAATATCGCCCTGAAGGCGGCGGAAGGTACGGCCCGGCAGATCGCCACGCTCCTGCGCGAGTCGATGTCGCGCACCATCTTCGCCAAGATCGGCTACCTGTTCGCCAAGGGCGCTTTCGATCGCCTTCGCGAGAAGATGGACCCGAACAAGGTCAATGGCGGCGTCTTCCTCGGCTTGAACGGCATCGTCATCAAGAGCCATGGCGGCACCAATGCCGACGGCTTCGCTGCGGCCATCGATGTCGGTTACGACATGGCCCGCAACGACCTCAATGCGAAGATCGCACAGGATTTGAATTTTTATCATGCGCGTCGCCAGCCGCCGGCTGGCCCCGAGGCGGCATGACGACAGGATGTGACGCAGAATGATCCGTTCAGTGGTTCGCGGTTACGGGGCAGCGCTCCCGAAGCGGGTAGTCTCCAACAAGGAAATGGAAGGCATCGTCGAAACCTCCGATGAATGGATCGTCCAGCGCACGGGCATCCGCCAGCGCTACGTCGCGGGCGAGGGGGAAACGACGGCCTCGCTTGGCGCCGCCGCAGCGCGCGCGGCCCTCGACAACGCGGGACTGACGCCGGACGATATCGACCTCGTGCTGGTCGCGACCTCGACACCCGACAATACCTTCCCGGCAACGGCGGTCGACATCCAGAAACGGCTCGGCATGAGCCATGGTTATGCCTTCGACATGCAGGCGGTCTGCTCCGGCTTCGTCTACGCCATGGCGACTGCCGACATGCATATTCGCGGCGGCATGGCCAAGCGCGTGCTGGTCATCGGCGCCGAAACTTTTTCCCGCATCCTCGACTGGAAGGACCGGACCACCTGCGTGCTTTTCGGGGATGGCGCCGGCGCACTCGTCCTGGAGGCGCAGGAGGGCGGGGGGACGAATGCCGATCGCGGTATCCTGACCGCGCATCTGCGTTCCGACGGCACGCACAAGGAAAAGCTCTATGTCGACGGCGGGCCGTCGACGACCGGCACCGTCGGCCACCTGCGGATGGAAGGCCGTGAGGTCTTCAAGCACGCGGTCGGCATGATCACCGACGTGATCGAAGCCGCGTTCGACGCGACCGGCACGACCGCGGAGGACCTCGACTGGCTTGTGCCGCATCAGGCCAACCGCCGCATCATCGACGGCTCGGCGAAGAAGCTCGGCATCCCCCTGGAGAAGGTAGTGGTGACGGTCGACCTGCACGGCAACACGTCCGCCGCCTCGATCCCGCTCGCCCTTTCCGTTGCAGCCGGCGACGGTCGCATCAAGAAAGGCGACCTGGTGATGCTCGAAGCCATGGGCGGCGGGTTCACCTGGGGGGCGCTGCTCGTGCGGTGGTAATGATATACCGCTGATCCAAAACGTAAATAATCGATTGAACACAGGTGCTTGACCCTCGCGCCCAAGCAAAATACTCTCTATCGGCTTTGACAAGATCAATTTCGAAAATTGGGCGGGGACCATGGCCGGCAAGACAGTGACACGAGCGGACCTGGCGGAGTCGGTGTTCCGCAAGGTCGGGCTTTCGCGGACGGAATCGGCTGAACTGGTAGAAACGGTTATCGACGAGATCTGCAATGCCATCGTCCGCGGGGAGGTCGTCAAGCTCTCTTCCTTCGCGACATTCCAGGTGCGCGCGAAGAACGAGCGGATCGGCCGTAACCCGAAGACCGGCGAGGAAGTGCCGATTTCACCGCGCCGGGTGATGACTTTCAAGGCTTCCAACGTGCTCAAGCAGCGCATCCTGAAGGCGCATACCGCACGCAAGGCGAAGCAGAAGCCGGCAAGCCCGGTCGCCTGACGACGGCTGCCATCCTTTCCAATCCTGTGAACATACTTGAATCTCTCGGCCCAAACCGTTGAGATATGTTCGATTCGCCGCATAATCACCGGACATGCTTCGGAGGGGCTGAAAGCCCGTCGCCGGTGGCAGTCGGCAGTTCGCTGTTTGGAGAGTGATACTTGGACAAGAGCCCGGACGCCTTTCGTACGATCAGCGAGGTCGCGGACGATCTCGACCTGCCTCAGCATGTGCTGCGCTTCTGGGAGACACGCTTTCCGCAGATCCGGCCGATGAAGCGCGGCGGCGGGCGGCGTTACTATCGCCCGGAGGACGTCGACCTGCTGAAGGGCATCCGCCACCTGCTCTACGACCACGGCTACACGATCAAGGGCGTCCAGAAGCTCCTGAAGACGAACGGCAACAAGTTCGTCGCCGCGATCGCCTCCGGCGATCTTGCCACCATGGAAGCGATCATGGCGGCAAACAACGAGAAGCACGTCGAGCCGAAGATCAGCGGTGCGGAAGAGGACCAGATCGTCGGGCGGCCGAAGGTGAAGCCGAGCGGCCGCTTCTTCGGCTTCGGCTCTTCCCATGACGACGACCTGCCGGAAGTATCGATCGGAAAGTCGAGTGTCGGCAAGGAGGACCGCGCGCTCCTGCAGGAGGCGCTGTTCGATTTGCTGGAGTGCAAGCGCCTGCTCGACCAGGTGCGGTAACGGGGCTTCAAATTTTCAACCTGCGGGAACGTTAAACTGAATTTACCATTCACCTCTGGTTCAGATCGAAAGGAGGATCATCCCTCCATTCGGAAGGATCAAAGGAGGTGAATCATGAAAAAGCTCGCCGTCGTCGCCTTGTCCTTGGTCACGGCTTTCAGCGGCATCGCGCCGGCCCAGGCATTCCCGTCGGTCAGCGCGCCGAAGATCGAAGCGCCGCAGCAGGTTCAGCAGGTGCAGTACTGGCGTTATGGTGAACGGGGCGGGCGCTGGGATCGCCGCGATCGCTGGGATCGTTACGACCGCTGGGAGCGCCGCCGTTATGATCGTGATCGTTATTATCGCCGTCACCGCCATGGGCCGAATGTGGGTGCGATCATCGGGGGCTTTGCCGCCGGCGCCATCATCGGCGGTGCGCTGGCGCAGCCGCGTTATGTCAGGCCCCGCTACTATGCGCCGCAGCGGCGCTACGTGGGCGGCAACACCCATGTGAACTGGTGCTATTCCCGCTATCGGTCCTACAGGGCTTACGACAACACGTTCCAGCCCTATTACGGCCCGCGCCGCCAGTGCATTTCGCCCTATTGATCGAGGCTGCCCGATCCGATCGCTGTTCGTCCCGCCCCGGCGGGGCGGACAGGCCGTGTTCGCCGTGCCGTGATTGCGCGATTGGAACTGACTGAGATTTCAAGGGGATTAAATGGTCGGGGCGACTGGACTCGAACCAGCGACCCCTTGACCCCCAGTCAAGTGCGCTACCGGGCTGCGCTACGCCCCGACCAGCTTCATGCGAAGCAAGCTCTCCATACTGAGATGACACTCCCCGTGCAAGGAAAAAATCCCGAACCCGCCCCAGCTTTGTGAGGACAAGCGGTAAAAGGCTTCCGATCCGGCCAAGGGGCCGGAAGTATCCCGGACCCGCGGTATCGGACATCCCGGATCAGCGCGTGGCATTCGAAGGGAAAAGAAGCGCCCGGTCGTCCTTCGACCGATGGCAGCGGAAAGGCGGATTTTCCGGAGGGGTTCGTACGCGTGGCTCCCGCAGGGATCGGGTTCGGGAGAAATCAGCGTGGGAAGGGGAAGCGGGGAAGTCGAATTCGTCCACATTCGGGCTTCAGGCGGTGAGCCGGGTGGACCTGTTCTCCGTAATTGAGACGCGACGCCTAGCGGAAACGCGGAGCCCGGCTGGCGTTCATCAGAAGCTCCTGCTGCGAGGCAAACGGTCCGAGTAGCTTCAGGAGACGGGCTTCCTCCTCGCGATCCAGACGGTAACGCTTGGCGAATTCCACCACGCTCCAGACCTTCTTGGGATTCTTGTTCTCGATTTCGCCGATCTTGAGATGTGTCGTCATAAATTTCCCCTTTTCATTATTCGAACCCTAACGCGGATAGTGAATTTTCGTTCCTGTAACTCTGCGCTTTTATTATTAAAAAAATATATCCACAGTAACCGGCAGGTCTATTGGACTTTTATACCATTCTCGGACGATCCTGATCTGGACACCATCCGGCTTCGTTTCTTCCCGATAGATTCAGAAGCCGGCGGCTGCAATGATCAGGATCAAAGAGCCTGTAATAAAGTGGAGATTGTCGGCGTGCGTCACACGTAACTCCCTGCACGATTTCAAGCGGCGGGGAAAGCATGTCAGTCAAGGAGTTCCCGCAAAGACCCCATCAGTCGTCATTCGCTGCATTGAGGTTTTGCGGGCGTATGCCTTCGTCATGGAACTGCCGGCGCAGACGTACGCCCGGTCCCGCTCCGGGGTCGTCGCCTTCGCCGGCTCCGAGAAAGAGGATGCCTCTCGATTCGAAGATGGTGCGTAGCCGTTCCGTGACGTCGGCATTGGCAAAGACCTGCGCGGCTTCGGCTTCCTTGATCGCGGATCGGGAAAGGCCGGATGCGGCGGCAACTTCGTCCACCGTCATTCCCGCCATGGCGCGCGCGGCGCGCAGTTGAGACACCGTCAGCATGCCAGATAATCTGACGCGCCCCGGCCGGAAGTCAAGCCCGGACGGGGGCGGATGCGGGAGATGGAGAGCGGGCCCGGCCATGGCGATGTTCCAGCGCGGCGCAGCCCCAGACGATGCCGAGCAGCAGGTAGAAATGCCGCCAGTGGTCGGTGTCGATGACGTTCCCGATGATCGCATGGCCGAGGATCATCACCCACGCGATCATCAGATAGGGCTGCCATGGCCGCTCGCGCAGCATGTAGCGGAAACCGAGCCAGAGCGTCGACCAGATCATGATCTGATAGGTGACCGCGCCGAGCCATCCATAGGTGGTGAGCGTCTTCAGCCAGATATTGTGCTCGTCCTCGCCGAATATCTTGCCGAACGCCATGGGGCCGAGGCCGAGCGGCCGTTCCATGGCCATCAGGAAGCCGATCTTGTGGCGCTCGAACCGGCCGAGGCGGGCGCCGTCATATTCCTGCACCAGCCTCGCCCGGTTGGTGAAGAGGTCCGAGACCTGAGGGAACTGCAGGGCGATCGCCAGCGCCAGGACGAGGAAGACCGCGGCGCCAACGGCGATCGCCAGGATCTTGAACCGGAAGGCGGTCGTCCGCTCCTTGAGCAGCATGACGACGACCAGAGCGGCGCCTGCAAAGACGAGGAGGCCCCATGCGGCGCGCGAGAAGGACAGGAAGATGCCGAGCGCCAGGACCAGAATGCCGAGAATGAGGAGAGGCGCCCTTGTGAGCGGTCCCGTCAGCAGTCGGTAGAGAAGGTAGAGCAGCGGCGCGACGAGATAGGGACCGAAGACGTTCGGGTCCTGGAAGGCGCCCATCGCGCGATTGTAGCGGGTGAAGACATGCGCGCCGGGAAAGGCGTTGAAATATCCGAGAATGCCGAGCAGTGCGGTGATGATCGCCGCCGTCACCCAGGCCTTGAAGATCAGGTTCAGCCGCCGGTGGTCATTCTCGATGATCGCCGCGTAGAAGACCGAACTCAGCGCCAGAAAGGTCGAGACCGCAAAATATATCGGCGCCCCGCTCATGTCCTTCATGACGAACATGGAGGTGAGGCCGCTCAGGTTGAAGACCATGAGCAGGACGAGGAGGGGGGCCACGGTGCGCGATATCTTCAGGCCCAGGAGGAACCAGATGGCGATCTGGATGACCATCATCAGTTCATAGGGCGCGGGTTCCGAGATCACGAAGCCGGAGAGAAAGACGCTGAAGGCGATCATCCCGGAGCCGGCAAGCCTGAAGGCGGCCAGCCGGCCGTCGAAGTTTCCGGGATGATGGGGACCGTAGGCGACCGTGCTCAATAGGCGTTGTCCGTGTTGAGCAGCCGGACCGGCGTCAGGAACAGGATCTTCAGATCGAAGAGCAGCGACCAGTTCTCGATGTAGTCGAGGTCGTAGGCCGTGCGGGCGCGGATCTTCTCGTCGCTGTCGAGTTCACCGCGCAAGCCGTTGATCTGCGCCCAGCCGGTGACGCCGGGCTTGACGCGATGGCGCGCGAAATAGCTCTCCACCACGTCCACGTATTTGCGCGTCCCGGTCTGGGCGCTCACCGCGTGCGGGCGCGGACCGACCAGGGAGAGTTCGCCGCGCAGCACGTTGAAGAGCTGCGGCAGTTCGTCGATCGAGGACTTGCGCAGGAAGCGCCCGACGGGGGTTACGCGCGGATCGCTCTTGGTGACGGCCTTGATGGCGCTCTGGTCGCTCATGTTCGTGTACATGGAGCGGAACTTCAGGACCTCGATCACCTCGTTGTTGAAACCGTGGCGTTTCTGCCGGAAAAGGACCGGCCCCTTGGAATTGGCCTTCACGGCGATCGCGGCGGCGAGCATGACCGGCCAGAGAAGGGTGATCGCGACCAGCGAAAAGGCGATGTCGAAGATGCGTTTGGCAACCGAGTCCCAGTCGCGGATCGGTTTGTCGAAGATGTCGAACATCGGCACCGCGCCCACATGCGAATAGGAGCGGGGGCGGAAGCGCAGGCGGTTCGCATGGGCGGCCAGCCGGATGTCGACCGGCAGCACCCACAGCTTGCGCAGGAGCTGGAGGATGCGTTGCTCCGCGGATGCGGGCAGCGCGATGATCAGCATGTCGATGCGGGCGAGCCTTGCAAATTCCACCAGCTCCGCGAAGGTGCCGAGTTTCGGGTAGCCGGCGACCACGGTCGGCGAGCGTTCGCTGCCGCGGTCGTCGAAGATGCCGCAGATGCGGATGTCGTTGTCCGGCTGCTGTTCGAGCTCGCGCACGAGACGCTTGGCGGGCTCGCCGCCGCCGACGATGACCGCGCGGCGTTCCATCACGCCGTTGCGGGCCCAGTTGCGGATGGCAAAGGCGGTAAGTCGCCGTTCGAGGAACAGGAAGACGGCCCCGGTGAAGAACCAGACGGTAAGGGCGGAGAGGGAATAAGGGCGCGGTTCTGCAAGATAGAGGACGGCCGCCGTCGCCGCGAAACCGATCGTCCATGCGATGAGAACGCGCCGGGCCGTGCGGCTCGCACTGCGCAGCGAAGGGATCTGGTAGGTGTCGGCGAGCTGCAGCAGAAGAACGGTGAAAGTGACGCCGGATGCGATGAGGGCGAAACGGGCAAGGAAGTCGCCGGCTTCGATCGGAGCCATCAGGGCGCCGACGAGAAGGCTGATCGCGAGCAGTGCCGCCAGTTCGAACAGGCGGAACTGGCCGATCAGCATGGTCGGAGACGTGCTGTCGTTTCTGAACTGCTCGGCGATCTGGCGGGCGAGCGGATTGAGCTCGGGAGCGTTTGCCTCGACCTGCTTCCCGTCGCCGGTCCGGATTTCCGAAACCTTCCTGCGAAGGCTTTCCACGTCGAACTGTTCGGACTTGTTTGGCTGGTTCATCGCCTATCCCTTTGCCTTCCCCGTCCTGATGGAGCTGGAAGCAATGGGAACCCAGTAGCAGGAAGAGGTGAAGGAAGCCTTTAGCCGCGTCCCGCAACAGGCCCGGAGCCTAGCAGATTTTGATACAGCCCGAGCATCTCGCGGGCCATGACCGAGGCGGAAAAGACCGCCTTGAAAGCCTCCGGCCTGGGCATGATCTCCTCTCTCCAGCCGGGCGTGGTGATGGCCTGGCCCATGACGCGGGCAAGATCCTCTGCGTCGCCGGGGCTGGCAAGCGCCGCACTCGTTTCACCGAGAACCTCGGGAATGCCGCCGACCCGCGTGGCGATCACCGCCTTGCCGGCCGCCAGCGCTTCCAGCACGATATACGGCATGGCCTCGGCGCGGGAGGGGACGACGACGATCTTGGCCATGGCGAAGGCCTCGCGCGTCGGCATGGCGGGGCGCATCTGGATGCGGCGGCCGAGGCCGCGTTCGGCCATCATCGCCTCGTAGCGGTCGCGGTCCGGCCCGTCGCCGATCATGAGTGCGGAAAGCGGATGGCCGACGGCCCGTTCGGTGCGGGCGAAGGCGTCGATGAAGACGTCCGGTCCCTTGAGGTCGCGCAGCATGCCGATATAGAGGAAATGCGGCGCCGCATCGTCCGTGGTGATCCTTTCGAACTCGCTGTCCTTGATGCCGTTGTAGATCACCCGGGTGATCGTGCGCGGCTTTCCGACCTTGGCTTCGTAGGTGCGCCGTTCGTACTCGCAGACATAGACGATCGCGTCGCCGAGGCGCTCCTGGAAGCGTTCCAGCCGCAATACGGCCTGTCCGGAGAGAGTGGACGGGTCGAAATGCAGGCTGCCGCCATGCGGAGAATAGAGGCGGGCTACGCGATACCTGTTGACCCGCAGGGCTGAGCCGATCAGCCGGGCAAGGACGCCACCCTTGGCGCCGTGCCCGTGCAATATGTCCGGCCGCAAACTTTTGATGTGCTTGTAACTTTTGTAGATCGCGACGAGATCGGACGGTGCGATCGCGCGGCGCATGGGAATACGGTTGAGACCGAGCGAAAGCTGCGGCCTGATGCTGTCGAAAAGCCTGTCCTCGTGCGCTCCGCCGGTCGAGCTGTCGCACAGGATGCCGACCTCGTGGCCGGCCGCCCGATGCTCCTCGACGAGGTCGCGCACATGGCGGAAAATCCCGCCGACGGGCGATCTGAAGCAGTGGAGTATCCGCAGGGGAGCGCTCTCGGCCATGATCTGGTCAGAACAGCCTCTCGCGGACATAGATCGTATCGCCCGCCAGGACCGGCGCGGAGATCGTGGTGCGGCCGGTGATCACCTGGCCGTTGATCTTGCGGGTCACGTCGATGTCGCGCTGGTTGCCGCGGGACGTGAAGCCTCCGGCGATCGCGACCGCGTTCTGCGCGGTCATGCCCGGAACATAGGAATATTGTCCCGGCCGTCCCACTTCGCCCATCACGAAGACCGGCCTATAACGGTCGATCTCGATGGTGACGTCCGGATCGCGGAGATAGCCTTGCCGCAGTCGCGCGGCGATGGCGCCTTCCAGCGCCGGCAGCGTCTGGCCGCGGGCCGCCATCTGGCCGATCAGTGGAAACGCGATGTAGCCGGCCTGGTCGACCGTATAGGTGTTGGTGAGGCCCGGCTGCTCGAAGACGCTGACGCGTAACCGGTCGCCGCTGTCGAGGCGGTAGGGCTGGACCGTCGCTTCCTGAAAGCTTTTCGGCGCCGGCGCGTAGCTCGTGCAGCCGGCAAGCGCTGTCGCGGCGACGGCAAGGGCGAGCGCCAGCACATGTTGGGGACGAGCGAAGGACATTTCGCGTTCGGGGCTCCGGCTGTTCATGGCATTGAGCCCGTTATCGATCCGTTAGGGTTAATGCCCGGTAAAGAGAATGCGAGATTTGCGCTTTCTCAAGGCGGCCGACCCTTCGGGACGGTCATTAACCCTCGCGTTACCATGATCCTTTACCATTGATCGAAACCGATCAGTTGGAGCGTATCATGTCAGGCGTGAATGGCAGCAATCAGGACGTGGACATCGATCTCGGGCGGATCATCTCGGCGGTCTGGGAGCGCAAGGCCAGGATCATCGGGGCCACCATCGTCGCCGCCGCCGTCGCCCTGGTCGGGACCAGCTTGATGAAGCCGAGCTACAAGGGCGAGACGCGGCTTCTCATCGAATCCCGCTCGCCCAATCTTGCTGCCGGAGAGGGCGCTCCCCAGGCGAACGACCCGGTTCTCGATTCGCTCAATGTCACCAGCCAGGCCCAGCTCCTGCAATCGACCGACCTGATCAAGCGGGTCGTCCGTGACCTCAAGCTTTCCGATCTCAAGGAGTTCGATCCGGCCGCGCAGTCCTTGTTTCCCGATCCGCTCGTGCTGATCGGTCTCAAGCAGGACCCGATGCAGCTCGACCCGGAAGACCGCGTGATCCAGGAGTTCCGTGAGAAGCTGGAGGTCTATCCGGTCGAGAATTCACGCGTCATCGCCATCGAGTTCTCCTCGCGCGATCCGAGGCTCGCGGCCGACATCCCCAACAAGATGGCGGAGGTCTATCTCCAGATCCAGAGCAATGCCAAGCTCGACACCCATTCCGAAACGGCCAAGTGGCTGGAGCCGGAGATCGCCAACCTGACCCGGAAGGTCAAGGAGGCGGAGCGGCAGGTGGCGGACTACCGGTCTTCCAACGGCCTCTTCCAGACGACCGAAACCAACAGTTTCTCGAGCCAGCAGCTCAACGACATTTCCACCGAGCTCGCCCGCGTGCGGGCGGAACGCGCGAATGCCGAGGCGCGCGCAGAAAACGTCCGCGCCGCGCTCAAGGCCGGACGCGCATCCGATACGTTGGCGGACGTCGTCGGTTCGCAGGTCATCCAGCGTCTGAAGGAGGCGGAAGCCAACCTTCAGGCCCAGATATCCGATCAGTCCACGTCGCTGCTGGATGGCCATCCACGGCTGCGGGGCCTGCGCGCCCAGCTTTCCGGCATCCGCCAGCAGATCGACGCCGAGACGAAGAAAATCCTCGCAAGCCTCGACAACGAGGCGGAAGTGTCGCGGCTGCGCGAACGTCAGTTGATCGCGCAGCTCAACGGGCTGAAGGCGGATTCCGCCAGGGCCGGCGAAGAGGAAGTGGGCTTGCGCGCCCTCGAACGCGAGGCCACCGCACAGCGCCAGCTCCTCGAAACCTATCTTGCCCGCTATCGCGAGGCGAGCTCCCGCCTCGACAGCAATTCCAGCCCGGCCGACGCCCGCGTCGTTTCGCGTGCCGTCGAACCCTCCGAGCCCTATTTCCCGAAGATCATCCCGATCGTGATTGTCGTCTCTCTGGCGACCTTCATTCTGGGTTGCCTGATCGTCATGGTCATCGAGCTCTTCAGCGGCCGCGCGCTGCGCCCGTCGAATACTATCGAGCATGATATCGAAGACCAGCCGGCACCCCTACCGGCGCCTGCCGAAGTTCCCGCCGAGCCGGTCGCCGCTGCGCCGCTGCCGGTCCACCAGATGCAGGCCGAGGCCGCGCGTTTCGACCGGCCGGAACCGGTGCGCGAGGATGCGAAGGCGGCTGCCGCGAAAGCCCGCGCGAACGTCATCGAGGAGGTTCGGGAGCAAGAGGTTGAAGAAGAGGCCGGGGCGTCGGGAAGCGAGGAGCGGAGCTTCACGATCGGCTCCGTCGCATATTACCTGCAGCGCCACGATACTCCGGTGGCGATCGCCATTTCACCGGGCGGTGACGAGGGGTCGACCGCGACCGTGGCGCTGGCCCGCGAGATCGCCGAGCGCGGTCGCACCGTCGTTCTGGTCGATATGACCGGCTCCGCCTGCCCGACGCACCTGATGGCGGATAGTCCCAGGCTTCCCGGCATCACCGATCTTCTGTGCGGTGAAACCGCCTTCGGCGATGCGATCCATCGCGACCGGCGTTCCGATGCGCATATCATCCCGCATGGCGCTTCCGATCCGGCATTGGCCATGCGCGGCGCCGATCGTCTGGCGATGATCATCGATGCGCTGGCGGATGCCTATGACCTCGTGCTCATCGAATGCGGCCCGGCCGAGATTGCCGGCATTTCGCGCCTGACCCGCAATGAAATGGCCGAGATCGTCCTCTCCGTTCCGGGCTTCAGGGACGAGGACGTGGCAAAGCTGGTGGCGGAATTCGAAGAGGCCGGTTACCGCAACCTGCTGATCATCACCGAAGCGGGAGACCGGCGTTCGCCGCGCCGCGGCCGCCGCGCGGCCTGATCCGGTCAAGGAGCGTCGGACGCCGTGGCTTTCCCCGCCCTGGGGCATCGGCCCGCCCGCCAGCGCTGAAGCATCGAATAGAGGTACGGGTAACGTTTGACCGCGACCTTCGCCTTCGTGACTCCGAGGAGGAGCGGGCGCATGAGCGCTCCCCTCCAGGTCAACGGCAGCAGGATGTCGTGCTGCACCGTTTCCTGCGTGCACCAGTTGCGCTTGTAGGGCTGGTCGCCCAGGCCGAAATCGAAGACCGAGGCGCCTTCCCGGCAGGACCGCTCGATCATCAGCCAGAACAGGAGTTCGCCGGGGCTGGCCTCGGGGCAGATGCTTTCGTCGATCGAGCTGAACTGGCAGATCACATGGTCCCCCTTGCGAGACAGTGCGGCGATGGCCGCCACATGGCCGTCGTGTTCGCCATGCAGGCGGATCGCGTGCAGCAGAAGGGGTGTGTCGTAACCGTCGAGCGGCACGTCCAGCAGCCTGTGGAAGAAATCCCGGATGTCCGGCGCCTGGAAGACGTCCGGCAGGCCGAACATCGTCAGCCTCTCGCCCTTCTGCTGAAAGAAGAGGTCGAGCAGGGCGTGCCTTTCGCGGCTGTCGGTGGCGATGACGTGGTCGTAGCCGCCGATCGCCTCCAGCTTGCGGCTCGATGAGCGGAACTTCTTGCGGCGGCTCTTGGCGTTCAATTGCGCGATCGTCGCCTCGAAACTCGTCAGCAGCGGAAGCTGAAACGAGTGGTTCTGATTCTCGATCGTCGCCAGATCGGCCAACGGATATCGCACGCCGCGCCAGTCGAGCGGGATGTTGTCGAGGACGACGAGATCGGCCTTGTCCTTGAGCGCCAGCCGCAAGGCATAGACGAAGTTCTGGAGCTCCTCCGCATCCGGCATCGCGAGGTCGGCGTCGAACAGTCCGGTATTGATGTTGTTGAAGCGGTCGCCGGGAAAGCGCGCGATCCGACCGCCCTTTTCCTCGATGATTTCGAACGGCAGCACCAGGAGTGTTCGCCCGTTGACGACGCCTTGCACGATGACAAGCTCACGCCCGTGCGCCTGGCGCCATGCAAGGCACCATTCAAACCCCTGGTGAAGAGAGTTCGCCGGCAAGGCCGCGAGGCGGCGCCACTCCGCTTCGAGCGAGTGCGGGTCACTCGTCGAGACGAGGCGCAGTTCGGCAAAAAGCGCAGGCCCGCCGTGCTCCGGCTTGCCGGGTACCGTGCCGGTCTGTTCTCCGTACTGGATTTTCCGCTGCCCCATGGCTTCACCGCCTGCCATCTTTTGCCGGCAGGATAGGAAGGGGGCGCGAAAAATCGGTTTATGGTCGGCAAAACCGCCGTTTCTGGTTAACTCGCCGTAAACGGATCACGTTCAGGGCCTGAAGCTATGCATCGTGCTCCCCGAAAACCGATTTCGATTTTCGGACCGATGCTTTGGGCCCGGCCATCCATTTGATGATCAGCATGGCCGGCAGAATCCACAGAAGTCCGGAGAACAGGAAATAGAGGAAATGCACCCACCAGGGGGAGGTGGCAAGCAGAAGCGTCGCCACGGTCGTTGCCGCCAATGCGTATACGATCACGAGGATGATGATCAGGATGGTGCCGATGAAACTTCTCAAACGCGGGGCCAAAACGTAGTCTCCTATCCGCGACCGCATGCCGCAAAGCGCCGGGGCTTGTTTTGCATGGGGCGATGGGGCAAAGCAACGCGAAATGGTTATGGACGCGCGATCGCGTCCTGGCGTGAGCGACAGGAGCGTGCCCCATGTCGGCGACCGATGCAACTATCATCGATGTCCTGAAAGAAACGAAGCGCCGCGAGCGCAGCCGCAGGGCCGTGCGTATCTGGCTCGGCGTCGTCGTCTTCACGCTCTTCTGTCTGGTGCTGGTTGGCGGTGCGACACGATTGACCGATTCCGGCCTTTCGATCACCGAATGGAAGCCGATCCATGGTGTCATTCCGCCGCTTTCGGCCGGGGAATGGGACGAGGAATTCCGCCTTTACCAGCGCATTCCGCAATATCAGGAAATCAACAGGGACATGACGGTCGAGGAATTCAAGTCGATCTTCTGGTGGGAATGGGCGCACCGTTTCCTGGCCCGTTCGATCGGCGTGATCTTTGCCCTGCCGCTGCTGTTCTTCTGGCTGACCGGCCGCATCGAAAAGCGCCTGCGCTGGCCGCTGGCGAGCGTGCTTGCGCTGGGCGGCTTCCAGGGCTTCATCGGCTGGTGGATGGTTTCCTCCGGCCTGACCAAGCTCGTCAGCGTTTCGCAATACCGGCTCGCCGCGCATCTGGTGATCGCCTGTCTGATCTTCGCCGCCTGCGTGTGGATCATGCGCGGTCTGTCGCCCCACACGCATGACGCACCGCCGACGAGGAATTCCAGCCGGGCAGCGGCAGGCATCGCCTTCCTCGTCCTCTTCCAGATTTATCTCGGCGCACTCGTCGCGGGCCTCGATGCGGGGCTGAGCTACAATACATGGCCACTGATGGATGGAGCGCTCGTCCCGGCCGATCTCTTCCTTCGGCAACCATGGTGGATCAACCTCTTCGAAAACCCGAAGACGGTGCAGTTCGTGCATCGTTGCGGCGCTTACCTGCTATGGGCTGCGGTTCTGGCCCACATGATCGTGTCGCTTCGCTTCGGGCCGGGCTCGACGCATGCCCGGCGTTCCGTCGTGTTGTTCGGATTGGTGACGTTGCAGGCCGCAATCGGCATCGGGACGCTCCTCATGCAGGTGCCGCTCGATCTGGCACTCACCCATCAGGCCGTCGCCTTGATCATCCTCGGCTTTGCCATGGCGCACTGGCGCGGCTTCGTCGGGGAATATCCGGCATCCGAAGAACCCGCGCCGGGGCGCGCCTGAGGAGCCGGCCTCAGCCGAACCGGTATCCGGAATAGGGCTTGCCGAGATAATCCGTTCGGAAGATGCGCCGGCCCGCATCCGCGCCGGCGGCCCCGGCGGCGACGAACAGCGGCACGAGATGGTCGTGGTCCGGCACATGGCAGGCGAGCGCATCCGGATTGCTGTCCCAGGTCGATAGCCTGTCTGCGCGTGCCTTCGGATCGGGCTCTTCCACGGCTTCGCGCAGCCAGTCGTCGAAACGAACGGCCTCCGCGACATGATCCGGTTCAGCCGTCCGGAACTTGCGCATGTTGTGGTAGGTCATGCCGGAGGCGATGATCAGCACATCCTCGTCCCGCAGGGGTTCCAGGGCCTTGCCGATCGCCAGATGGCTTTCCGCGTCCAGCGTGTTCCTGAGCGAGATCATGGTGAGGGGAACGTCCGCCTGCGGATAGATCAGCATGAACGGAATGAAGACGCCATGGTCGAAACCGCGTGTCGCGTTTTCCGCCGAGTCCATGCCTGCGTCCGCCAGAAGCTGTCGGGCGCGTGCGGCGAGTTCCAGCGAATTCGGTGCGGGGTAGCTGAGTTCATAGGTATGCGGCGGAAAATTGTAATAGTCGAACAGCATGCCGGGATGGGGCGCGGTGCTGACCGTTGGGACGGGTTCGGTTTCCCAGTGCCCGGACACGACGAGCACGGCCTTGGGCTTGCGCCCGATCTCGCTGTCGAGGCCGCGGAGGAAGTCTGCGAGATCGTCCCACGGGCCTCTGCCGGCGTCGTTCTTCGGTAAGTCCATGAAAGGCCAGGGACCGCCGCCATGCGGAATGAAATAGACCGGAAAACGCTCAGTGCTCATGGAAACCGCCCGTGCAATTAGACCCGGACATATCTATACCGGTTTCTTCGTCCATACGATCCGCCGTGAAGACGACTGATCGTTCATGAAAATTGAACGACAGTAATTCCTTATCCCGTCGGACTTTCGTGTCTCAGCATTGCCGGAGCACGGCCCTTATCGCCGTAGCGACGGCCAGTTCGTCGTCCCGGTCCTTCCCGTTGCCGTCCTCGTCGTGCCAGGTGGCGGACAGGCAGCCATAGGCGAAGGCGTAGCGCAGGACGGTGCGGACGTCGCGGCCCAGCGTATCGGCGAAGATGCCGGCCATCGAGGCGATGCGCTCTTCGTTCCTGGTGAGGTCGAAGCGGTCGAGCGGATTGGAGAACATGTTGGCGATGTCGAGCGCCGCATCGCCGATCAGTCCGGCCGGATCGATGATCAGCCAGCCGCGCGGTCCCAGCATGATGTTCTCGTGATGCAGGTCGCCGTGCAGCGGCTTGATGTCCCGCTGGCCGGCGATCAGGATCTCGGCCATCCCGGCGGCCTCCACGAACGGACTCGCGGTCCCGTCGAGGCGGTCATCCTCGGCCTTCCTGAAGAGGCTGGCGAAATAGCGCGAAAGAGGCTGCAGGGTCGCCGGTGGAGACGTTTCGGACGGGCGGTGATATTCCTTCAGCACCTCGGCCGCGATCCTCGTCGCATCGAGATCGCCGTGGGAAACGAGGCGGTCGCGCAACGTCAGCTTGCCGGCATGCTCCATCAAGAGAATGTCGTCGGTGCGGGCGAGGAGCCGCACGCAGCCGATGCCATCCCGCCAGGCCATGAAGTCGGCCCCGCGAAGGCTGTCCTCCAGCGCCCGCGGTTTCAGCACCTTGGCGATATCGAGTTCGCCGCCGGCACGCGTCACTTCATAGACGGTGCCGACAACCGTATCGGCGATCCGGCGGGCGCTTTGTACCCGCCATTCCTTGGGGAAGGAGAAGCTCGCCGCCATCAGGCCGAAAGCATCAGGTCCATGTTCTGGACGGCGGCGCCCGAAGCGCCCTTGCCGAGATTGTCGAGCAGCGCCACGAGGTTGACATGCGCCCCGCCCGGCGTGCCGAATGCAAAGAGCTTCATCGTATCCTTGCCGACAAGCTCTTCCGCATCGACGCGCGGAAGCGCCCTGCTTTCCTCCGGCGGCACGACCGTGACGATGTCCTGGCCGGCATAATGCTCGACCAGCGCCTTGTGGATGCCCTCGATCGTGGCCCCATCCTTGAGATCTTCGAGGAAGAGCGGCACCTGAACGATCATGCCCTGCGCGAAACGGCCGACGGAGGGCGAGAAGAGCGGCGCGCGGTCGAGCTGGCCGTGGACCTTCATCTCCGGAACGTGCTTGTGCTTGAGCGTCAGGCCGTAGAGGAAGTTGTTGGCGCTGATCGCATCGTCCCTGGACTGGTCTTCCATCTGCGCGATGAGCTGCTTGCCGCCGCCCGTATAGCCGGAGATCGCGTTGACCGTCACCGGATAGCCGTCAGGCAGGATGCCTGCAGCGCGGAGCGGCCGGATGAGGGCGATCGCCCCGGTCGGATAGCAGCCCGGATTGGCGACGTAGCGGGCGGACCTGATCTTGCCGGTCTGGGCCTTGTCCATCTCCGCAAAGCCATAGGCCCAGGACGGGTCGATGCGATAGGCGGTCGAAGTGTCGATCACCCGCACCTTGTTGTTGCCGGCGAGCATGGAAACGGCTTCCTTCGAAGCGTCGTCCGGCAGGCAGAGGATGGCGATATCGGCGCTGTTCAGCAGGTCTTCCCGCATGGCGGCGTTGCGCCGCTCCGCTTCGGGGATCGACAGCAGCTCGACGTCGCGGCGGCCGGCCATGCGGGTGCGGATCTGCAGTCCCGTCGTACCGTGTTCGCCGTCGATGAAGATTTTCGCTGTCATTGTCTTTATCCTGTAGTTTCAGTGCCTTGGATTGAGAGCCGGATTCACTTTACCAGCCAGTTGATTCAGAAAATTAATGCGCGGCCCGTCGTTCCGCGTGAAGTCCGAGCATATACATGGCAACCGTCGCGCCCGCAATGGCGGTGATGTCCGCGTGGTCATAGGCAGGCGCCACCTCGACGACATCCGCGCCGCGGATATCGAGCTCCCCGAGCTGGCGCAGCACCGAGAGGATCTTCGCGCTCGACGGACCGCCGGCCACGGGCGTGCCGGTGCCGGGCGCAAAGGCGGGGTCGAGGCAGTCTATATCGAAGGTGAGATAGGCGGGTTTGCCGCCCGCATGATCGAGGATCAGCCCGGCGATCTCGCCGGCCGTCATCTCCTCGACGTCGTGGCCATGAAGAATGCGGATGCCGAAATCCTCCGGCGCGTGGGTGCGGATACCGATCTGGATCGAACGGGCGGGATCGATGAGGCCGTCGCGCACCGCCCGCGCCACGAAGGAGCCGTGATCGATCCGCCTGTTGTCGTCGAACCAGGTGTCCTGGTGGGCGTCGAACTGCACCAGCGCCAGCGGCCCGTGCCTGGCGACATGCGCCTTCAGGAGCGGCCATGTGACGAAATGGTCGCCGCCGAGCGTCAGCAGGAAGGCTCCGCTCGAAAGAATCCTGGCGGCTTCCTTCTCGATCGTCGCGGGCGTCTTCTGGTGGTTGCCGTAGTCGAGCAGGCAGTCGCCGTAGTCGATCACGGCCATGTCCGCGAAGAGATCGCGGGAAAACGGATATTGCGGATCGTTGTCGAAGATGGCAGAAGCCCGCCGGATCGCCTGCGGCCCGAAGCGAGCGCCCGGCCGGTTGGAGGTCGCCGCATCGAAGGGAATGCCCCAGACCACCGCATCGACCCCCTTCAGGCTCTTGGTGAACCGGCGACGCATGAAGGATAGCGCGCCCGCAAAGGTCGGATCGGTTGCGGCAGACGTCAGGCTTCTGGACGTGAATGCGTGGTCGATGGTCTTTGACGGCATGAATCCCTCCATATGCGGGCTTCAAGGTGCGGTGGCGATCGGCGAAAGGCAAGGTCGGAGAAGCTGCAGGCCCAAACGAAAAAAGCGGAGCCGAAGCCCCGCCTTTCGAAGTTCTTGCATCCAGCAGCGATCAGCGCTTGGAGAACTGGAAGGAGCGGCGGGCCTTGGCCTTGCCGTACTTCTTACGCTCGACCACGCGGCTGTCGCGGGTCAGGAAGCCACCCTTCTTGAGGACCGAGCGCAGGCCCGGCTCGAAATAGGTGAGGGCCTTGGAAAGGCCATGGCGCACGGCGCCGGCCTGGCCGGAGAGACCGCCGCCGGCAACGGTTGCGACGATGTCGAACTGGCCGCCGCGGTTAGCCGCGACGATCGGCTGCTGCAGGATCATCTGCAGGACCGGACGTGCGAAATAAGCGGAAAAGTCCCGGCCGTTGACCGTGATCTTGCCGGTGCCGGCCTTGACCCATACGCGGGCGACAGCGTTCTTGCGCTTGCCGGTCGCGTAGGAGCGGCCAAGGTTGTCGACCTTGCGAACGTGAACCGGAGCCTGGTTTTCGGCCGCCGGAGCGAGGTCCTTCAGAGAGGAGAGATCGGCCATGTTCAGGCGCTCCTTACATTCTTCTTGTTCAGCGAAGCCACGTCGAGGGCGACCGGCTGCTGGGCTTCATGGGGATGGTTGGAACCGGCGTAGACGCGCAGGTTCTTCAACTGGCGACGGCCGAGGGGGCCACGCGGGATCATCCGCTCGACGGCCTTCTCGATGACGCGTTCCGGGAAACGGCCTTCGATGATCTGGCGCGCGGTGCGCTCCTTGATGCCGCCGGGATAGCCGGTGTGCCAGTAATACTTCTTGTCGGAATACTTCTTGCCGGTGAAGGCGACCTTTTCCGCATTGATGACGATGACGTTGTCGCCGTCATCGACATGGGGGGTGTAGGTGGCCTTGTGCTTGCCGCGGAGCCGGTTTGCTACGATGGTGGCGAGGCGACCGACAACGAGGCCTTCGGCATCGATGATCACCCACTTCTTCTCCACCTCGGCGGGCTTCTGAACGAAGGTTGACATGCTTTTCTCTTTCATCTGGACCCAGGGCACCCGGAACCGGATGCAAGGGCGTTTCTTGTTGCTTGGATTGCCGGAATATCCGGCAAAAAGAATGCGGGTCATGAAGGCCTGCAATCTGCGGCGGCTTATACCGGTGCCCGCCTGGAGCGTCAAGGCGGTGCTTTCGGAGGCCGGAAAAATAAACGCAATGAAATCAATATGTTGAATATGTGGTTTTATGGTACCACAAATTACCTTGGCGGAATCAAGTAGGTCGCGGTCGCCTGCGCTATCGGTTCCTCCGCCCGATCCTGCGTCAGGAGGGTGTCGATGACGGCAAGACGCTTGCCGAGCTTGAGGATCTTGCAGTCGCAGAAAAGAGGCGCGAGGCCGGGCTTGCGGAGAAAATTGATGTTGAGGCTGGTGGTGACGGCGAGCGCCACCGGCCCGATATGGGCGAGGATGACGGCATAGGCCGCGACATCCGCGAGCATGACCATCGAAGGGCCGGAAAGCGTGTTTCCCGGGCGCAGGTGGCGGTCGTTCGGATCGAAGCGCATGGCAAGCCGTCCCGGCCCGATGTCGGTCACGGCAAGCACGCGTCCATCCATATGGATCTGCGGAAATTCGCGATCCAGGAAGGCATGGATCTGCTCGACCGTCATGAGAGGCTGCATTTCTCTCTCCCTTTGAAATTGCCCTTTGCCTTTTAACGGATACGCGCCGCCGATGGCCATCCGTCTTTGGGCGGAGGGCCCGGCGGGGAGGGAGGTTGCATGCAACTTATGGGAAAGTTGTGCCGGTCTCCATGCTCATGGTGCGCATATGGAAAGGGGACGACGGAAGAATGGCCGCCAGGGTTTGATCAAAGAATCTTGTGAGTTTTTCACAACTTCGGCGTCGTCGGTCTTCGGCGGGCAAAGTCTCCGGTGTGCGGTGAACAAAATCGGCATGGCTATGAAAAGTTACATATCATGAATAGTAGTTATGTCTAATTCAACTATGAGGTGTCGCTAATATGCTCCGGTACGAAAGCGGAAAATAACGGAAACATCTTGGGAACGGAGTGCGCGGCCACGTCGGCCGGCCTCTGCCGGCGTCAGAACCTCAGGCAGCCCGGCTGCAGCGGAAAACAGTCTTCCCGGTCCGGTCGCCTTTTGCAGGCGCGAACGGGACAGCGGGGCGTATCTGCGGCGGGCACCGTGACGCGATCGGCAAACTCATGGGCGTCGCAGAAGCCGCTGTCGGTGACGTAGCGGTCGTAGAGCGTCATGCCGCGCACGTTTCGGGAAGGATAACGAAGGATGACGGCGCCCTCGCGGCCGATCGCCCGCTGCACGGCGGCGCAGGACATGGTGGTCGAATTGTAGCGCGAGATGGCAAGGGCCGGGCCAGCGGGAAGAAGCGCAATGGCGCAGGCGAAGGCCGGGAAGCCTGCAAGGATTTTTTTCATCGCCTGCATCCCTTTTGCCGAGACGGGGACTTACATAGGGCGAAAGGGGCGTGCCGCCAGAGGTGCGCTCATCACGGGAGCCGCCTTTCATGAACCATGATCGCTACGACAATGCCTATATCGCCGACATCCTGAAGACAACCGGGACGATTGCGCTTCTGGGCGCGTCTCCCAACCCGGACCGGCCGAGCAACCGGGTCATGGGTTTCCTGCTCTCCAAGGGGTACACGGTCTTTCCGGTCAATCCCGGTCAGGCGGGCAAGCAGATCCTTGGCCAGACGGTCTACAAGGCGCTTGCGGACGTACCGCAGCCTGTCGACATGGTCGATGTCTTCCGCGCCGCCGAATATCTGGACGGCGTGGTGGACGAAGCACTCGCTCTCGATAACCCGCCCAAGGCGATCTGGGGTCAGCTCGGCGTGCGCGACGACAAGGCGGCGGCAAAGGCCGAGGCGGTCGGGATCAAGGTCGTCATGGACCGCTGTCCGGCCATCGAATATCCCCGTCTCGCCGTGTGACCGCCGTCAATCGGCGAGCAGTTCCGGCCGGGCGCGCATCTCGTTGAGCTGGTCGGCGTTGCCGCAGTAGCCCACGAAGTCGGTCGCGGCCGTGCCGTCGGCCAGTTCCCGGCGGCATCGGGCCTTCTCCGTGCATCGCGAACAGGTCATGTGCATTTCGCGGAACTGCGCGGGACTGGCGAGCTTCGCTTCTTCCGGATCGATATTCAGCAGACGCATCAGGGCGCCCATCTCGTCGGCGGCGTGGGGGCCGCGCCGGATCAGGGAAACCAGATCGTCCCGGGACAGCGCATTGTCATGCGCGATGATCTTGACGGTCTCGTCATCGAGGCTCGCGAGAGACCTTGCCTCCTCCACGGCCTCCCAGGTTGTGGAACACCAGCGGGCGACACGGGCGGCAAGGCTTTCATGTGTGGTGGCGATGGGATCGTTCATGGCATACTCCTCTTCTTTTTTGGAGAATACGCCCGGAAAAACGTGGATCGTTGACCAGGATCAACCAGCGCGCATTTCCCGGGCATGATAAGAAGCTGAAAAATTGTTGAGGGAGAGACACCATGCCGACGATCAATCCGGGCTTTTCGACGCTCGCAGTGCACGCAGGCGCCCAGCCGGACCCCACGACGGGGGCAAGGGCGACACCGATCTATCAGACGACATCCTTCGTCTTCAATGACGCCGATCATGCCGCTGCTCTCTTCGGGCTGCAGCAGTTCGGCAATATCTACACCCGCATCATGAACCCGACCCAGGCGGTACTGGAGGAGCGGGTCGCGGCGCTGGAAGGCGGATCGGCCGCGCTCGCGGTCGCCTCCGGCCATGCGGCGCAGTTGCTGGCCTTCCACACGATCATGCGGCCGGGCGACAATTTCGTCGCGGGGAGGAAGCTGTACGGCGGCTCGATCAACCAGTTCGGCCATGCCTTCAAGAATTTCGACTGGCAGGTCCGCTGGGCCGATACGGCCGATCCGGCGAGCTTCGACGCCCAGATCGACGGGCGCACGCGCGCCATCTTCATTGAAAGCCTCGCCAATCCGGGCGGCACCTTCGTGGATATGGCGGCGATCGCCGAAGTGGCGCAGCGGCACGGTGTTCCGCTGATCGTCGACAACACCATGGCGACCCCCTATCTCGTCCGGCCGCTGGAGCATGGCGCCGACATCGTCATCCATTCGCTGACGAAGTTCCTGGGAGGCCACGGCAATTCCATGGGCGGCATCGTCGTCGACGGCGGCACGTTCGACTGGTCGCGGTCCGGTAATTATCCGATGCTTTCGGAGCCGCGGCCGGAATATGCGGGGATCGTGCTGCACCAGGCCTTCGGCAATATCGCGTTCGCGATCGCGGCGCGCGTGCTGGGTCTGCGCGATCTCGGCCCGGCGATCTCGCCGTTCAATGCCTTCATGATCCAGACCGGCATAGAGACGCTTCCGTTGAGAATGCAGCGTCATTGCGACAATGCGCTCGCGGCGGCGAAGTGGCTGAAGAGCCATCCCAAGGTCGCGTGGGTCAGTTACGCCGGCCTCGAAGACGATCCGAACCATGCCCTCCAGCGGCAATATTCGCCGAAGGGCGCCGGCGCCGTCTTCACCTTCGGCATCAAGGGCGGTTAAGAAGCGGGCAAGGCCTTCGTCGAAGGCGTGCAGCTTTTCTCCCACCTCGCCAATATCGGCGACACGCGCTCGCTGGTCATCCATCCGGCCTCCACGACGCACCGCCAGTTGTCCGAGGAGCAGCAGATCGCCGCCGGCGCCGGCCCGGACGTCGTGCGCCTGTCGGTGGGTATCGAGGACGTTGCCGATATCATCGCCGACCTCGATCAGTCGCTCTCCAAGGTCTGAGGCGGCCATGGCATCCTGGATCGGGTTTGATATCGACGCGATCGAGCCGGAGGAGGGCGCTCCGGCGCCCGACAGGCTCTTGGCCGGAAATCCGGCCTTCCGCACCTGGAATATCGAGGAGGCGGAAGGCGGGCTCTATGCCGGCATATGGGAGGCGACGCCGGGCAAGTGGCGGATCGTTTATGACGAATGGGAGTATTTCCATATCCTCTCCGGCCATTCGATCGTGACGGAGGAGGGCGGAAGCCCCGTTCATCTGAAGGGCGGCGATAGCATGATCCTCAGGCCCGGCTTCAAGGGAACCTGGGAAGTGGTTGAAACGACTCGCAAGGACTATGTCATCCGCTTGTAGCGGTCAGCGCAGCAGCATGCCGACAAGGGGGGCCGCGAGCACGTTGACGAGGCCGACCAGGACCATGACGAGGCCAGCGATCGTGCCTTCCTGGTCGCCGATCTGGTTGGCCCTGGCGACGCCGGCGCCATGTGCGCCCATGCCGAACAGGGCGCCCCGCGCAAGCGGCGACTTCAGGGGCAGGAAACGCAGGATTGCCTCGCCCAGCATGACGCCGAAGACACCGGTGACGATGACGAAGACGGCGGTCAGGTCCGGCACGCCGCCGATATCGGCCGAGATCGTCATGGCGAAGGGCGTGCTGACGGAGCGGGGCAGCAGGCTGAGCCGCAGGTTGCCATCGAGGCTGAGCAGGCTCGCAAGCGCCCAGGCGGACGACATGGCGGCCGAACTGCCGGCCGCAACCCCGATCGCAAGCGCCGGCCAGTAGCGCCGGATCGTGTTCCTCTGTTCGTAGATCGGGACTGCGAACGCGACGGTCGCCGGCCCGAGAAGCATCACCAGCCAATGGGTCGAGCGGATATATTGCGCGTAGCTCTCGTGCATCGCGAGAGCGAGCGCGATCAGCACGACCGGCGTGAAGACGAGCGGCGACAGCCATAGATGCGGCCAGCGCCGGTGGGCGGCCTTGGAAACGGCGTAGAGCCCGATCGTCGTGGCCGACCAGAAGGCGGTCCAGGCAAGCGCGGGGATGGATGGATCAGGCTGGTTCATGACGCGCTTTCACCCTGATCGCCAACCGCAGGGACAGTTCTACGGCGAGCGCCGTCGTCAACATCACGATCAGCGTGCCGATGAGGATGACGGCGAGGATTTTCAGGCCGAGCAGGCCAAGGAATTCGCGGTGATCCAGAACGGCGAGCACGGCGGGAATGAAGAACAGCAGCATGTCGCCGATGTACCACTGCGCGCCGCGGCGCATGCTCGCTGTCCTGACGGCGCCGGTCGAAAACAGGGCCAGCACCAGGAAAAGGCCGACGACGCTGCCCGGCAGCGGCAGGCCGGAAGCGCGCACGATAGCCTCGCCCGCCAGCCAGAAAAGGCTGATCAGGACGGCCTGGAAAATCCGGCTTTCACGGATATGCGGCTGGGCGCGGCGGAGGACGGTGGACATGGTGAGCGATGTTCCTTTGCTGGCGGATGATATAAACGCCCGCAGCTCATGAACAAAATGAATTGAATGACTGGAAGTAATTCCGTATTGGAATACTATGGAGTTGCGAACGCTGAAAGTCTTCGTGGAGGTCGTGCGCCGGGGTGGGTTCTCCCATGCCGGCAAGGCGGTATTCCTGACGCAGTCGGCGGTCAGCAAGGCCGTCAGGCAGCTCGAAGACGAACTCGGCGTGATCCTGCTGGACCGCATCGGCCACCGCTCCACCCTGACGGCGGCAGGCGAGACCGTCTACCGGCGCGCTCTGCGCATTCTGTCCGAGCAGGAGGACCTGCTTGGCGAACTTTCCGAATTGCGCGGGCTCAAGAAGGGACGGCTGCGCCTGGGTCTGCCCCCGATCGGCAACGACGCGGTGTTCGCGCCGATCTTCGCCGTCTATCGCAATCGCTATCCCGGCATCGAGATCGAGTTGGTGGAGCAGGGAAGCAAGCGGCTGGAGGAGATGGTGCGCAGCGGCGAGGTCGATCTCGGTGCGTCGCTTCTGCCGGTCCCGCAAGAGTTCGAATGGCAGGAACTGCGCAATGAGCCCATGCATGTCCTGCTCCCGGCGCAGCACCCGCTCGCATCCGTCGGGGATATCGAACTGGCCGCCCTGCGGGATATGCCGTTCATCCTCTTCGAAGGTGGCTTCGCGCTCAATCCCATCATTCTGGATGCATGCCGCACCGCCGGCTTCACGCCCGCGATCGCTGCACGCAGCAGCCAGATCGCTTTTATCGTGGAACTGGTGGCGCTCGGTCTGGGCATCGGCTTCCTGCCCCGGCTGATCGCCGAGCAGCGCGTCAACGACCGCGTGCGCCATGTCGCCGTCACGGCGCCCGCGATGGCCTGGCATATGGCGTGGATCTGGCGGCGGGGCGCCTTTTTGCCCCACGCGGCGCGAGCATGGCTCGACCTGGCTGCGGAGTGATCCCGGTTCAGTCTCCGGAAACTGGTTTCGTATTGAACAGCGCCGCGAATTCCTGCGATGCGATGAATTCCATCGCCTTGCGGAGCGCGCGGGATTCCTCCTTGCCGAAAGCGGTATCGAAACGGCTCTGCGCGACCTGCCACCGGGCAGTCAGTTCCCGCTGCCTGGCAGCGCCCGTTTCCGTCAGGCGCACGCGTTTCACGCGCCGGTCCCCGTCGTCCGGCACCAGCTCCACCAATCCGTCGCGGATGAGCGGTTTCAGTGTGTGGCCGAGGGCGGAGAGGTCCATGACCAGGGCCTCCGCGAGGTTTTTCAGCGTCGGCTCCCCGGTGCGGGCGATCTGGGAAAGAAGCGAGAACTGCGTTCCCTTGAGGCCCGTGTCACCCATCGCATCCTCATAGAGCCGGCCGAGCTGCCGCGAGGCGCGGCGCACTGCGCTGTTGCTGCAATGAAGCCAGATTCCGTCTTCCCGTGCCTTCCCGTCGTCTGCCATGTCTCGTCCTGCTTTCCGCGGCGGAGAATGCCCGCTTTTGGCGATCCATTCCACTCCCGATAAAAATTTGATGTCTCCCCTTGCAGCATTTCGGCTTCCTTTTCATATATAGTGGTATATGCCAGTAAATTCCAGCCAAAGGAGACAGGACCATGACCACGCCATCCAAACCCGGAACCGCTCTCGTGACCGGCGCCTCGTCCGGCATCGGCGCCACTTATGCCGATCGGCTCGCGAGGCGCGGCTACGATCTCATTCTCGTTGCCCGTGATACGGACCGCCTGCAGGCGCTGGCCGGTCGGCTGAGCCGGGAAAATGGCGTGAACGCGGAGGTGCTGCGGGCCGACCTGACGCAGAGGGCCGACGTTCTCGCCGTCGAGAAACGCCTGCGTGAGGATGGCTCGATCAGGCTCTTCGTCAACAATGCCGGCATCGGCCCGCAGGGACCGCTGCTCAAGAGCGATCCGGATTATCTCGACCGGATGGTCGATCTCAACGTCACCGCCGCAAACCGCCTCGCCGTCGCCGCCGCCCAGACGTTCGCCGCGCGGGGTGAGGGTGCGATCATCAACACGGCTTCCGTCGTTGCCCTTTGGCCGCAGGCCTTCAGCGGCACCTATACCGCGAGCAAGGCATTCGTTCTGATCCTGACGGAAGCCTTGGCCGCCGAACTCGCGGGGACCGGCGTCCGCATCCAGGCGGTTCTGCCCGGGCTCACCCGCACGGAGATATTCGACCGGGTCGGCGGCTCTTTCGACAACATGGACCCGAACATGGTCATGGACGCCACCGACCTCGTCGATGCCGCGCTTGCCGGTTTCGACCAGGGCGAAGTCATCACCATTCCCTCGCTCTCCGACACGTCGCTGTATGACGCTTTAGAGAAAGCCCGTGGCGAGCTGCGGCCGCATCTGTCGCTGAGCCGGCCCGCTGCTCGCTACGGCGTCGGTGCTGTGGCACCGGCCGGGACCGTCTGAGCCGGCGTCACCAGGAAAGGCCCAGCCGCTCCAGCCCGTGGAAGTGATAGACGTCCTTGACGACGGGCGTCCCGGTGATCTTCATTCCCGGCAGGCGCCGGAAGAGGATCGGCAGCACGGTGTTGAGCTCCAGCCGGGCCAGCGGTGCGCCGATGCAGAAGTGGATGCCGGCGCCGAAGGAAAGGTTCGGCGCTTCCTGCCGGTCCGGCCTGAAGGCCAGCGGATCGGAGAATTTCTCCGGGTCCAGGTTGGCGGCCGCGAGGATGAGGCTGACCTTGTCTCCGCGTTTGAAGGAAAGGCCGTCGATATCGACATCTTCCAGCGCCCATCGCTGGAAGATGTGCACCGGAGCGCAGATGCGCAGCGTTTCCTCGACGGTCCGCTCCGTCGCCGCCTCGTCGCGGAAGAGCTGGCCGGGCGGCAGCCCGCTTTCCAGGATCACCCGCACCGAATTGCCGATCTGGTGCACGGTCGCCTCGTGGCCGGCGTTGAGCAGCACGATCGTCGTGGAAACCAGCTCGTCGTCGGTGAGGTACTGGCCCTTGTGCTCCGTGTGGATCATGTGGCTGAGGAGGTCCTCGCGCGGGCTCCGGCGGCGCTCCGCGATCAGGCCCTTCACATAGCCGGAAAATTCCTTTGCCGCGCGGTCGGCGGCGCGCTCGTCTTCTCTTGTCCGCTTGAACATGTACATTCCGACATAGGCATGCGACCAGACGAGAAGCTGCGGCCCCATCTCGTCGGGAATGCCGATCATCCGGGCGATCATCGTCACCGGGATGATGTCGGCGAAGGAGGCGAGCAGCTCCGTCCCGCCGTCCTTCTCGAAGCCGTCGATCAGTTTTTCCGCAAGGCCGGCAATCTCCGGGCGCAGCCTCTCGATATGGCGGGAGACGAAGGCGCGGTTGACGAGCGTCCTCAGCCGCGTGTGTTCCGGCGGTTCGAGTTCCAGCAGGGAATGGCGCTCGGCGAGATCGAAATTTGCAAGATATGGCGCGGGCTCGGCCAGGCCGAGTTCCTCGCGGCTGGCGATGTGCAGGATCTGCCGGCCGAACCGCCGGTCGCGAAGCAGGCTGTTCACATGGTCGTAGCCGGTGAAGAACCATTGTTTCTGTTCCTCCCAGTAGAAGGTCGGACAGCGGGCGTGCAGAAGCGCGTAGACGCGGTTCGGATCGCCATAAAAGACCGGATCGCGGCCGTCCAGCGAGACATGCCGGGTTTCGGGGTCGATGGAGAGAAAGGGCGGCGCGGTGATCATCTGCGAAGAGCTAGCGGATTTCGATCGGCCGCGAAAGTCCGGCTGTCTTGACGCAATTTAAAATTGCGCTCATGTTCCCTGCTCGCGGGCGTTCCATGGACGGGGGAGCCGATGAAATTATCGTCGCGCGAATACAAGCTCACATTGCATGAAGACAGGTTTGCCGGCAGCGAGGCGGCATGTCTGCCTCATGTCGCGGCCTTCTGGAAGGATACCGCGCAGCGGCTGGCGGGCATCTCGATCGAGGCGACGCGCAAGCTCGACCATGCCGAGCCGGAGAAACAGCGCGACATCGTCTTTCTCGATACGCGGGACAAGGCCCTCTATCGTCAGGCCGACCTTGTCTTTCGAATGCGCCGGAAGGTTCGTTCGAAGGAGGAGTGGGAGACGACGCTGAAGTTCCGCCACGGCGACCGGTTGCTCGCGGCGGCGCAGACCTTCCGTTCCGCAAAGGGCGAGAAGGAGAAATTCGAGGAGGACGTGAAAGTGGTCCCGCCGGCCGACACGCCGCGGTTCTGGGCTCTGTTCAGCCGGTCGTCGAAGGGCATGACGGACGGAGCAGGGCCTTCGACCGTGGGCGATTGCCTGGAGCTCTACGAGAATTTCGGCAAGATGTTCCTGCCTTCCCGCTCGGCCGGGGTCCTGGAAGTGGGGAAGCTGAGGATACGCGAGCACGTTTTCGAGGGAGGAAGGCTCGACCTCGGAGAGGGTGTCGAAGCGGAATGCGCCCTGATCCTCTGGTGGAAGAGGGAGAGGCTGGAAAATCCGATCGCCGCGGAATTCAGCTTCCGCTTCGAACTGGAGAACGGCGAGGCGGAAGCCGGAGCCGCGCGCAAAGCTTGGGCCGCCATGGTCGAGCTCTGCAGCTCGCCCTGGGTCGATCCGCAGGGCCAGACCAAGACGGCGCTCGTCTACGGTTCCGCCGAAGTCTGACTACTCCCCGGCCGCCACGCCTTCGCGGCGCGGATCGGCGCTGCCGGCAAGCCCGTCGGCGGTGATCTCGATGGCATGCAGGCCGGAGTTCATTTCGCCTGCCTTCACCTCGTATCCCAGTGCCTTCAGGGGCTCGGAGAACCTTTCGGCTTCGGTGCCGGCCTCGATCTCATAGGTGCCGAAGCGGTTGATGAAATGCGGCTGGGCGACGATCGCTTCGACCGGCATGTTCCAGTCGATATAGGCGATCAGCGCCTGCGCCACGTAACCGATGATCTGGCTGCCGCCGGGAGAGCCGATGGCGAGCAGCGGCTTGCCGTCCTTCATGACGATCGTCGGCGACATGGAGGAGCGCGGCCGTTTTCCCGGCTCCACCCGGTTGGCGACGGGCAGGCCGCCGTCATGGGTCTTGAAGGAGAAATCGGTGAGCTCGTTGTTCAGCAGAAAGCCGTTCGTCATCAGCCGCGAGCCGAAGCCGCTTTCGATCGTCGTGGTCATGGAGACGACGTTGCCCTCCCTGTCGACGATGACGAAATGGCTGGTGGAGGGCAGTTCGAGCGCCGCATCCCGGCCGAAAAGCAGGGCGTGGTCCCATTCCGGTTCGCCCGCTTTCACCTGGTCGGCGGCCAGCGCCTTGCCGCCGTCGAGCAGGGCGGCGCGCTTGCCGAGATAGTCCTTGCCGAGGAGGCCCTTGATCGGCAGGGCCACGAAATCCGTGTCGGCCAGATAGCGCTCGCGGTCGGCAAAGGCGAGACGCTGAGCGTCGCCGATGATCCGCCAGCTTTCGACGTTCCCGGGGCCGAGCCCCTTGATGTCGAAATTCTCGATCATCCCGAGCATCTGGCCGATGGCGACCGCACCGGAGGAAGGCGGGCCGATGCCGCAGACATCGAGCGCCCGGTATCCGAAGCACACCGGCTCGCGTTCCTTGACGCGGTAGTTGGCGAGATCGGCCAGCGAGAGCACGCCGGGATTGCCCGCGGCTTCGCGCACGGTCCTCACGATCGCCTCTGCGATCGGCCCCTTGTAGAAGGCGTCGGCACCGCCCGCGGCGATTGCCTTCAGCGTTTCCGCATAGGCGGGATTCCGGAGGATGGCGCCGGCTTTCAGGGCCGCGCCCGAGGCGTCGTAAAAGTAGCCGCGCGGGCCGTCGTATTTCTTCAGCCGGTCGCCTTCGGCCGCGATCAGCGATGCGAGGCGAGGGGAGACGGGAAACCCGTCCGCCGCAAGCTTTGCGGCGGGTTCGAGGAGGCTTGCCCATTCGGCCTTGCCAAACCGTTTGTGGACATCGTCCAGCAGCCGCACCGTGCCCGGCGTACCGACCGAGCGTCCGCCGACGACCGCGTCCATGAACTTGAGCGGCTGACCCTGCGCATCGAGGAAAAGCTTTGGCGTCGCGTCCATCGGCGCCGTCTCGCGGCCGTCGAAAGTGGTCAGCTTGCCGGAGGCGGCATCATAATAGACGAGGAAGGAGCCGCCTCCGAGGCCGGAACTCTGGGGCTCCACGAGACCGAGCATCGCCTGCACGGCGACGAGAGCATCGATCGCATTGCCGCCCCTGGCGATCGCGTCGCGGCCGGCTTCTGCCGCCAGCGGATTGGCGGCGGCCACCATGAAACTCTTCGTCTCGACGCGCCTGGCGGTCGCAAAGCCGGTGGCGCGTTCCGGCGCGACGGTATCGGAGGCCTGCTGCGCCGACGGCGCTCCGGCCGAAAGCATCAGGGAGAATGCCATTCCCGTGAAGAATTTCATCCGCATGCCGCACTCCCTCCGCCGCTTTACCCGAAGGATCAATGTGGGCTTCCGGCGCGGAAGGGCAAGACCTCAGCGTTTGCCGAGCGTGGCGAGCCGTTTAAGGGCTGCGACCTGCCGGTTGGCGCGCAGGTCTGCCGGCGCCTCGTCCTCGCCCTGCCGGTCGACGGCAGGGACGATGGAGGCTTCGACGCCGGTATCGATCGCCGTGCGGTCGCGGCCGCTCTCCTTGGCGCTGTAGAGCGCCTTGTCGGCAGCGCTGAGCAGGAGGTCGAGATTGGCGTCCTGCGCGACCGCGAGAGCGATGCCGGCGCTGACGGTGACCTTGATCCGGTGTTCGCCGGTGACGATGATCTGGCGCTTGAGCGTGAGGCGGATCGCCTCGGCGATGCTTGCGGCCTCGACCATGTCGGCGACGCGCAGGATGGATGCGAATTCCTCGCCGCCCATGCGGCCGAAGAACCCGCGGCCGCGCAGCGAGGTCTGGCCCACCTGCGAGAAGGCGATGAGAACCGCGTCGCCGGCCTGGTGGCCGCAGCGGTCGTTGATCTGCTTGAAACTGTCGAGGTCGAAATGGAGCAGCGCGATCAGCGGTTTTTCCGCCTTTTCGAGCTCGCGAAGGCCGTGGAATTCGTCGATCAGGCCGCGCCGGTTGAGCACGCCCGTCAGCGGATCGGTCACCGCGAGCGCCTTCAGCTTCTCCTCGGACCTTTCCGTGAGCAGTTTCGCGCCGCTCATGATGCCCGCGACGAAGCAGAAGGCGGCGGGAAAGAAGAGCAGGGCGGCATTCGGCGCGGTGGCGAAGGAGGTCGGCTGGTTCACGGTGGCCAGGATGGCGCTGGCGCCGTTGGCGATGAACTGGACGCTGATGAAGCCGGCCATGAACCGGCGCGTGACGCGTGACGGCCCGTTGTCCCTGACGAGGATGCCGATCATGATGGCGTAACCGGCCATGGCCGCGCAGTTGTAGAGCACCACCCGGTTCGCGAAGCTCTCCCGCACCGGGTCGAGGAACATGCCGGCGATCCAGATCAGCGCGGGAATGGCGACGAAGCCCTGGACGGGCTTGCGGTCGAACTGCAGCAGGCCGGCGATCCACAGGCCAACGGCGACGAACACGGTCGTGTTGGCGATCTGGATGGAGACGAAGTCGGGAATGCTTCCGCGCAATGCGAGCAGCGCCACGCCCATGCCGTGCAGCGCGAAGCCGCTGCCCCAGCTCAGATAGAAGTCTTCCCGCTCGTAAAACCAGCGCGACCACAGGAGGACGGCAAGCGTGGTCGCTTCCGCCGCCCAGATCATGAGGCCCGTCACAATGTCCACTCGAAACTCCCGCGCCCGACCTCGGGCCGGGTCAGCATGGCGGAGAGTCTTTAAAACGAGGTTGCCAGGATGAACGGAAACCGGCGCCCGATCCGGAAGCGTCTTCACGTCTGCTTTACCCTGATCCCACAAAAAACTGTGCGATTTGACCAAATCGGGTCACGGGCGGCTGCGATGTTCGGGAAAATCTCAATAGCGGTCAGCCTCGCGCATCGTTAGGGGATTAAGGATATCAGGTGCTCCGTCTTGAAGTACCGGGCGTTGACACTCTATGTAGGGATGACCCATTCGATTTGATTCCGGAGCGCCTGGCTGCCTTCGGCAAGTGCTTGACAAAGGACGGACATGAGAAATCCAGTTGATACCGCAATGGCCCTGGTGCCGATGGTCGTGGAACAGACCAATCGCGGTGAGCGCTCCTACGACATCTATTCGCGCCTCCTGAAGGAGCGCATCATCTTCCTGACGGGCCCGGTGGAAGACCATATGGCCTCGCTCGTCTGCGCCCAGCTTCTCTTCCTCGAGGCGGAAAATCCGAAGAAGGAAGTGGCGCTCTACATCAATTCGCCGGGCGGCGTGGTGACCGCCGGCATGGCGATCTACGATACGATGCAGTTCATCAAGCCTGCCGTATCGACGCTGTGCATCGGCCAGGCCGCCTCGATGGGCTCGCTTCTGCTGGCCGCCGGCGAGAAGGGCATGCGCTTCGCAACCCCGAATTCCCGCATCATGGTGCACCAGCCCTCCGGCGGGTTCCAGGGGCAGGCATCCGATATCGAGCGTCATGCCCGTGACATATTGAAGATGAAAAGACGTCTGAACGAGGTCTACGTGAAGCACACCGGCCGCACGTACGAGGAAGTTGAAAAGACGCTCGACCGGGACCACTTCATGGATGCGGACGAAGCTCAGGAGTGGGGCGTCATCGACAAGATCCTGACTTCGCGCCAGGAGATCGAGGGCGGCTCGGCGGATTGATGCGATGGCGTGAACCCGTGCGCCTCACCCCGTTGTGAGTAAAAAAGGGTTTCAAGTCGCACGGAAAGCGCTATTAGTACCTATTAATGCTGTGTTGAACTTTTATGACATAGCATGCGTTTCTTGAGGGTTTCGTTGCCACCGATCTGCATGAAGTGCCCGGATCGGTAGAGTACCCTGAGGGCAGGCAGGCACGAAGGGCCCGTGTCTGCGGGCTGTGGAATGGACCCGCGACCGTGTTGGCGTGAGCGCGGAGTGCTGGAAGGAAAGTGATATGAGCAAAGTCAGCGGCAGCAACGGCGGCGACTCGAAGAATACTCTGTATTGCTCTTTTTGCGGAAAGAGCCAGCACGAAGTCCGGAAGCTGATCGCCGGGCCGACCGTATTCATCTGCGATGAGTGCGTCGAGCTGTGCATGGACATCATCCGCGAAGAGAACAAGACCTCGATGGTCAAGTCCCGTGACGGCGTTCCGACGCCGCAGGACATCATCAAGGTTCTCGACGAATACGTCATCGGCCAGAAGCAGGCCAAGCGCATCCTCTCGGTGGCGGTGCACAACCACTACAAGCGCTTGGCGCATGCCTCCAAGGGCGGCGACGTGGAGCTTGCGAAGTCGAACATCATGCTGGTCGGCCCGACCGGCTGCGGCAAGACCTATCTTGCCCAGACGCTCGCCCGCATCATCGACGTTCCCTTCACCATGGCGGACGCCACGACGCTGACGGAGGCCGGCTACGTCGGCGAGGACGTCGAAAACATCATCCTGAAGCTGCTGCAGGCTGCCGACTACAATGTCGAGCGAGCCCAGCGCGGCATCGTCTACATCGACGAAGTGGACAAGATCTCCCGCAAGTCCGACAACCCGTCGATCACCCGCGACGTGTCGGGCGAGGGCGTGCAGCAGGCTCTGCTGAAGATCATGGAAGGCACGGTCGCCTCGGTGCCCCCGCAGGGCGGCCGCAAGCATCCGCAGCAGGAATTCCTGCAGGTCGACACGACGAACATCCTGTTCATCTGCGGCGGCGCTTTCGCAGGCCTCGACAAGATCATCTCCGCCCGTGGCGAAAAGACCTCGATCGGTTTTGCCGCGACGGTCCGCGCCCAGGACGAGCGCCGCGTCGGCGAAGTGCTGCGCGAGCTGGAGCCGGAAGACCTGGTCAAGTTCGGCCTTATCCCGGAATTCATCGGCCGCCTGCCGGTTCTGGCGACCCTTGAGGACCTCGACGAGGATGCGCTGATCCAGATCCTGTCCGAGCCGAAGAACGCTCTGGTCAAGCAGTACCAGCGGCTCTTCGAGATGGAGGACGTGGAACTGACCTTCCACGAGGACGCCCTGCGCGAGATCGCCAAGAAGGCGATCGTCCGCAAGACCGGTGCCCGCGGCCTGCGCTCGATCATGGAAAAGATCCTGCTCGACACGATGTTCGAGCTGCCGGCGCTCGAAGGCGTGCGCGAAGTGGTCATTTCCGAGGACGTGGTTCGCGGCACGGCGCGCCCGCTCTACATCTATGCCGACCGGCAGGAGGAAAAGGCAAACGTCTCGGCCTGATCCGGACCGTTTCCCATCTCGCATTGGAGAGGCCCCGGCGGGGCCTCTTTTTCGTCTCGGCCTGCTTATTGCCTTTTTGGATTATTCCACCATTTTTGCATCGCGAAGAGTTGCACCCGGCGCGTCTTGCATTAGAACCGACGCAGGAAGATCATTATCGTTCCGGCCGCTTTGCCTGCTCGTGATTGCAGTCTATGCTGCCGGTAGCACGTCCGGTATCCTTGGCGTCCTGTGTTGAGCGTTTGGAATGCGTGCGTTGTAACACCGCTGTCACAATCATGCTCGGCGGCGGCCTTGCAAGGCTTGAAATCAATTTTCAGAAACGCCACCTTGGGCGAGAGTGAAGTGCCTGGGTGATTTGCCACTAGGTCGACCTGGGCGACGTATCCCGGAAACGGGACGATGGAAAGGAAATGAAATGACGAATTCAACGTCTGCGGCATCTGGCGGCGAAACCTACCCGGTGCTGCCGCTGCGCGACATTGTGGTCTTTCCGCATATGATCGTGCCTCTGTTCGTCGGACGGGAGAAATCCATTCGTGCGCTCGAAGAAGTCATGGGTTCCGACAAGCAGATCATGCTCGTCACCCAGATCAACGCCGGCGACGATGATCCCGCACCCTCGGCAATCTACAAGGTTGGCACGGTTGCGAACGTGCTGCAGCTCCTGAAGCTTCCCGACGGCACCGTGAAGGTGCTGGTCGAAGGCCGTGCGCGTGCCAAGATCGACAGCTATACGGACCGCGAGGAATTCTACGAAGCCAAGGCGAATGTTCTCGGCGAACCCGAGGAGGACGCGGTCGAGGTCGAAGCCCTGTCCCGCTCGGTGGTTTCCGAATTCGAGAACTACGTGAAGCTGAACAAGAAGATCTCGCCGGAAGTCGTGGGAGCCGCAAGCCAGATCGAGGACTACTCGAAGCTGGCCGATACGGTCGCCTCGCACCTGTCGATCAAGATCACCGAGAAGCAGGAAATGCTGGAGACCGTCAGCGTCAAGCTGCGGCTCGAAAAGGCACTCGGCTTCATGGAAGGCGAAATCTCGGTTCTGCAGGTCGAGAAGCGAATACGCTCGCGCGTCAAGCGCCAGATGGAGAAGACCCAGCGCGAGTATTACCTCAACGAGCAGATGAAGGCGATCCAGAAGGAGCTCGGCGACGGCGAGGAAGGCCGCGACGAGATGGCCGAGCTGGAGGACCGCATCTCCAAGACGAAGCTCTCCAAGGAGGCCCGCGAAAAGGCGGACGCCGAGCTGAAGAAGCTGCGCCAGATGAGCCCGATGTCGGCGGAAGCGACCGTCGTGCGCAACTATCTCGACTGGCTGCTCGGCATTCCGTGGGGCAAGAAGTCGAAGATCAAGGCCGATCTCAACAATGCCGAGAAGATCCTCGAACAGGATCACTTCGGCCTCGACAAGGTCAAGGAGCGGATCATCGAGTATCTCGCGGTCCAGGCCCGCGCCACGAAGATCAAGGGCCCGATCCTGTGCCTCGTCGGTCCTCCGGGTGTCGGCAAGACCTCGCTCGCCCAGTCGATCGCCAAGGCGACCGGTCGTGAATATGTCCGCATGGCGCTCGGCGGCGTTCGTGACGAAGCCGAAATCCGCGGTCACCGCCGCACCTATATCGGCTCGATGCCCGGCAAGGTCATCCAGTCGATGAAGAAGGCGAAGAAGTCCAACCCGCTCTTCCTGCTCGACGAGATCGACAAGATGGGCATGGATTTCCGTGGCGATCCGTCCTCGGCCCTGCTGGAAGTACTGGACCCGGCGCAGAACTCGACGTTCATGGACCACTATCTGGAAGTCGAATACGACCTTTCGGACGTGATGTTCATCACCACGGCGAACACGCTGAACATTCCCGCGCCGCTGATGGACCGCATGGAGATCATCCGCATCGCCGGCTATACGGAAGACGAAAAGCGCGAGATCGCCAAGCGTCACCTTCTGCCGAAGGCGATCAAGGAACATGCGCTGCAGCCGAACGAGTTCTCCGTCGGTGATGACGCCCTGATGGCGATCATCCAGCAGTACACCCGCGAGGCAGGCGTCCGTAACTTCGAGCGCGAACTGATGAAGCTCGCCCGCAAGGCGGTCACCGAGATCATCAAGGGCAAGACGAAGTCAGTCGAGGTCACCGCCGCCAATGTCCACGACTATCTCGGCGTTCCGCGCTTCCGCCACGGCGAAGCCGAGCGTGAGGATCAGGTCGGTGTCGTCACCGGTCTCGCCTGGACGGAAGTCGGCGGCGAGCTTCTGACGATCGAAGGCGTCATGATGCCCGGCAAGGGCCGCATGACGGTAACCGGCAACCTGAAGGAAGTGATGAAGGAATCCATCTCCGCGGCGGCGTCCTATGTCCGTTCGCGCGCGGTCGATTTCGGCATCGAGCCTCCGCGCTTCGACAAGTCGGACATCCACGTCCACGTTCCCGAAGGGGCGACCCCGAAGGACGGTCCGTCGGCCGGTGTCGCCATGGCGACCGCGATCGTCTCGGTCATGACCGGCATTCCGGTCTCCAAGGATATCGCGATGACCGGCGAGATCACGCTGCGTGGCCGCGTGCTGCCGATCGGCGGTCTGAAGGAGAAGCTGCTGGCGGCCCTGCGCGGCGGCATCAAGAAGGTTCTGATCCCGGAAGAAAACGCCAAGGACCTGGCGGAGATTCCGGACAACGTGAAGAACAACATGGAGATCGTTCCGGTCTCGCGCATGGGTGAAGTCATCAGGCATGCGCTTGTCCGCCAGCCGGAACCGATCGAATGGGACGGCACGGTAGAGACGCCGGTGATCGCCACCGTCGAAGGTGTGGACGACGTCGGAGCCGCCGTCGCACACTGATTGACGGCTTGACGGGCCGCTGGTCCGGCCATGTCAAATTGAATATCCACCGAAAAAGCCGGCCAAAAGCCGGCTTTTTTTGTGAAAACCGCCGTATACCCCTTGTTTTTCAGGCGATTGCGGAGCTTTTGGGTTGCCAAGGCGTGACGCCAAACTATTGTCTGCGCCGAAATACATGAGTCGTTCCAAAACCGCTGAAAGGGGTGGAAACATGAACAAGAACGAATTGGTATCTGCAGTGGCCGAAAAAGCCGGTCTCTCCAAGGCTGATGCCGCATCTGCTGTTGATGCCGTTTTTGAGAGCGTACAGGCTGAGCTGAAGAAGGGCGGCGACGTTCGTCTCGCCGGCTTCGGCAGCTTCTCCGTTTCCCGTCGTGAAGCATCCAAGGGCCGCAACCCGTCGACCGGCGCCGAAGTCGACATTCCGGCACGCAACGTGCCGAAGTTCTCGGCCGGCAAGGGCCTGAAGGACGCAGTCAACGGCTGAGGCATCGCCCGTCGTAACCTGTAGCAGTCTCAATAACGGAAAGGCCTGGGTTTCCCGGGCCTTTTTTTGCATCCGGCGGTGGGTGCGATCCGCATGGTGAATGCCGCCGCATTCAACGGAAAATTGTCATCTGCCTGTCATGGACGTGGCCCACAAGCCATCTGTTCGTTTCAAGGACAGGAGGGGCTTTCCCATGACGTTTTCACTTCGCGCCGCCATGACTGCGGCGCTTCTGGCATCGGTTGCCGTACCGGCCAGTGCAGAGCAGGTTTTCAACCGCATCGCATCCTTCCCGGTTGCAAGCAATCTTCCCGCGGACAAGGACAAGAAGACGACCACGTCGGCCGAGATCGTCACGGCCAGCGAAGACGGCAATACGCTCATCTATTCCGACAGCCCGCTCGGGGCGATCGGCTTCATCGACATCACCGACCCCAAGGCGCCCAAGGCTCTCGGTGCGCTGACCTTCAAGGGTGAGCCGACTTCGGTCGCCGCTGCCGGCAAGAAGGTCCTCGCCGCCGTCAACACGAGCGAGAGCAAGGCCAAGCCCTCGGGCATGCTCGCCGTTGTCGACATCGCCTCGAAGAAGGTCGATCTCACCTGCGATCTCGGCGGTCAGCCCGACTCGGTCGCCGTTTCCAAGGACAGGACCTTTGCCGCGATCGCCATCGAGAACGAGCGCGACGAAGAGGTCAATGACGGCGCCATCCCGCAGATGCCGGCCGGCGACCTCGTCATCCTGTCGCTGAAGGACGGCGTCGCCGATTGCGCCTCGATCAAGCATGTCGCATTGACCGGCCTTGCGGAAATCGCGCCGGAAGATCCGGAGCCGGAATTCGTATCCATCAACGATGCCGGCGAGATCGCCGTCACGCTGCAGGAAAACAATCATATCGCCATCATCGACAGCAAGACGGCCAAGGTCGTGGCGCATTTCTCCGCCGGCAAGGCCGATCTGGAGGGAATCGACAACAAGACCGACGGCCAGCTTTCCTTCACCGGCAAGGCCGAAGGCGTGCTTCGCGAGCCCGACTCGGTCAAGTGGCTCGACAACAACCGTCTCGTCGTCGCCAATGAAGGCGACTGGAAGGGCGGTTCGCGCGGCTTCACCGTTTTCGACCGCACCGGCAAGGTCGTCTACGAGTCCGGCGCCTCCCTCGAACGCGAAGTCGCCCGTATCGGCCATTTCCCCGAACATCGCGCCAAGTCGAAGGGCATCGAGCCGGAGGGCCTGGAAGCGGCGACGTTCAACGGCCAGAAATACTTCTTCGTGCTTTCCGAGCGCGCCTCCGTCGCCGCGGTTTACAAGGACACCGGCGCCGAGCCGCAGCTCGTGCAGATCCTCCCGTCGGGCATATCTCCGGAAGGCGCTGTCGCCATTCCGGGCCGCAACCTGTTGGCGACCGCCAACGAAGCCGATCTCGGCGAGGACGGCCTCGCCCGTTCGCATGTGATGATCTATGCGCTTGGTGACGGCCCGGCAGCCTATCCGACGCTGGTCTCCAAGGATGTCGACGGCAAGGTCGTCGGCTGGGGCGCGCTGTCCGGCCTCGTCGGCGATGCCGAGAAGGACGGCATTGTCTACGCCGTCAGCGACTCCGTCTACGGCATGCAGCCGTCGATCTTCACCATCGACACGACAAAGAAGCCGGCCGAGATTGTCAACGTCGTCCGCGTGACCCGCAACGGCCAGCCGGCTCAGAAACTCGATATCGAGGGCATCGCGCTCGATGGCAAGGGTGGTTTCTGGCTCGCTTCCGAAGGCGATTCCGCCAAGCTCGTCGGCCATGGCCTCTACAACGTCAACGCCAAGGGCGAGATCAAGGCCGAGATCGGCCTGCCGGCGGACCTGCTCTCGGGCGAAACCCGCTTCGGCTTCGAGGGCGTGACGACTGTCGGCTCCGGTGACGACCTGACGCTCTGGATGGCCGTCCAGCGCGAATGGAAGGACGATCCGAAGGGCACGGTGAAGCTCGTCTCCTACAAGCCGAAGGGCAAGGAATGGGGCGCGGTCCGTTATCCGATCGAGAAGGCTGAAGCCGGCTGGGTCGGCCTGTCGGAAATCACCGCCCGTGGCGACTATGTCTACCTGATCGAGCGTGACAACCAGATCGGCGACAAGGCCAGGCTGAAGAAGCTCTATCGCGTCGCGGTCGCCGACCTGAAGCCCGCCAAGATCGGCGGCGAACTGCCGGTCGTGAAGAAGGAAGAGGTCCACGATTTCATTCCGGACCTGAAGTCGGCCACCAACGGCTATGTCGTCGACAAGCTGGAAGGCTTCACCTTCGACAAGTCGGGCAAGGCCTTCGCCGTCACCGACAACGACGGCGTCGACGACTCCTCCGGCGAGACCCTGTTCTTCGCGGTGGATATCAAGGGCACCAACTGAGGCTCATCGCAGCCGAAACGAAGAGGCCGGGCTTAGCCCGGCCTTTTTTGCTTTTTGCTTTGGAGAGCCTGACATAGGCCTCCTCATGCCTCCCGGACGACGGGCTATCCACAGGCCGTGCGCATCGAGCTTCCTTCATGCCTGGCAATTGCCTAAAACACCTGCTCCACATCGGCAATCAGAACAAGCGATTCCATGACCTCCTTCCGTTTCGTTCACGCCGCCGATCTGCATCTCGGCAGTCCTTTCCAGGGGCTGGCGATGAAGGATGCGGCGATGGCGGACCTCTTCATCGAAGCGAGCCGCAAGGCTTTCTCGGCGCTGGTCGACCAGGCGGTCGAACGCAAGGTGGATTTCTTCATCGTCGCCGGCGACGTCTATGACGGCGACTGGAAGGACAACAAGATCGGGCTGTTCTTCAATCGGGAAGTGGCGCGGCTGGAGCGCGCCGGCATTCCCGTCTTCCTGCTGAAGGGCAATCACGACGCCGAAAGCGTCATCACGAAGACCATCACGCTGCCGAAGAATGTCAGCGAGTTTCCGGTCGGCAAGCCCGGCACCTTCCGGCTGGATCACCTGAAGGTGGCACTGCACGGGCAGGGTTTCGCCGAGCGCTCCGCAACGGAAAATCTCGCTCTCGGCTATCCGAAGCCGGAGGCCGGCTGGTTCAATATCGGCGTGCTGCACACGTCGCTGACCGGCCGCGAGCCGCATGCGCCCTACGCGCCGTGCTCGGTCGAGGACCTCAGGTCGCGCGGCTATGATTACTGGGCGCTCGGCCATGTGCATGATTTCGAGATCGTCGCCGAGGACCCGCTGGTGGTGTTTCCGGGCAACCTGCAGGGCCGCTCGATCCGCGAGCAGGGGGCGAAGGGGGCGGTGCTGGTGAGCGTCGAGGATGGCCGCGTGACGCATGAGCGCATCATCGCCGACAGTGCCCGTTTCGCCGAACTGGCTGTTGCCGTGGAGCCGGAGGACGATATCCCGGCCGTTCTCCGACGGGTGGAAGGCGCGCTGGAGACGGTTACGGCAGGCATGGAGGGCCGGCCGCTGGCCCTGCGCATCCGGCTCCACGGCAAGAGCCGTTTCAGCCGCGAGTTCACGGCGCGCGCCGAGGATTTTCGAGACGAGGTGCAGGCCGCCTGCCATCGCTGTCACGAGGATATCTGGCTTGAAAAGCTGGAAGTGCGGGTGGAGCCGGAAACGGCGGGCGGTGGAGCCGCGGCGGATGCGCTCGGCCTGGAGGGACTGATTCCCATGGATGCGTTTCCGCCGGAATTGCTTGCCGATGCCGATGCCAGGATTGCCGAGATCGCCGCGCGCCTGCCGGGAGGAATCGGCGCGGGTGATCTGGCGCTCGGCGACGATGCCGAAGCCCTGCTGGCCGAGGCGCGTGATCTTCTTCTCTCCCGGGCGACGAGGACCTGATGCGTTTCAACCGCCTCGACATTCTCCGTTACGGCGCCTTGACCGACCGGACGCTGGCCTTCAGGCCGGACGCCAGGCTGCATGTGATCTACGGCCCGAACGAGGCAGGCAAGTCTTCGGCGCTTTCGGCGATTTCCGACCTGCTGTTCGGTTTTCCTGCCTCGGCGGAAATGAGCTTCCTGCACGATCCGACGTCGCTGCGGGTCGGGGCGGAGGTCGCGGCGCGCGATGGCCAGACGCTCGCCTTCCGTCGGCGGCGCGGTCGCAAGAACACGCTGCTGGCCGCAAACGAGGGCGAGGAGGCTCTGCCCGAGGATGCGCTGTCGCCATTCCTCGGCACGCTCGGCCGTGAGGTTTTCGAACGCGCCTTCGGTCTCGATTCCCTGTCCCTGCGGGCCGGCGGCGAGACGATGCTCAAAAGCGGCGGCGAGATCGGCAGCCTGTTGTTTTCCGCCGCGTCCGGCCTCACCGGGCTTTCCGGCTTGCGCAGGCAATTGGAGGCGGAGGCCGACGGCATCTATGCGCAGCGCCGCTCGAAGGACCGGCTCTTCTATCAGGTCCTCGACGCCCATGACGAGGCCCGCAAGGCCGAACGGGACAGCGAGCTGAAATCCGGTGACTGGAAGAAGCTCCTCGCCGAGCAGGCGGAGATCGAAGCGGCTCTTGCGTCCGTGCAGGCCGAACGGCAGGAGACCAAGCGTTCGCTCGATCGGCTGCGCAGGCTTCTCGCGCTGGAGCCGCTGCTGCGCGAGATCGACAGGGAGCAGCAGGCCCTGACGCAATATGCAGCGCTTGCGGCGCTGCCGTCCGGTTTCGAGGAGCGTCTTGCGCAGGCACTGGAGGCGGCCCACGGGAATGCCGGGGCGCATCATGCCGCGGCAGAGGAGGTGGCGCGGCTTAAAGGCGAGATCGCGGCCGTGCATGTGGATGAGGCGCTGATCGCGGCGGCTCCCAATATCCTCTCGGTGCATGCGGAAAAGGGCGCTTACCTGAAGGCGCGCGAAGACATCGCTCGCGTGCGCGGAGAGGTCGATGATTTCGACCAGCGTCTTTCACAGGCGGCGCGCCGGCTTGGTTTTCCCGGGCTGAAGGATCTCCAGAAGGCGCAGCCGGCCGATGCCGATCTCGTTCGCCTGCGGAAACTGGTGGAAGAGGGAAGCGAAATCGACCGGGGTTTGAAGCAGGTTCGCCAGCGCCTCGAGGAAGAGCGGGATACGCTGCGGCGGCTGGAGGCCGGCGGCGCGGATGGCCGTCTTGTCGATCCGAAGCCCTGGGCCGAGCAGCTTGCGGCTTTGAGGCCGGATATCAACAGGCTCGCGGAACTGGAGAACCTGCAGGTCAGGGCAGCCCGGGCCGAAGCCAGTTTCGGAGCCGCTGCGGCCCGTCTCGACCCGCCCGTCCGCGATGTCGAAAAGCTTCTGGCCGCTCCCTTGCCCGACCTCGCGACGCTTTCCAATCATCGCCGGCTGATCGAGGAGGCCAGGGCGGAAAACGTGCAGGCGCAACGGAGGCTCGCGACGCTTCGGGACGAGGCCGGGACCGTCGTCGGAGAACTCGCCGTGCTGGAGGAGAGGGGACGGATCGTTTCGCGCGGGGATATCACCGCCGCCCGCACCCGGCGTGACGATCTTCTCGCTGCATTGGGCGCGAAACCCTCTGCCGGCGATCTGGGAGAGCTGGGAGAGGCGATCGGCGAAGCCGACCGACTTGCGGATATGGCACTTGCCGATGCGGAGCGGGTTTCGCGTCATGGGCAACTGGCGCTCCGGCAACGGGAGCTGGAACAGAACATCGCATCCGCGGACGTGGCGGCGAAAGAGGCCGTGATCGCGACTTCCGATGCCGTTACCGAATTCGAGGACCTCTTCCATGCAGCGCCCGTTTCGCCGGCGGCGCCGGAGCGGATGATCGAATGGCGCCGCGCCGTGGATGGGCTGTCTCATCTGGCCGAAGCCTTGAACGAGGCCCGGGACGAGGTGGAAGCGCTGCGGCTGAGCGAGGAGAGCCTGAAGCCCGCGCTTCTGGCGCTTGCCGATGCCATCGGCCTTGCTTCTGCGGCTCTGCCGCCGCTTGCTCTCGCCCGGGCGCTCGATCGCCGGATCGGCGAGATTGCCGAGCGCTGGACAGAAAGCCGCTCCCTGGAGGGCAAGCGCCATGCGGCGGAGGAGGCGCTGGAGCGACTGGAGGAACACGAGACCGGGTTGCGGCGGGATGTGGAGCGCTGGCGCGCCGCTTTCTCCCACGCAGCCGTTCTGGCGGGCCTTTCCGAAGACGCGACGGTCGACATGGCGCTTGCGGCGCTGGATGCCTGGCGTATCGTGCCCGACCTGCTTTCCGAACGGGAAAACCGCGACCGCCGCGTGCGTGGCATGGCGCGGGACATGGAACAGTTTGAAGAGGAGGTCCGGGCACTCTGCGCCGGGGTTGCGCCGGACCTCGCCTCGGTTTCCGCCGATGTTGCCGCCGGATTGCTGAACGAACGGGCCGTTGCCGCAAGGACTGCCGAAAACCAGCGGGCGAGCCTGTCCGCCACGCTTGAGCGCGGCGAACTCGCCTTGGCGCGGCATGCAGCCGAAGCGGAGAAGCTTCGGTCGGAACTGATGGAGCTTGCCGGATCGGCTGCAAGGCCGGTTGCAGACCTCGACGCCATACTCGAGGACCTGCATCAGCGCCGCCGGACCGAGGCGGATCTCCGGCAGTGCCGTGCGCGGTTTGCCGAACAGGCCGATGGTGCGGATGAAGGAGAGGTTCGTGCGGCGATTGCCGATTTCGACCGGGTAGGCACCGGCCTGGAGATCGAAAGGCTGGAAGCCGAGGACAGCCGCCAGATCGACCGGCTCTCGGAACTGCGCACCGCCGAGGCGGACAATCTTCGCCGTCGCCGGGAACTCGAAACCGGCACAGGCGCGGAGCGCGCGGTGTTTCAGAAGCTTGCGGCCGAAGCCGAGGCGAAGGAACTCGCGCGGCGCTGGGTGGTGCTCAAGCTTGCGTCGAGCCTTCTGGCCAATTCGATGGAGGCTTATCGCGAGCGCCAGGCCGACCCTGTGATGAAACGGGCGGGGCAGGTCTTTTCCGATCTTACCGGCGGTCGGTTCTCGCGCCTCGTCCAGCTTTACGACGACCGGGACGAGCTTCAGCTTGCGGTGGAGCGCAATACCGGCGAACAGGTGAAACTCGACGGGCTGAGCGAAGGCACGGGCGACCAGCTCTATCTGGCGCTCAGGCTTGCCTTCCTGGAGGATTATTGCAGCCGCAACGAACCGGCGCCGCTGATCCTCGACGACATTTTCCAGACCTTCGACGATGAGCGCACCGCGGCCGGCATCCGGGCTCTGGCCAGGGCCGGCGAAACATTCCAGACGATCCTCTTCACCCACCAGACGAGCCTGATCGATGCAGCGCGTCGCGAGATCGGCGACCGGCTTGATCTCATCCTTCTGGAAAGAGGCTAGCAGGTCCCGACGGGGTTGGGCCAAGACTCAGGCAGCCGACCGGCATGCGATATGTCGAACGAGCGCCCTTGTCCGGCGGCGGTGAGACAGGTTCGCCGCATGCCATCGTCTGCGGACGGGGCAATATCAGGAGGTTGTATCGCCGCCTGTCCATGATCTCCTGGCTGAAACTCATCCGGTAGTTTTCCACGACCGATGTGAACTCGTCGCGCGCGGAGAGCCTTTCGATGAGATAGGCCGTGGTTTCCGGTGTCATCGGCAGGCCGAAGCGCCCCAGAGCGGCAACCGCCGCGCCGACCACTTCGGGCTCCACCGGAGGATCGGTGAGGCTAAGCTTCATCCGGAACGTGCGCATCGCATCCGGCAGGACGCCTCTCACATGCACGAAGAGCGAGGCGCGTTCTGCCGCTGACCCGTACTCTTCGAAAAAGAGGCATTCCCAGTCGTTGGCGCCAGTGGTGAATGTTGGTTCCGTGCCCTTCTCGCTTTTCAGGAGATTGCAGCTTTCCTCCGCGGAGAACGGGGCGGTTTTGTCGAGGAGCGCAACCCTTTCCAGGCCGGCTGCGAGGAGCCGGGGCGGGAAACGGTCCGATGGCGGCAATTGCCTCAGCCGGCCGACACGCAGGTCCGGCGGCGGGGGCGAGGGGAGGAGATAGCTTTCCAGTCCCAACTGCCGGACGAGACGTTTGTAGTTCCGGCCATTGTTGACGGCGAGCACCGTCGTCGCGAGCAATGTGAGCACGCCCGTGAGAAACAGGCTGAAGACCAGGATTGCGGCGCGCTGCCTTCGGCGCCGGTCGGCTGGTGTCAGGATGTCTGCCTTGTCCTCTTCCGGCATGGTCTCCATTTCCGATCGAGGAATATCCGGCGGTCTGTCTCGCGCATAACACATTCTTGGACGGCCGGGAACCACTCCGGACCGGTTCGCCCGGGCGGGGCGATGCCCCGAAGCCGGAAGGGGAATGGTGCCCGTGTCAGGACCGGATGGAGCGGGGCGATCCTGTGGAAAACGCAGGAGAATCTTGCGGCCGGGAGGCTTGCGGATTGCCGGTTCCGGTCGAGGCCCGTTAACCACGTTGGTTAGAAAGCATTTAACTCAACTTGTTTAGGTTCCCCCGCAGATATTAGGCTGCTGTGGACTATGGCCTTAAAAGCGCACAGGAATTTTATTTTCAGCGGCCCCATGCGATCCGGCTTGTTGTTGGAAGCCCGGTGTGCTTTTCAAATGCGGCTGGATTCACGCAAGATCCATGTTGCCGCCCGGGCGCATGGTCCCGACTTGGAGTATCGAATTTGGTTCGAGTGACTGCGATCATGATCTGTGCGGTTCTGGCCGGCTGCCAAGCTGTGCCCGGTGAAGGACCGCTGACGGCGGATATCAAGGCGGATGCAGGTCAATCCCCCGTCCAGATCGGCCGGATCGATGCGGCAGTATTCGACATCGTCAAGGTGGACAACCGGACGGCGAAGCTCGTGTCCGATTATGTCGTCACCGCCCTCAATCGCCGATTCGGGATCGGCGGAGGCGCCGGCCGCGCGGTCATCGGCGTGGGCGACCAGCTGAAGATCAGCATCTTCGAGGCAGGCGCCGACGGCCTGTTTTCCACAAGCGATTCGAAGCAGACCAATCTCGACGTCGTCGTGCAGCAGGACGGCACGGCAGCCATTCCCTATGTCGGCACCGTCCGCTTCGTGGGCAAGACGCTGGAGGAGGCCCGCCAAGCTATCCTGACTGCTCTCAAGAGCAGGGCGGTCGAGCCTGACGTCATCGTCACTAGCGTCAATACGGCATCGCGAAAAGTGACCGTTTCCGGGGCGGTCGGGAACTCCTCCCAGGTGCCGCTGGGCCTTGTCGGCGACAAGATCACGGATGTGATCGCCAATGCCGGCGGTCCGACGGGCCAGCCGTACGAGACCTATATCACGCTGGTTCGCGGCCGGAAGACGGGCACGGCGCTTCTGTCCTCCGTCATCGACCACCCGAACGAGAATATCTACGTCCAGCCGGGAGACCAGATTTTCGTCGCGCGCGATCCGCGAACCTTTACCCTGCTCGGTGCGGTCAAGGGGAATGCCCGCGTCAACTTCGGGGCCAGTGATCTCAACCTGCTCGAGGCCGTGGCGCTCGGCGGCGGCGGGAACGACGCGGCGATCGACGCCAAGGGGTATTTCCTGTTCCGGTACGAGGAGCCGGATGTCGTGATGAGCCTGCTCGGCACGCAGCGCTTCAACGAGTTGTTGGGCAAGGGAATGAAGCCGGACAGGGTAGGTCGCTATCCGATCGTCTACAGTTTCGATATGACCCATCCGGATAGCCTGCTCGTTGGGCAGACGTTTCCAGTCAAGAATCGCGACGTGATCTATGCGTCCCGCCACAAGGCCGTCGATCTTGGGAAGTTCCTGACGTTGATAGGCACTCCGCTCGGGATCGCCTCGCAAGGGGCGGGCGTCGCCTATAGTGTCGAGCGGATTGGCAATTAGCCTGGGTGCGAAGAACTTTTTTCGGATTTTTGCCCCAGTTGCATAAGCTTTTGGAGCTATCGGCATGTCGCGTGGTTTTTTGTTATCTGGGCGTTGCCGGATCGCAGCTTTACGGTTTTATTAAAAGGTCCGAATGCAAGCAGGTTTTTGGTGACAACCCTCGATAAGTATGTTGTTAGAGTCATCAGGCGAGATGGCATGATTGCCTTGCCGCGGCAGGCGTAATGAACACCGAGTGACCATGACGATCGAAATTATCGGCAGGGCCTGCGTTGCCCCGGGCGCAAATTCTGTACAGGAGTTACAGAAGGTTCTGAGCGAGGGGCGCTGTACAATCACTCGGATACCGGACGATCGCTGGGAGAGCGCTCGCTTCTGGCATCCGTCCCAGGGCGTGCCCGGAAAAACCTATACCTTCGCCGCCGGGGTTCTCGACGATATCTATGCCTTCGATCCTGCGGTCTTCGGCCTGTCGCAGCGCGAAGCCATGCAGATGGACCCGCAGCAGCGCGTGCTCCTCAATCTCGTATGGCAGGCGCTGGAAGATGCCAATCTGCCGTGGGGCAAGCTCGCGGACGAGCGGGTCGGTGTCTATATCGGCGCGTCCAGTCTGGAGGCTGGGAACCTGATTTCCGAAGACCCGGCAGCCGGCAGCCCGTATTTCATGACGGGCAATACGCTGTCGATCGTTTCCAACCGCATTTCCCATGTGTTCGGTCTCAAGGGGCCGAGCATGACGATCGACACGGCCTGTTCTTCCTCGCTGGTGGCCCTCGACCAGGCCGCCGCCGCGCTCGAAAAGGGGGAGATCGACACGGCGATCGTCGGCGGTGTCAATCTGCTCGTCCACCCGTTGTCCTTTGTCGGTTTTGCCCAGGCGCGCATGCTTTCGCCGGAAGGTCTCTGCCGGGCCTATGATACCAATGGCCACGGTTACGTACGGTCCGAGGGCGGGGTCGTGATCGTTCTGCGTCGCTCGGACAAGGTCCGGCGGGAGCTGGATCGCAGCTACGCGCGGCTGCATGCCGTCGCGGTCAATTCCTCCGGCCGCACGAATTTCATCAGCCTGCCGTCGCGCGAAGCTCAGGCCGCGCTCCTGCAGTCGATCTACCAGGACAGTGCGATCGACGTGAACCGCCTGGCCTTTATCGAAGGCCACGGGACAGGCACCCGCGTCGGTGATCCCGCCGAGGTCTGGGCGATCGGCACGGTGATCGGCAAGAAACGTCGTGCGCCGGTGCCGGTCGGGTCGATCAAGACCAATATCGGTCATACCGAACCGGCATCCGGCCTGTTCGGCCTGCTGAAGGCGATGATCGCGCTCGAAGACAACTTCCTGCCGGCCTCGCTCCATATCGAAAAGGTCAACGAGGACATCGATTTCGACGGACTGAACGTCCGCGTCAACACGTCCGCGGTGAAATTGCTGCCCGCCAAGGAGGCGCGCTTTGCAGGCGTCAACTCCTTCGGTTTCGGCGGAACCAACGCGCATGTGGTCATCGGCGATCCGGAACGGCTGTCGCCGCCCGACCCCGCGAAAGGGGAAGGGGCGCTGTTCGTCGCGAGCGCCCACACGGTTTCCGCGCTCTCGAAGCTTCTCGAAGACTACAGGAGCTGTCTTTCCGCCGCCAGGCCGGACAAGGCGCGCCGCATCATCGGCGCCGCCGCGGCCAACAGGGAAGTCCTGCGCCATCGCTTTGCCGTCGAAGCCAAGGACAGCGACGGCGTGCTGCAGGCGATCGAGGCGCATCTCGCAGGGGAGGCTTCGCAGGGCGAGCGCGGCGAGGCGCCTGCCCAGAGCGCCAAGATCGCCTTCGTCTTTTCCGGAAACGGTGCTCAATGGGCCGGCATGGGTGTCGAGGCCTATCAGGAAAACCGGCATTTCCGGCAGTGTTTCCAGTCCTTCAGCGCGCTTTTCGAATATCATCTCGGCGAGAAGCTTACGGACCTGCTCGTTTCTCCGGATCTCGCCCTCCGGCTTGGCGACACCAAGATCGGCCAGCCCTTGCTGTTTGCCGTCCAGGCTTCGCTGTCGGATTGCCTCGTCGCACTCGGGGTCCGGCCGGATGCGGTTTTCGGCCATTCGGTCGGGGAAATCGCCGCAGCCTATGCGGCAAAGGCCCTGACGGCCGCGGAGGCCGTCGCAATCGTCGCCAAGCGTTCCCGGTATCAGGATCTTTTCGCCGGTCACGGCAAGATGGCCGCCGTCGTCATGTACGAGGAAGCTGCGCTTGCCTTCGCAAGGTCGCACGGCCTTGACGATATCTGCATCGCGGCTGTCAACGCGCCGAATTCGGTGACGATTTCCGGTCCCTCGGAAGAGATACAGGCGTTTCGCGATGCTGCGCGCAAGGCGCAGATCGTGGCCCACGTCCTCGACATCAACTATCCGTTCCATCACCCGATCATCGACAGCGCCAGGGATGCTTTCCTCTCCGATCTGCCGCAGATCGAGCCGGAAACCGGCACCTGCACGTATATCTCGACCGTAACCGGCGTCGTTCAGGACGGTCGCGGCCTGGATGCCGAATATTGGTGGCACAATGTCCGGGAGCCGGTCCTGTTCAAGGCGGCCGCGCAAGCCGCGCTGGACATGGGCTGCAATCTCTTCATCGAGATATCGCCGCGACCGATCTTGTCGAACTATGTCAGCGAGATCGCCAAGCAGCACTCGGCCCAGGCTGTCGTCACCGCCACCCTGCAGCGCGAAGCGCCGGTGCCGGGCAGGGACCCTGTCGCGCAATCCTTTGCCCGTGCGGTCGCCTATGGCGCTTCGCCGCTCATGTCGCGCCACAGCGGCAAGCGCAACGCGTATGTCGACCTGCCGCGCCTGCCGTTCGAGCCGATCGAATTGAGGAACCCGCCGACCACCGACGAGATCGACGTCTTCGGTCGCAACGGCAGAAAGCCCTATACCTTGCTGGGCTGGCGGAGCGATCCGAACGCGGCGCATTGGAAGAACCATATCGACGCGCGGCTTTTCCCGGATATTGCCGAGCATGTGGTGGATTCGCGCGCCATTCTTCCGGGCAGCGGTTTCATCGAGATCGCGGTGAATGCCGCACAGCGCTATTACGGCACGGAAGAAGTCGAGGTTTCCAATCTGGAGATCGTCCGGCCGCTGGAACTGCGCCAGGACCGCATGGTTGAACTGTCGACCCTGCTGTCGCCGGAAACCGGCCATATCGAGATACGGTCGCGCGAACGGTTGAGCCACGACGACTGGACGGTACACGCGATAGCCCGCAGCCGGCGCCCGATCGACGGCGAAGACAGCCCGACCATCCTAAGGCCGGAAGGCGAGCAGGGCACGGTCGTGACGTCCGATGAGGCCTATGAGACGGCCGAACGCTTCGGCCTTCAATATGGTCCCCGGTTCCAGCTTCTCTCGACGGCGACGGCATTCCGCAACGTGGTCGAGGTGAACCTGAAGCCTCCGGAAGCGCCGGAACATCCCTTTGTCGAATACAATCTGAACCCGTTCTCGGTCGATGCGGCCTTCCACGGCCTTGTTGCGTTGTTCGATCAGCTTTCCGGCAACGAGGCGGGCGCGCCTTATATCCCTGTGCGGTTCGGTTCGATCCGCGTGGCCGGCAAGGGTGGACCGATCGCCAGGGCGATGATCGAGATCGAGCGGTTCAGCGGATATTCGATCAAGGTCCGCTTCCAGTTGTTCGATGCGGACGGGAATTCGGTCGCGGTCTTCGACGATTGCCGTTTCCGCCGAACCTCCTTGAGGCGCCATCACACGCTGGCCTCCGTCTCGTTCCACTACGAGACCGTGCCGGCGGCGCTGTTTGCCCCGAGGGAAGCGGCGCAGCTCCAGTTCGCAACCGTGTTCGGCGAAGGCCGCGCCAAGGCATCCGACAACGCCACGTTGCTCCTCGACGCCGCGATCTACCGGGCCTGTCATGAAATCGCGGCGATCCTCGCGGACAACAGAGGCATCGTCACCGCCCGCCGCCTGCCGGATGATGCGGAATTCCGCACCTTTCTGATCAATTGCCTGTTCATCCTGGAGGATGCGGGCATCGCGATCACGGACGATAGCGAATGGCATATTCCGCAGGAATTCACCCTGCCGCCGGTGAGCGAGATCCTGCAGGAGGTCTATCGCGAAGATGCCGGCCGCGTCGCCGAGGCGGTGCTCGTCAACAATGCCTATCGGGATGCGCTCGAACGCCTTTCGATCGCGTCGCTTCGCGGCGGTGACGAGAAGGCCGCGAGGGCCGATACGGCCAGCGAGGCGACACTCGACCATGTGCTCGTCCATTCGGCTCTCGCCGGAAGGCGCCTTGCTGCCGTGGCCGAGGCCGTCGAGGCGGCCTTTGCCGCCCGCAATGGCCAAATTCGCCGTGTCCTGAAGGCCGGGACGACGTCGGTGGCGCTGAGTCGCCGCCTGTCTGCGATCACGGCGGAGAACGGAGCGGCGCTGATTGTCGCCGAACCGCGTGAAAGCCTGCGCCGCATGTTCGAAATCGCCTTCGAACACGATGTCCATGTCGTCCTTCCCGAGATGGAAAAGCTGAATGGGCTGCCGGCTGCCGATCTGGTGATCGTCGCAGGCACGCAGAGCCAGAAGCTTTTGTCGGCCAATGAGGAAATTCGGACCGCGATCCGCTCGGCGGCGGCCAGTGGCGCGCTCTTGCTTTTCGTCGATCGTGCACCCTCCGCCTTCAACGACTTCGTGTTCGGCCAGTCGGAAGGCTGGTTCGAGAACAGCCAGTCGGCGGAATTCCCGATCAGCCAGCTCGGCACGCCGCGCCAGGTCGAGGATCTCATCGCCGCCCTCGGTTTCGAAAAGCCGCATGCGGAAGAGCGCAGCTACCCGGAAGGCGCCCTGATCCTCGCGACCGCGGCATCGCGGGCGTTCCCGCAGGAAAATGCGACGGGCGAGCCCGCCGGGACGATCCTGGTGTTTGCCGAAACGGCTGGCCGTGCCGCTGCCGTCGGTGGTGCCGAGGTGGAGACCGTCGATATCGAAGCGGGCGAGAGCGCGCTTGCCGAAGCCTTTGCCTGCATCGAAGGGCAGCCGCTTCATATGGTCTATGTTGCGGAACGCAGGGGAGAGCGTGACGCCTCCGTGCTCTCGCAGGATCGCTTGCGCCGGCTGGGTCTCGTGGCGGAAACGCTGTCGGCGCATCTGAGGGGTGTCGGAACGTCCGGCGTGAAGCCGAAGCTCGCGATTGTCGCGCCGGGTGGATCTCCCCTGGCCGGCGGGCGGACGGATGAGGCCAATGCCGGGCTCTGGACGTTCGCTCGCGTTCTGCAGAACGAATATGACGGCTTCGATATCCACCTGCTGGATGCGGAAACCGGCGACGTCGCCACGTCGTCCGTGCTTGCGCAGATATTCTCCAGGCCTGCCGCCAACCGGGAATGGATGGTCGTCGACGGCGCCGTTCGGGAAGTCCGCGCCGCATCCGGCCCGTTCCCGTCCGGCGATGTCGTGCGTTCCGATTATAGCGCGGCGACGATCCGTCAGTTCGTCAGCGGCCGCGTCGACAGCATCGCATGGGAAGCATGCGATCTTCCGGTGCCAGACAAGGATGAAGTCGTTATCGCAGTCGAGGCGACCGGTCTCAATTTCCGCGACGTCATGTGGGCCATGGGCCTGCTGCCCGAAGAAGCCCTGGAGGATGGCTTTGCCGGCGCCACGATCGGCATGGAGCTGGCGGGGCGCGTGGTGGAGGCCGGATCGGCGGTGAAGGATCTCGCCCCGGGCGACCGGGTCATGGGGATCGCGCCTGCCGCTTTCTCGACTCATGTCCGCGTTCGCGGCGACGGCGTCACGAAGTTTCCGGACAAGATGGGTTTCTCTGCCGCAGCGACCGTGCCGGTTGCCTTCCTGACGGCTTATTACGCCATGGTTCATCTCGGTCATATCGAGAAGGGCGAGACGATCCTGATCCACGGCGCGGCGGGTGGTGTTGGCCTTGCGGCCTTGCAGATCGCCAAGCTGAAGGGTGCGACAGTCATCGCCACGGCCGGAACGGTCGAAAAGCGCCGCTTCCTGGAAGCGCTGGGGGCCGATCACATCTTCGATTCCCGCTCGCTCGATTTCGTCGCCCGCGTGCGTGGCGTCACCAATGGCGAGGGCGTCGACCTCGTATTGAACTCGCTTTTCTCGGAAGCCATGGAGCGCAGCATCGAACTGGTGAAGCCGTTCGGCCGCTTCCTGGAGCTCGGCAAGCGCGACTACTACTCCGACCGCAAGATCGGGCTGAGGCCTTTCCGCCGCAATGTCAGCTATTTCGGCATCGACGCGGACCAGCTTCTCGTTAGCCTGCCGGCTGTCACCAGGAAGATATTTACCGAGATCGGACGCCTGTTCTCCGAGGGCAGGCTGACGCCGCTTCCCTATCGCGCATTCGGTCACGACGAGATCGGCAGCGCGTTCCGACTGATGCAGAATGCGGGTCACATCGGCAAGATCGTGGTCCGGCCTCCGGTTTCCGGCAGGGACAAGGTCCTGGTCGCCCCCGGCAAGCCGTTGCGGTTCTCGGAAGAAGGCGCCTTCTTGGTTGCGGGCGGCATCGGCGGCTTCGGCCTCGTTGCGGCGGAATGGCTGGTGGCCAGAGGCGCGCGTCGCATCGCGCTCTGCTCGCGCCGCGGGGTTGCGGATGACGATACCTCGACCGCGATTGCCGCATGGCAGAAGAAAGGCATCCGCGCGAGCGTGCATGCCTGCGATATCACCGATGAGGCGGCGACTGCCGCGCTGCTGGACCTCCTCCGGGCGGAAGGTCCCGTGAAGGGCGTGATCCATGCGGCCATGGTGCTCGATGATGCCCTGCTGTCGAACCTGACGCCGGAGCGCAACAGGCCGGTCGTGGATGTGAAGGTGAGGGGAGCGGAGGTTCTGCACCGCCTGACCGGGAAGGACGATCTCGAACTCTTCCTGCTCTTCTCGTCCGCCACGACGATGATCGGCAATCCGGGGCAGGCGAACTACGTCATCGCCAACGGCTATCTCGAAGGGCTTGCCCGGGCGCGCCGGGCCTCCGGCCTGCCCGCGCTGGCCGTCGGCTTCGGCGCGATCGCCGACACCGGCTTCCTTTCGCGCAATGCCGAAGTCAACGAGATGCTCGCCAAGCGCATCGGCAAGACCGCGATGAAGGCGCGCGAAGCGCTGGAACAGGTCGAGCGCTACATCGTCGCCGACACCGGCAGTGTCGATGCGGCGGCTGTGATGATCGCGGAAGTCGATTGGAGCGCCGTGCGCATGCTGCCGATCGCCAGGGGCGCGATCTTCGAGACGATCGTCCGGCAGGCCGGCAGCGGCAATGCGGTGGCCGATGGCGACACGATCGACCTGGAGGAGATGATCCACGGCAAGTCGTCGGAGGAGGCGCAGCAGATCCTCCACAAGCTGGTGGCCGCCGAGATCGCCGCGATCCTGCGCGTCAGCGAGGATACCGTAACCCCGGACAAGGTCCTGAAGGAGATCGGCCTCGACAGTCTGATGGCGATGGAGCTCGGTATGGGCTTCCAGCAGAAGACCGGATTCGATATTCCATTGAGCGGCGTCGGCGACGATACGACCGTCAGCGATGTCGTCACGCGCCTGCGTGAGCGCGTGTCGAAGCACAATGACGAGACCGAGGACGCGGCCCCGGCCCAGAGCGAGGTGGTGGACAGGCTCGTGAAGAGCCATTCGGTCTCCCGAGAGCAGAAAGCGGCGACGCAGTGATGAAAAAAGGTCCGGACGATGAAGTTTCCTCAGGGCTCGGCGCTGAGGGAAAGCGCGGCCTGCTGGACAAGATGCGTCAGGCAAGCGAATCGTCAGGGCGCAATCGGGCCGCACGTTTGAACCGGCAGCCTCAGCCACCGGCGCGTCCGGTCCTGCGCTTCGACGAACTGCCGGAATATCAGCGCGTTCAGCTTCAGCGCATGGCCGGGGACCTGACCGGCGTCGCCAATCCGTTCTACCGTTCGCATGACCGGGCGGCCGGGGCGACCACGACCATGGGCGGGCGGGAATTCATCAACTTCGCCTCTTATGACTATCTCGCCACCAATACCGATCCGCGCACGAAGGAAAGGGCGAAGGCGGCGATCGACCGGTTCGGCATATCGGCTTCGGCAAGCCGTCTTGTCGCGGGCGAGCGACCGGTCCATACGGAACTCGAAGGGGAATTAGCCTCGGTTTACGGTGTCGATGCCGCCGTCTGCTTTGTGAGCGGGTATCTGACCAACGTCGCGGCGATAAGCTGTCTCGTGGGACCGCAGGATCTCGTCGTCCATGACGAATTCATCCACAACAGCGCGCTTGCGGGCATCAAGCAGTCCGGGGCGACAAGGCGGCTGTTCCGGCACAACGACATCGAGAACCTGGAATCCGTGCTGCGGACGTTGTCTGCCGATTTCCGGCGGATCATGGTCATCGTCGAAGGCGTCTATTCCATGGACGGCGATATCGCCGATCTGCCGGCGCTTCTGGAGCTGCGGTCCCGCTACGGTTTCTGGCTGATGGTGGACGAGGCCCATGCGCTCGGCGTGCTGGGGGCGAGGGGGCGCGGAACGTTCGAGCATTTCGGCCTCGATGCGCGTGACGTCGACATCTGGATGGGAACGCTTTCCAAGACGACATCGAGCTGCGGTGGTTACATCGCCGGTTCGCAGGCTCTTGTCGATATCCTCAAGGCCGAGGCCGGCGGCTTCGTCTACAGTGTCGGTCTCGCGCCCGTTCTGGCGGCCGCGGCACGTTCGGGCCTCGATATCCTCAGCAGCGAGCCGGAGAGGACCGAAAGGCTGCATCGCAACGGCGCGCTTTTCCTCGAATGCGCCCGGGCGGCCGGCCTTGATACGGGGCTGAGCGTCGGTTTTTCGGTCGTGCCGGTCATCGTGGGGGATTCGCTGCGCGCCGTGCAGCTTTCCAACGATCTGCTGCAGGAAGGGATCAACGTCCTGCCGATCATCCATCCCGCGGTGCCGGAAGGCATGGCGAGGCTGCGCTTCTTCATCACGTGCGATCATACCGAGGAGCAGATCCGCCATTCGGTGGAGGTCACGGCCCGCAAGCTCAAAGATTTACAGGACCGCAATTTCGGCCTAGCGTCGCTCGACATGGACCAGATCATGCAGCTCGCGCCCTTGCTGCAGGCGGCCGGAAAATCCTGAATTCGGCTCAAACCCCAGGCGAGCGGGATCATATGCATGTCATCGTCACCGGCGGGTCGAGCGGAATCGGTCTGGAGGTCGCAAGGCTTTATGCGGCGCGCGGCGCGCGGCTGACGCTTGTCGCTCGCGGTCTTTCAAGGTTGGAGGCGGCGCGTCGCGAACTGCTCGCCATGGGACATGTTTCCGATGCGGCCATCCGCATCGCAGCCGTGGATGTCGGTTCCGATGCCGGCCTTTCCGTCGCCATGGCGGCGGCTGAGGCCGAGTTCGGCTCCTGCGATGTCCTGATCGCATCGGCGGGCGTCGTCGAACCTGGACTGTTCGAAACCCTTTCCGGCGAGGTCTTCGCGGAGCAGGTCGCCACCAATCTTCTTGGGGTAGCCAACGCCGTCCGGGCCGTTTATCCCGGCATGAAGGCGCGCGGGAGCGGCCGCGTCATGATCGTGTCCTCCGGTGCCGGGCTGATCGGCCTCTACGGCTACACCGCCTATTGCGCCTCCAAATCGGCGCTTTCAGGGTTCGCCGAGGCGCTTGCCATGGAGGCTGCCGGATCGGGCGTCGGTATCTCGATCTGCTTTCCCCCGGATACATACACCCCGCAGTTCGAACGCGAACTGGCAAAGCGCCCCCGGGAGGCGCAGGCCCTCATGGGCAAGGCCCGGCCCTGGACCGCGAAAGCCGTTGCCGCGCGTATCGTGCGCGCGGTCGATCGCGGGACGCCGAGGCTCTATTTCGGCTTTTCCATCGCGGCGCTCGGCCGCTTCGGTTCGCTGGTCAAGCCGGTCCTGTACTGGTGGTATCGGCGGAAACGGTCCTGAGATCCTGAGGCCATGGCCTCACAGAATGGTCACGCGCCCGGCGTCTATCTTCAGCACGGCCAGCGAGCCCGTGTAGTATGCGCCGGTGTCGATGCCGATCCGGCCCGGCCCGCGATCGGGTTGGGGCTTGGGCGTGTGGCCGTGGACGACGAGAAGGGGAAGCTGCGGCCCTTTTGCAAGAAACGGCTCGCGAATCCAGAGCAGATCCTCGTCCTTCTGGTCCTCGAGCGGTATGCCCGGCCTGATCCCTGCATGAACGAAGAAAAGGTCGCCCACCTTCAGGCAGACCGGCAGCTCGGCGAGGAATTGCGCGTGCGACGCCGGCACGGCTTCGGAAAGCAGTTCCACCAGCCGCGCGCCGCGGCTTTTCTGGCGGGCGCCCAGATGGTGCAGGTCGATGCCATAGGAGATGAGGGTCTGCTCGCCTCCCAGCCCCAGCCATTCGGAATAAAGGTCCGGTTCCTTGAGGAACTTGGAGAAGATGTCGTCGTGATTGCCGCAAAGCGGAATCCTCTTCAGACCAAGCTCGCTGGGCCTGATGAGATGTTCGAGGACCTGGCGCGAGCCAGGGCCTCGGTCGACATAGTCGCCAAGCAGGAGGACGAGACCGATGCGTCCCGTCGCCTCGATGTCCGCGGCGATCCGCGCCTCGGCGTCCTTCAGTTCGTTGATGCAGCCGTGAACGTCGCCGATGACATAGATCGGATAGCTGGGCGGGGACGAACCGAAATCGATCCTGCGGCGGCTGGGTGGGGGCGTCCTGGCCGGTCGGAGTCTGGAAAGCCAGTCCGTTAGTTTTCGCATGCTTGGTGATGTCCGTCGGAGGAGTCGTATGGACGTGCATTCTGTCCAGTGCAGCATTAACAAATAATCAAACCCCATGCACATCACGCAATTGAAATCGCATGATTGCGGACCGGCGATGCCGGTTTGGAGCCGCCTCGTGGATATCCGCCGTGCGGCCTGCGCGGATGAGAGGCAGGCGATGCGGCTCGTACCATATTTCTGCATGCCTTGCCTGAAAGACTTCAATGTGAATGTCTTCCCGGCTATACCCTGTCCGGCCGGCAGTTGACGGTGCCGGGATGACTGCTTAGCCTTGGGTTCTGACCTGTGGAGTTACTTGATGCGTGCTGTTTTGGCTTTTCTTTTTGCTGCGGCTGTTGCAACGGCGTCTTCTGCCGAGGATGCCGTGAAGATCCGGCCTGCTTCCGAGGCCGAGATCCGGCAGAATCTCAAAGGGGCCGGCGAACTGACGGACGGGAAGGACGGCTACCAGTACAGGAAGGGCAAGTCGACCGGATACAAGATTTCCGATGGCCGGATTTGCGTGCGCAAGCCCCGTACGCAGGTCGATTGCGTCGACGTCCTCTTCAACGGCAAGGAGCTTGAGATCGTCGACCGTCGCGGCAACCGTGAAACCCTGAAGTAAGGCCGGCGGCTCAGAACACGACGACGACGATCGCGATGATGATCGCCCACAGCGCGAGAGAGATCGCAAAAGCCATCAGATAATTTCGGAATCGCTTTGTCATGGGAGGGATCATGCATCCCTCACCGCATGGTTCACGATCAATCAACGGACATGGTTGATAGACCGACAATGTTCCTGCATGGTTTTCGTGTCATTGTGGGAATGTGGTCCGAAACGCGACAGGGATATTGTGGAAAAGCCGGCGCATGAGGTTTTTCATGGTGGTTTCGGGGTATCCGGCCGTCCGCCGTGTTTATGAATGCATGGCTGGAAGTCGATCGGGACGGGCTGTTGCCGGATCTCGCGGTAAACCATCATTTCCGCTAGATCGTGGTGACGATTTAGGGAATTGGGATTCCCAAAGTTGAGCAAATCGGATTCAACGTTGATTTTGGAGATCAGCGATGGATTGTGATGCACTTCGAGACGATCAGTGGGAACGGATCAA